>NZ_LYTP01000008.1:0-117155 GCF_001672435.1 Mesorhizobium sp. AA23
GGTAAACCCCGGCCGCCAGCCGCATGTCGCGGCGATGCGCTTCCTTGATTGCCTGTTCAAGCGCTGCCGCGCGCCGGTCGATCTCGCGTTGCGCGAGGAGGCGGACGAGGATCCCGTCGGCGCGCGGCCCGGTCCCGACATGCTCTGCTGCGGCCTGCCGACGTCGGCCACGCGCTCCTACTGCGCGCATCATCATGCGCGGTTTCACGGCCATCGCGGGAGGGGGATGTGAGAGTGGCAACAATGAAGGCGCCGGCGGCGGAGTGCTCAATCTCCCCCCTTGCGGGGGAGATGTCCGGCAGGACAGAGGGGGGTGTGAAGGAACGCCAGCCTCGCCAATCCTTTCAAGGTACGACAGCAGTACAATGGGCAAAGTGGAGGACAAGCAGAGCGGATAGGCTGGCGGGACAGCACCCCCCTCTGGCCTGCCGGCCATCTCCCCCGCAAGGGGGGAGATTAGCCACCTGCCGCTGCCCGGCCTCTCATCAGGCAATCCCATGAGCGGTACGACCTGGTCGAAGTTTTTCTGGTCGGATTGGGAGTCCGATCCAAATCTGCGCCTCTGCTCGCTGGCGGCCCAAGGCCTGTGGATGCGGATGCTCTGCATTGCCGCCGCGCACGAGCCGGTTGGCTATGTCGCCATCGCCGGCAAGGGGCTGGAGGAGGCGGCGCTCGCGCGCCTTGCCGGCTGCACAGAAATGGAGCTGGGATGCCTGCTTGCCGAGCTCGAGCAGAACCGCGTCTTCTCGCGAGACCGGCATGGCCGCATCTACTCCCGGCGCATGATCGCGGATGCGCGTAAGGCGCGCGTGGTGCGCCGCAACGGCCTCAAGGGCGGCAACCCAAGCCTTTCGAAAGAAAGGGCGTTTTCGCGCTTGGATAAGCGGCGGGTTAAGTCAGGGGATAAGGGGGAGGATAAGCCCCAGAGTCCAGAATCCAAGAATCCAGAATCCAACAATCCAATAGCCATAGATCCATCGGGAGAAAACGCCCTGGCGTTTTCTTCCCGGGCTGCCGCTCCGCGGCAAAAGAACGAGAAATTATTTTCGGGCCGTTCAGCCGGACAGAACTGGCATCGCCGCAAGACACATGTCGATGCCGCCAACGCCATCATCGAGGAGATCAATGACCGCAGCCGAATTGCAGCAGGCGGCGAAAGCGCTGGCCGCGATGTTCAGTTGCTTCCCGCAATCCGCGCTCGCTGATCCCGAGATGCAGCTGCGCGGCTATCTCGCAGCCGTGCAGGATGCCGAGCTTGCCGATGTGCAAGCCGCGATCCAGCGCTTCATCCGCGGCGAGGCGAAGGTCGACAACGCCCAGTTCTGCCCGTCCAGCGCCCAGCTTTCGATCGAGGTGCGGGAACGGCGGCTGATGCGGGAGCTGTTGGCGAAGCGGGCGCTCATTTCTTCGCCGCCGCGAAGTGGGGGGTCCGAAGGACGGGCGAGACCCGTGGTTCGCCCCGGCTAGTCGCGCGGCGCAGCCGCGACGGAGGGGGAGCCGACAATGATCGATATGCCGGCGGGACAGCGCCCCCCTCTGTCCTGCCGGACATCTCCATCTCCCCCACAAGGGGGGAGATCAGACTTCGCCACCGCTTTCGCCAACCTCCACCCTCGCAGGTCTGAGCGGGGGCGCCCAAGCTGCCAATCTCCCCCCAAGTGGGGGAGATGCCCGGCAGGGCAGAGGGGGGCGCGAAGGAACGCAGCCTCTCCCGTTGGCCACTCACACCACCCACCACAAAGGACACCGCCCATGCCCCGCAAAGCCGCCAAGAAACCGCAACCCCCGAAACTCCCCAAGGGCGAGGCCGAGCAGGTGCGCATCCGCCGCGAGATCGGCCATGACTTCGCGCTGAAGCCCGACGCCTTCGGCCGCCAGCGCCTCACCCCCGGCACGGCCGAGGCGCGCCGCGTCTACCAGGTGTCGAACGGTGGCTACACCTCAACCGGCGGCATCGTGCGCCTGCGCAATGTCGATCCGCTCACCGGCATCACCTCGCTCACCCGTCAGCAGCGCGAAGCCGGCCAGCGTTTTCGCGACGATTTCGAGCGCTCCGCCCGCGAGGGCCTGCAGCCGCAATCCTGGAGCGAGCGCATCGACGGCGGCCGCCTCGGCGGCGGCGTGCCCGACCGCGTGCTCTCAGCCGGCCGCGCCCACGCCCACGCAGCGGCCGCGCTCGCCCACTGGGAGGTGGCGGAGGTGGTGCGCAAGATTTGCCTCGAAGGCCAGTCGGTGAAGGCCATCGCCGAACGCACCGGCGACGGGCGCGACGTGGTGGTCAAGCTGCTGAAGCTCGGGCTGGATTTGTTGGCGGTGCATTACGGGATGATGATGGGGAGGAAGGTAGGGTGAGGGGAAAGCGATGTGCCAAACTTGCGCCGGATCGAAAGCTGGTTATGTGACTATGCAACTGGAGTGACTGAATGCGTTTCATTAGACTTGTTTCCGGTTCAATGATGTTCATGATCGGCCGTCGCTGCAGTAATTGCGACCGTGTTTAACGCCATCCTGTTCTCAACACCGCAATGTTGATGACACTGCTGTTTGTGCTTAAGGCGGCCTGGGGGCACCTGAAATCGAGCTGGCGATGACCGTTAATCCACTGATCTCCGGATTGAAGATGACCCGGCCAGCCGACCACGACCACCTCGCTTCGCAGTGACCATCCAGTCTAGAAGAGGCGGATGCGATTTACTGGTTCCGTCGGCTTGGCTCGTGGGGCCTGCTGGTTGTCGAGGAAGGCGCCGATCCAGCAACACCCTACCAGCTTATGGTTGCAAAGCCTATGCCACTGGGGCAGACGGGGTGAGAGCCGACGCCGGCGAAAGTTTGAAGTGGCTGAAACTGGCCGCTGAAGCTGGAAGCAGGAGGCGGCTGCGGCTCTCTCCCAATCCCAGCACTGATTAAACCACGTGCCGAAGGACAAATTCGCATTGTTATTCATTCCGACGATTCACTGCGAAGAGCGTATTGAAAGACGACCGCGCAAAAACTTCTGGCCTCGGCGCTGCCCCTCATCCGCCTGCCGGCACCTTCTCCCCGTATAGTGACGGGGAGAAGGGGATGGCCGCGACGCTGGCAGCTATTCCGCGACGTTGGCGGTTGGCGAAAGCGGCGGTGACAGCATCTTTCTCCCCGTCACTATACGGGGAGAAATGCCCGGCAGGGCAATGAGGGGCAGCGCCGATCGATGCGGTTATCTGCGCGCTTTGCGTGACGCCGTTTCAGCCGTGTCTCAAGCGCCTTTCTTCAGCGGCTTCGGGTCGCTATCAGGTGGTGGTTCCCACCCAAACACGCTCCGCCCTCCGAGCAAATGCGACTGGTCCATTTCCCCCGCGACGATCTCCTTCAGGCTCGGCCCCGTCACATAGCGCTCCATCCGGCGTGACTCCCCGTCCAGCCGCTTGAGCGCCTGCAGCTCTTCCTCGCGCCCGAGCCTGGCCTTGCTCACCGCCGATTTCAGCACCGAGATCGTCTCGTCATAGACCTTAAGCGGCACGGGGAAGGGGTGGCGGTCCTTGCCGCCGTGGGCGAGCGAGAAGCGCGCCGGGTCGGAGAAGCGGCAGGGCGCGCCGTGCACCACCTCGGAGACCATGGCGAGCGCGCGCACCGTGCGCGGGCCGACGCCGGGCACCAGCAGCAGTTCGGGAAAATCCTTCGGGCCGCTCTCGATCGCGGCGGCAATGTTGCCGTGCAGGCGGCGCATGACGATGTCGCTTTCGCGCACGTCGTGATGCGCCGGCATGACGAGGTTGGGCAGCAGCGGCTGCGCGGCCGGCTCGGGCGCTTCGGCTCGCGGCTCCAGCACGGCAAGCTCGCTCAGGATCTTTTCCGGGCTCATCGTCTTCAGAAGCGCGATCTGCCCACCGCGGGCTTTCTCCGCGCGGTGGTCGGTGAGGTTGACGATCTCGCCTTGGCGTTCGCCCTCGATCGCCGCATGCGGCTGGTCGACGAAGCTGGTCAGCCCCTCCGAAAGCCAGTGGTAGCGGCGCGCCTGGCGGGCGTCGCCGTTCATGCCCTGCTGCACCACCACCCAGCGCCCGTCATCGCTGACGATGAAGCCGTGCAGGTAGAGGTCGTAGCCGTCCTGCACGGCGGCGCTGTCCACCTTGGCGACCAGCCGGCTGGCAGTGGCAAGAGCTTGGCCGTCGAGGCCGACATGGTCGCCGATCGCCAGCAACTCGCCCGGCGTCTTGCGCGAATGTGCGCCGCGCCCGCCGCAGACATGGATGCCAAGCTCGCCGGCCATCGGATTGAGGCCCCGCTTCAGCGCGCCGATGACGGAAGTGGTGATGCCGGAAGAATGCCAGTCCATGCCCATCACGGCGCCGAAGGACTGGAACCAGAAGGGATGGGCGAGGCGCCGCAAAAGCTCGTCGCGGCCGTAATGATGGATGATGGCTTCGCACAGCACCGCGCCGAGCCTCGTCATGCGATCGCCCAGCCATTTCGGGACCCGCCCGCCATGCAGCGGCAGGTCGGCGCTGCCGCTTCGCTGCGTCACTTTTTGCTTTCCTTATGAATGCCGGCTTCTAGATGGCATTTTGGCGGGAATTTGCAAGGCGGCGCAGCCGCAGCCGGACATCTCCCCTCGCCCGAGGGGAGATGTCCGCTCGCTGGTCGGTCAGCGCCGGCAGATGCGGATCTTTTCGATGACGCGGTGGCCGTGGCGCCAGTGCTTCACGATCTTGATCCGGCAATGATCGCGATAATACCGGTTATGATAGCGCACCACATAACGCTCGCGATAGGGAGTGTAGTAGTCGTCACCGTAGACGTGTCGGTAATAGCGGTGAGGGTAATACCCGCCATAGTAGTCACCATAGTAATCGCCGTAGCTGGGGCCGACGCCGATGCCGAACTGAACGCTACCGGCAGTCGCCGGGGCGATCGCAAACGCCGAGGCGATGGCGATCATCGAAGCAAGCAGAAGCTTTTTCATCGCTGCCTCCCTGAGGTTCGATGGGTGCCCCTTCGAGGCACAAACGGTTTCGGGAGGGGTGGTGTTCCGAGAAAGTTGGACGGCGATCCTGGGCCCGGCGAGGAGCGAAGCGGCGCCGAAGCTGTCGATCTTCGCCCTTGCGCGGGAAGATCACGCATTTCTTCGCCGCCGTCTTCGATGTTCGGAGTCGCCATATCGCCACCTGCTGTCGCCGTGCAGCGCGTGCGCGCGCGGCGTCGTCGTCTATTGCCACGTCCAGCCAATCCCAACCGCAGGAGCCTGCCATGACCAAGCCCACCATCCTGAAATTCGGCCCCGTCGAGCATGGCGATGGCGGCGATCTGCCGGGCTGGATCGCGGTCGAGGGATCGCCGACCATGCAGACGACCGTCCAGCACACCAGCGAGGACGGCAAGGTGATGTCCGGCACCTGGCGCGCTTCGCCCGGCACCTATCACGCCACCTACACCGACTATGAATTCGTCCACATGATCGCCGGCCGCATCCTCATCACGCCCGATGGCGGCGAGCCGGTCGAGGTCGGCCCCGGCGACGCCTTCGTGGTCGAAGCCGATTTCAAGGGCACCTGGAAGATCCTCGAGCCGGTGACCAAGCATTTTGTGGTTGTGGCGGAGTGAGCAGAAGCTGCTGATCTCCCCCCTTGCGGGTGATGTCTGGCAGGACAGACGGGGTGTGAAGGAACGCCGACGCTCGCACGGTCGTCTTCCTCGGGCTTGACCCGAGGATCCATGCCGTGACCTTCGGCGTGAAGCGCTACGGTGCAGAATTCTGCTACTGCTGCAACGCTTTAGCGTCACGGCATGGATCCTAGGGTCTGCGCGCGTCGCTTCGCTCCCTTGCTCCGCCCTAGGATCACGAACGACAGGGGCGGCGCCCTACCTTCCCACCTTCGAGATCACGCGCCTTTCCACCTCCGGTTCCAGCGATTCCGCGAATGGGGTCGCCAGATGGTGCTGGTCGCGGAAGGCGAGCTGGCCGTCGATGAAGACGTGGCAGGTTGTGGCGTTGCAGAAGCGGTCGGTGAGGTCGACGTAAGTGGCATTGGGCACGCTGGTGACGATCTCGCGCTCGACCGCCGCCATCTGGTCGTTGGCGGCATAGGCGCGGCTCTGGTCGCAGAGCGATGGCGCCTTGTCGCGCCACAGCGCGCGCGACACGCAGGTGTCGATGTTCTCGTCGTTGAACGGCACGTCGCGGATGAAGGCGATCTTCAGCCCGGCCTTGCTCAAGCTGGTTAGTGTCGAGCGCAGGCCGGCCCGCCATACGGCGTCCGGCGTGTCCGGCTCGCCCTTGCCCGCCGCCATCTTGCGCGAGGAGGTCAGCGCCAGTTCGGAGATCACCACCAGCGAAGGTCTGGCCGCGATGATCTCCTTGATCGCCTGTTCGCGCCATTGGTCGCATTCGCGGTAGTCGCGGTTCAGCTTCGTGACAAAATAGGAAAACCGTGAGGGCCGGCACGAGCTCTTCAGCCAGGTCTCGACGCGGTAGCCCTTCTTCTTTCCCGCCTCGATCAGCGGTGTCGACCAGTGATCGGCGTGCGAATCGCCGAACAGCGCGATCACGCGCTGGCCATTGCCGAACACGCAGGGTTTCGGCGTTACCGTGTCGTAGCCCTCGACGCAGGCCTTGGCGCGCGCGGTGGCCGGCTCGGCCGCACTTGCCGCGATCGCGCGCTGCTCGGGGTCCTCGGCGCGCACGGCAAGCGCTGCGTTGCCGTAAGCGGCTGCGACGCCGGTGCCGGTCAGGAGGAGGGCCGGCACCAGCGCCCGCGCCGCATTGGCCATAAGCCAGCCATTGCGGCGGATTGGATTCTCGATGAAATGATAGCTCAGCGCAGAGAGCGCCAACGTCAGCCCGAGGCAGGCGAGGCGTTGCGCAAAAGTCAGCTCCTCGACCAGCATGCCGGCATAGACGATCACCGGCCAGTGCCAGAGATAGAGCGAGTAGGAAACCTTTCCGATCCACTGCAAGGGCGGCAGCGCCAGGGCGGCATTCACGCAATTCGAGGAAAAGAGCCCCGCGTTTTTCCGTTCGAAATTGCGTGAAAGAATGCCGTCCCCGACGCCGGCCGCGCCCGCCAGCAAGAGAAGGACAGTACCGGCCACGGGCACGAGCGCCAGGAAACCGGGGAAGGGAGCCTCCTCGCTGAAGGTGAGGTAAGCGAAGGCAATGAGGACCAGCCCGCAGAGGCTGAACGCCGTCCCGAGCCGCGGGCGGTTCTGGAGCAGCCATGCCGGCGCCATCGAAGCCAGCCCGCCGGCGGCGAATTCCCAGGCGCGCAGCGGCGAGAAGTAGAAGGCCCAGGGCTGCGAAATGGGGGTCAGCCAGGCGCAGACCGCGAAGGAGACCAGGCCGGCAATGCCGATCGCAAGCATGATCGCCCGCTTGCCGGGCCTCAGCCAGGCCGCCAGCATCAGCAGCGCCGGCCAGGCGAGGTAAAACTGCTCCTCCACCGACAGCGACCAGTAATGGATGAAGGGGTTGTTGGCGGCGTCGTTGGCGAAATAGTCGAACGACCAGCGGATCAGCCACAGATTGATCATGTAAGCGGAGGCGAACATCGCGCCCTTGGAATAGAGCTGCTGCTCCTCCGGCGACAGGATCAGCGTGCCGACGGCAAGCGTGGCGGCGATGACGAACAGCGCCACCGGCAGCAGGCGCCGCGCGCGTCGGGCATAAAAGCGAAGGAGGTCGAGCCGGCCGGTGAGCGAAATCTCGCTGACCAGATGGCGGATGATGAGGTAGCCGGAGATGACGAAAAAGATGTCCACGCCGGCAAAGCCGCCGGGCAGGGCGGTGAAGCCGAAGTGGAAGGCGACAACGCCCGCCACGGCGAGCGCCCGCAACCCCTCAATGTCGGGCCGGAAGTCCGGCGATGGTGCTGACACGAAGGCGAACCTCGCAACGGTCGTTCGTATCCCGCCTTGGGTAAAGCCTCGCGCCTATGGGCTCATACCGCAATGCAACAAATCTAACGCAGTGCAACATAAAGGGAGGCGGCAGCAACGGCGGCGGCAGCCGACGCTCCGGCAGCCTAGGGTCTGTGCGCGTCGTTTCGCTGAGGACGACGAAGGAGCTCAGCCGCCGTTCCCCAGTGTTCGAGAGCATGGAAGGACATTGGCGAGCGCTAAAGGCAAATTGTCCGCCTGCAGGTAATCTGGTAGGATCAGTGCACCGACGAACGGCTCTGGGACGCCGTGACGTCCGACATCATGCACAAAGACATCAACTCGAACCGGAGAACGGCCATGAAACGGCTTCTGACGGTCGCTGCGCTGTTGGCAGCGGGCAGTTTGATTGCGATCCAGGGCGCAGCTGCCGACGATGCTGCGCTGATCAAAAGCGCCGAGTCCGCCGCACCCGCCGCAGTGGCGAGTGGCGCTGCGGTCTACGCCATGGATGAAAAGGGGAACATGCGCACCCTGCGCGAGGGCAAGACCGGCTTCTGGTGCATGCCGGACAATCCGGCCTCGCCCGGTCCGGATCCGATGTGCGGCGATGCCAACTCGATGGAATGGGCGATGGCCTGGCTGGAAAAGAAGGAACCGCCCAAAGGCAAGGTCGGCTTCATGTATATGCTGTCCGGCGGCACCGACGGCAGCAATACCGATCCTTATGCGACGAAGCCCGAGGCAGGCAACAATTGGATCGAGACGGGGCCGCATGTGATGATCGTCAACGCGATGGACATGATGAAAGGCTATCCGACCGATGCCAAGCCCGACACGTCCAAGCCTTACGTGATGTGGCCGGGCACGCCCTACGCGCATCTCATGATCCCGGTAAAATAGCCGGGCACGGACCTTCAGGTGCGGCGGCGAGCGCTTCAAATCTCCCCTTGTCCGCAAGGGGAGATTTGCATCAGCTGCTTCGTCCTCGCTCCAACTGATAGCGCCTCGCAACCATCCTCCGATCCGCGCGTTGCACGCCGGCGAAAGCCAATCATGGCGGGCAGGGTGGAGACTCACGGTGGCGGATAATCGTCAGAACGGCACGCGCGAGTCGGAACCGGGGCTGGCGGGCCTGCTTGCTGCCTCGCGCAGCCATCCGCGCACGGCGCTGCCGACGGTCGCAACCGTCGTCGCGTCGGTTGCGGCGCTCTATTTCGGGCGCGAGGTGTTTTTGCCGATCGCAGTCGCGCTGCTGTTGACTTTCGCCATCGCGCCGCTCGTGTCGGCGTTGAAACGCGTCGGCATTCCGCGCCTGCCTGCCGTGATCGCCAGCGTTTTGGGCGCCTTTGCCGCGCTTGCGCTGTTCTCCTTCGTGGTGGCCACGCAGGTCAGCGACCTCGCCCAGAACATCCCCGTCTATCAGATCAACATCCTGACAAAGATCCGCGCGCTGAAGGAAAACGGGCTGGGCAACGGCATCATCTCGCGCTTGAGCGGCGTGATCGAGCGCGTCGGCCAGGAGTTCGAGCGCCAGGAGCCGCAGCTGCCGTCCGCCGCCGAGACGCCGAAGCGCGATCCGATCCCGGTCGAGATCGTCGCGCAGGAAAGGCCGCTCGAAGTATTGCAAAAGGTCATAGAGCCGCTGCTCAGCCCGCTCGGCTCGGCCGGCCTTGTGGTCGTCGTCGTCATCTTCATGCTGATGGAGCGGGAGGATCTGCGCGACCGCTTCATCCGTCTCGTCGGCTATGGCGATCTCCACCGCACCACCCAGGCGCTGCAGGACGCCGGCAAGCGGGTCGGCCAGTATCTGTTGATGCAACTGGTGGTCAACGTTATCTACGCCATCCCGATCACCATCGGCCTGTGGGTGCTGGGCATACCCAATGCGCTGCTTTGGGGCATGCTGGCGCTCGCCCTGCGCTTCGTTCCCTATATCGGGCCGATCATCGGCGCGCTGCTGCCGCTGTTCCTGGCGCTGGCGGTGGCGCCCGGCTGGTCGCTACTTCTGTGGACCGGGGCACTGTTCATCGCCATGGAGCTGATCACCGGCAACGTCATCGAGCCATGGCTCTATGGCTCGCGCACCGGCCTCTCGCCGCTCGCCATCATCGTCGCGGCGATCTTCTGGACCTGGCTCTGGGGGCCGATCGGCCTGGTGCTGTCGACGCCGCTCACCGTCTGCCTCGTCGTCCTCGGCCGCCACGTGCCGCAGTTCGAGTTCCTCGACGTGCTGTTCGGGAACGAGCCGGTGCTCGAGCCGCACGCGCGTCTCTATCAGCGGCTGCTCGCCGCCGATCCGGACGAGGCGACCGACCACGCCGAGGAGATGCTCGAAGAAAAATACCTGTTCGAGTTCTACGACCAGGTGGCGATTCCGGCGCTGCTGCTTGGCGAGCAGGACCGCATGCGCGGCGTCATGGATGACGAACAGCGCAAACAGGTCGCAGCGAGCGCGCTGACGCTCGTCGCCAATCTGGACGCCAGCGCCCAGGAGGAAGCGGAGGAGGCGGAAGCCGAGGAGGAAGAGGACCAGCAGGCAGCCACTGCCTCGGCCGAGGCCTCGCCGGGCAAGGCAGCCTCAGCCAAGATCACCGCGGGCAAGGCTGCTGAAGGCAAGGCGAACGATCGGAAGGCCGGCGACGGCAAGGAGCCTCTATCCGAGGAGGTCGATCTTCCGGATGGCGTGGGCTTCTCCGTGCTTTGCGCCGGCGGGCGGGGCGAGCTCGACGACGCCGCCGCCGCGATGCTGGCGCAGGTGCTGGAGGTGCAGGGCGCCGAAGTGTCGAGAGCGAGTTTCATTGACCTCGAACCTGCCGGGATCCGCCGCCTCGACCTGAGCGGCGTCGATACGGTGGTGATCGGTTTCCTCAACCGCGACTCCACCAAGCACGCGCGCTTCATGGTGCGGCGGCTGAAGCGGCTGAAACCGCGTCTCAGGGTCGGCATCGTGTCCTGGTCGGAAATCGGCAACAGCGACGCCAAGGCCGCGGCCGAACTTGCCGCCGGGCTTAACGCCGATTTCGTCGCCCATGGCATGGTCAGCGCCGTGACGGGCGCCCTGTCGAGCGAGCCGCCGGTGATGCTGAAGCTTGCGCCGCAACGCCGGCCACGCCGCCGGCCGGCCCGCAAGAAGGAGCTGCAGGCGGCTGGATGAGGGAGGCGACTTTCCCCCTCAATTGACCGGCCCGAAGGCCCGCGCGAACCGCGCGGCTTTGCGATCCGCGCGGGCAGGCGCCGGCCCCGCCGGCGGCGCCACGCCCCAGCCCTCAGGCTGGCCGGGCGGCTGTCTGGTTCGGCCCTTGTCCGGCCGTTTCTGTTCTGCCTCGCCGATCCGGGCAGAAGCCCGGATCCTTCGGAGCGCGCTAGAAATGCAGGTCCAGTGCAGGCGGATGGCTTGGCCTGGATCGTCCTGCGGCGCTGCTGCGGAGCCGGCGGGACGGCTTGCTTGCTCCTGGTTGCACTGCCCAGTGAGCTTGCGGCGGCCGTGAAAGCATGATCTTCGCTCGAACAAGAGGCCAATCCCGATTCTGTCGGGACGGAACAGGTGCAGCCGGATGGCACTGAACATCGCGCAGAAGTTACGACTGACTTCGGTCGTGCTGGGAACCGCCAGCCGCAAGGATCTGGCGGCGGCGTTCCGAGCAGTCAATCCGAAGACGGCTTTCGATATCGGCCGCGCCGACAAATGGCTGCAAGGCCGCGCCCAGCCTCGCGAGCACAGCGTCTACGAAGACTGGGCGAAAGTGCTGCGCCTCGAGCGACCCGGCGCCTGGATCGCCGAGAGCGATCTGCCGAGCTTCACGGCCGCGATCGCGGCCCGGCACGGCATTGACGCGACGGAGCTCGAACGCCGCGCCCACGCGCAGGCCGAGGCCTCGCCCGGACATGACGACAAGGGCACCGGACTGGCGCTTGCCGGCACCTATGCCTGCTATTCGCGCGCCTGGTCGCCTTACTATCGCGGCCAGCTCATCAGGGGCCGCCTGTCGATCGAGGCGGGGCCCGGCGCGCATGCGTTCACCGCCACATATCGCGAGACATTGCCGACCGGGCAGTTGCAACTCGGCGGGCCGGTCACGCCGGCAAAGCGCAGCCTCTACCTGCATCTGAAGGAGGTGGGCGGCGAAGCGCAGTTCTTCCTTTGCCTGTTCCCGCAGACGCAACCGGTGAGCGTGCTCGGCGGCTATATGGTTGGCACCGCCATCATCGGCCCGGAGGCGCAGCCCTCGCTGACAAGAATCCTTCTGGTGCGCCTGCGCGATGCGCCAGCCGCCGAGCAATGGGGCGGGTACCTGCCGCCGGGCACCTCGATCGCCGCCGATCTCGCGAGCCTCGGCATCGTCATGGAGCACCCGGAAGCGGTCGACCGGCAGCTCGGCCAGTTCCTCAGTGCCGACAGCGACGGCGGCGTCAACCAAATCCCGCCGTCCGAGTACCGCGCCATCCTCGACGTGTTCGACCGCCATTGGCTGCAGCACGCGGGCTAGGAACGAACCTTAGCAGGCTCGATGTTGCCGGCTCACCACAGCCTGCCCGCATTCGGTTGCAGCCGGCTCGCTTTGCACGCATCTCACGAAAACGTTTTTTGACAAAACGGCACTTCCCTTGCGTCTTGAGGCGGCAAATTGGGCAAGGGGCATATCCATGAAGAAGATCTATGAGAAACCGGTGCTGGTGAAGCGCCAGAAGCTGTCGAGCGTCGTTGCCGGGTCGTCGGCCCCGCTCCCGCCGCGCTGACCTAAGCAACAGCCAAAAGGGCAAACATTCCCGGGCTAAGCTTGACAGGGCGGCCGCATCGCGTTCACCTGCGCAGGTCGTTGACCCGCCCAGGAATGGACGATGAAGAAGACTTACGAAAAGCCGCGGCTGCAAAAGCGCGGCAGGCTGTCGGCCGCGACCGCCGCCGCGCCGTCGTCCGGCTTTACCTTCTGAGGCGAGCCAGGCCGCCCTGCGGCACTCCTTTGCGGCGGTCCGAGATCGGTCGAAACTATTGGCTTTGCCACGGCGCACCAATCGGCGTACCCTGCCGTATCGCTGGTAACCACCCACCGGACACCATTGGCGACGAGAGACGTTGATCCGCGCTCCCGTCTGAACAGGGAGAGCGGCATGCTCGAGAACAAGAATCCCCACTTGCCCGCGCGGGCACGCGGCCGCAGATTTCCAGGACCAACTGATTGAGGAGAGCAGAAGGGCGCTGATCCGCTCTTACGACCTGTTGCGTCGTACGGAGCGCCTGGTGAACGCTTCCGGCCGCAAGCTTGATGGTCGCTCCCCGGCGGCGCTCGCCCACGCGAAGCGTCTTCAGGTGGGAATTGCGATCAAGAAGACGTACAGCAAGCCGACGCTTGAAAAGCTGGCAACGGTTCGTCAGTAGCGGTCTGGGCACCCTTTCTGAGCCTCGTACGCGAAACCTCGCGCCGCTGCCGGCCAGGAGCGGGCGGTACACTACGCAAGTGCCCGCCCGTCCGGCGCCGCCGCCAAGCTGCTGAAACCCCGTCCGTCCCCAACAGCAACGGTCATGGCGTGACCAGTCACTGCGGATTGCCATTGGCCCGGCTTGGCTGTCAACGTCGGCGGCGGCGCCTCCGGAACAGCGTTTTTTTCCGTTGTGCAATGCCGAAATCGGGCTGCCGCATTTCCGCGGTTGCCGCGCCGGCAGGCTCCGAAATGGCGGATTTCCGGGCTTTTCGGCCGTTGCGGCAAGCGACACGAATGTTGCCGCCTACACGTTTGAATAGGCTGGTTTCTCACTGGTTGAGGCGTTTTGAGGTCCGGTTCTCAACCTGACTTTTTTTGGGCGCATTTCGGCAACGCAGCATTGGCGGGCAAAGGGCAGTGAATTACCCGTCGCGCTAGCGGTTTCGTCGCCCCTCAAAGGCTGGGGAGAGGAACGCTGCCGCTCTGTGAACCGCTTCATGATGCGCACATGCAGGGATGCTAAAATTCGCCATCCGATGAGGGTGGGCGATCGGTTGCTCGAAGTGTCCCGGCGCAGGTCCTGGCCGGCAGATCGGGCAGAGGTGCTCGCGCAGCGACGGAGCGGGGGTTCTTGTTGGGCGTCCCTCCGCTCCGTCCCGGCGTGTCGGTCTGTCGGCGCGGCGTTCCTTCGCGCCTCGCCTGCCTGCGTGCCGGTCGCCGCGAAAGGAGATCGGCTGTCTCACCGCCCGCCGCACACCTCCCTCACAAGGCCCCGCAGCCACCGATGCGCGGGGTCGGCGTCGAGGCGCGGGTGCCATAGCAGCGAGATTGTGAGCCCGGCGAGCTTCACCGGCAATGCGAAGGTGAGCAGGCCTTCGCGCAGCTTGCCGGTATAGCGCTCGGGCACCGTGGCGATGAGATCGGAGCCGCGCGCCAGCGCCAGCGCTTCCGCGAAGCCGCCGACCACGGTGGCGATTGTCCGCGTCAGCCCGGCGAGTTCCAGCGCGTCGTCGATAGGCCCGCGATCCAGCCCGCGGCGCGAGATCAATATATGCCGGCCGGCGGCGAAGCGGGCGGCGGTGATCTTGCCGTCGCACAGCGGATGGCCGCTGCGCACCACGCCGACGAAACGGTCGCGGAACAGCGCCTGCGCCCGCACCTCCGGGCCGGTCGAGCCGCCGATAACGCCGGTCTCGAGATCGACACTGCCTTCGCGCATCGGCGCGCTGTCCTTGTCGGGCTTCGGCACGAAGCGCAGCTGCACGCCCGGCGCTTCCTCCGCGACGCGCGCGAGAAGGGAAGGGCCGAAATTTTCCACAAAACCATCGCTGTTGCGCAGCGTGAAACTGCGCGTAAGCCGCTTCAGATCAAGGCGTTCGGCGGGGCGCAGCACAGCCTCCGCCTCCTTCACCAGCCGGCCGACATCCGTCCCGAGCTCGATGGCGCGCGGCGTCGGCACCAGGCCGCGCCCGGCGCGGACCAGAAGCGGATCGCCGGTCACCTCGCGCAGTCTTGCGAGCGCGCGGCTCATTGCCGACGGGCTGAGCTTCAGCCGCCGCGCGGCTTTCGCGACACTGCCTTCGGCGATGAGCACGTCCAGCGTGACGAGCAGGTTGAGATCGGGTCGGGACATGGCGCGATCTTAGCACGTCCTCGATGCAGTGATATGGCGTTTCATGCACTATTCGAGTGCAAATGCTGCGCGTTCCGCCGCATCGGCCAGGCACCTATTCTCCCGGCAAGTTCCACCCGAGCCGGAGAAGAACCATGGCCGATATCGCAGATCCACGCACCGCTCCCGCAAGCCACTCGGCAAGCGGCGCGCTGGCCAGCCTGTCGCTGGCGATGCTTTTGTCCTCGCTCAGCACCAGCATCGCCAATGTCGCGCTGCCGACGCTGAGCACCGCCTTCGCTGCATCCTTCCAGGCGGTGCAATGGGTGGTGCTAGGCTATCTGCTTGCCATCACTGCGCTCATCGTCAGCGTCGGACGGCTTGGCGATCTGGTCGGCCGCCGGCTGCTGCTGGTCGCCGGTCTTGGCCTGTTCAGCGCCGCGTCGCTGGCGGCCGCGCTTGCGCCGTCGCTGCCGCTGCTGGTCGCCGCCCGCGCCGCTCAAGGCCTCGGGGCCGCGGTGATGATGGCGCTGACCATTGCCTTGGTTGGCACGACGATGCCGAAAGAGCGCACCGGCAGCGGCATGGGCCTGCTCGGCACCATGTCGGCGATCGGCACGGCGCTCGGGCCGTCGCTTGGCGGCGTGCTGATCGCTTCCCTCGGTTGGCGCGCGATCTTCCTCGTCACTGCAGGGCTGGGCGTCGTGGCGATGATCCTCGCCCGGCGCTTCCTGCCGGGCGATCAAACCGCGACGATCCTCCGCAGTGAGGCGCAGGGCGTTGGCCCGCGCTTCGATATTCTGGGCACGCTGCTGCTTGCCTTGACGCTCGCCGCCTATGCGCTGGCAATGACGGCAGGACGCGGCCATTTCGGCGGCACGAACATCGCGCTGCTCGGCATGGCCGTTCTCGGCGCCGGCCTGTTCCTTTATGCGCAGCGGAGAGTGGCGTCGCCTCTGGTCAAACCAGCGCTGTTCAGCGATCCGGTGCTGGCGCCGAGCCTTGCCATGAATGGGCTGGTCTCCACCGTGATGATGGCGACGCTTGTCGTCGGGCCCTTCTTCCTGTCGCGCGCGCTGGGCCTGGACGAGGCGCAGGTCGGCGCCGTGCTGTCGATCGGCCCGGTCGTCTCGGCGCTGTGCGGCGTGACTGCCGGCCGCTTCGTCGATCGCCTGGGCGCGTCCGCCATGGTCGTTGCCGGGCTGGTGCTGATGACCATCGGCTGCCTCGCACTTGCTCTGCTGCCGGGGCTGTTCGGCGTCGCCGGCTACGCGGCGGCGATCATGCTGCTGACGCCCGGCTATCAGCTCTTCCAGGCGGCGAACAACACCGCCGTCATGGCCAATGTCGATAAGAACGAGCGCAGCGTTGTCTCGGGCATGCTCAGCCTGTCGCGCAATCTCGGCCTGATCACCGGCACGGCGGTGATGGGCGCGGTGTTTGCGTTCACGGTGGGCACTGGCGAGGTCGGCGCCGCGGCACCGGAAGCAGTCGCCGGCGGGATGGCGTTTACGTTCGCAGTGGCGGCGGGTTTGGTCGCCCTGGCGGTGGCAATTGCGGTGGTTGGAGGTTTGCGAAAGCGTCGGTAACATCCAATCTTCCCCTTGCGGGGGAGATGTCCGGCAGGACAGAGGGGGGGCGTCTCACTTGGATTGCCAACGCCGTCTGATGTCGGGGAGAGCGCTGGCGCTTCACGCGAAGCGCCCCCTCTGTCACCTTCGGCGACAGCTCCCCTCGAAGGGAGAGTACGCATCGCCGCCAATGTAACCCATCGCACATTCCCAATGTCCTTCTTGCCGTATCGGCTTCCGTAAATTAGCCGATTTTGATATTCCGGTGCGGTCTTCTCCCGCCGCATCGACGAGGAGCCAGATGGCAGTGGAAGGGTGCCCGGCCGGATGACCGACGCTCCGCATAAGGGGCTGCTGGACCTGTGCGTGCTCGGCGACTTCCAGGTGGTCCGCGACGGCGCGCTGCTCGACCTGCCTCCGTCGCGCAAGACGAGAGCCTTGCTTGCCTATCTCGCCGTCACCGGCAAGGCGCATCAGCGCGAGCGGCTCTGCGAAATCTTCTGGGACATTCCCGACGATCCGCGCGGCGCCTTGCGCTGGAGCCTGTCCAAGATCCGCCAGGTGCTCGGCGACGACGAATCCGCTCTGGTCGCCGACCGCAACACTGTCTCGCTGAAACTTGGCACGGACTATGCCCGGCTGCTGCCGCTGGTGAAGGCCGATCTTTCCATGGCGTCCACGGAAGAGCTGGAGGCCGCGGCCGGTTCGATCCGCGGCGATTTCCTTGCCGATCTTTCGCTTGAACGCTGCTTCGAATACGAGGCCTGGCGCGCGGGCGTCGCCAGCGAGGTCGAGATCGCCGAGCTCGGCATGTTGCGCGAGCTGATCGAGCGCCTGGCCGGCGAGCCGAGGCGTGCGCTGCCGCTTGCCAGGCGCCTGCGCCGGCTGCTGCCGGAGGATATCGGCCTGGCGGAAGAGATCGAAGCGCTGGAGGAGAAGGTGAGGGCGGCAGCCGCCCAGCCGACGGGACGCTCCGCGCAACGCGGCGCCACGGACGTGGCCCAGATGCAATCACCTTCCACTCAGCTTGCCAACAGCCCGACGCCCGCGCAGGATCCCGGCCGCGCCGTCCATTTCTGCCGGGCTCGCGACGGCACAAGGCTTGCTTTTGCCAAGACCGGCAGCGGCCCGCCCATCCTGCGCGCCGCGCATTGGATGTCGCATCTGACCTTCGACTGGGACAGCCCGATCTGGCGGCACTGGATGAGGGAACTGTCACGCCGGAACCAGTTGGTGCGCTACGACGAGCGCTGCAATGGCCTGTCGCAACGCCACGTGGCCGACGTCTCGTTCGACACGATGGTGTCGGATCTCGAATGCGTCGTCGAGGCCGCGGGGCTCGATCGCTTCACGCTTCTTGGTCTGTCGCAGAGCTGCGCGGTTTCGATCGCCTATGCCATACGCCACCCCGAGAAAGTCTCGGGCATGATCCTCTACGGCGGCTACGTCAAAGGCTGGCGGGCGCGCGGCGACCCCGGCGAGATCGCCACGCGCGAGGCCGTATCGACGCTGATGCGCGAGAGCTGGGGCAAGTCGAACCCGATGTTCCGCCAAGCCTTCTGCTCCATGTTCATCCCCGGCGCCACGCACGAACATTTCGCCTGGATGGACGATCTGATGCGGCGCACGGTTTTGCCGGACGACGCCTGGCGCCTGCAGACCGCCTTTTCCGTGATCGATGTCAGCGAGCTGCTCGAAAAAGTGCGGGTGCCGACCCTGGTGCTGCACGCGCGGGAAGACAATGTTGCCCCGGTCGAGTCCGGCCGCACCATGGCGGCAGGCATTCCCGGCGCCAGCTTCCTCGAGCTGGAAAGCCAAAACCACATCCTGCTTGAGGGCGAGCCGGCCTTCGACGAGTTCGTCGCCCACGTCCGGGCCTTCGTCGCCGGTACAGCAGGTTCCTAGGAAATCTCCTACCGCGATCGCGTAATTTAATCTTGGCGTGGGACGCCTATCTTTGGGTGGCGGCGGTGCCCATTCCGCCCCCTTCGGCCGGTGCTTCAGCTACCCCAACGCCCCCCGCCCGCTGCGGCACCGGCCTCATTCGTCTCGTTCTGCGATGCCGCCTCGGCCGAGCCGGCTTCCGCTTCGCGCTCCAGCTCGACCAGCTTCGACTTGATCTCTTGCGTGTCCGCATGCTCGAGCCCAACCACGTCATTGCGTGTCTGCCGCAGCGCGATCACGATCTCGTCGAGTTTGGCGTGGATGGCCGCCGTGTCCCGGTACCCCTGGATAAGCACGATCCCCGTGATGATGATGGCCGCTGCCGACAGGGCATAGGTCACCGTGTTGGTAAGTCCGAAGGGTACGAGCAAGGTGCACGCAACCATCGCGATAACCATCGCATAGAAGCCGGGCGGCCTAGACAGAAAATCGGCGACGATGAAGAGGAGCCGATTCATGGGCGACGCTATGAAAGCAGGAACCCGGCTATCAGCACGGTGAGGACCATCGAAGCCGGCACGGCAAGCAGCCAGCGAGCCTCCAGGACACTGTTGGTCGGGTCTTCCATATTTATCCTCCCATCGGCGAATTGCTTGCCGGCAAACGGCGACCAAGAGCGTTCGTTCCACTCATCGGCCAACCGTCCGAAGCGCCGTCGGACTGAAGTCCGGAAAGCAAAGAAGAGGATCGACCGCCGCAACCTAAGTCATGCTTCCGCATTTCTGACGCGCCATTGCATCGGGAGGCGATATATGACCGACGGACTCGCGGACGATCTGGAAGACCAGCCCTATGAAACAGCGTCCTTCGCCAGCAAATACGGGCTCTCCGACAAGCTTGCCAAGGCCATGTTGATCGCGAACGGACCGTCGCGACGCGCCTGCGACGCCGCGGCGGGCACTTACCTCAGATATGTTGCGCTGCGGCGCGAACGCCCGAAATGACCTTCGCTGCGTTGCTGCCGGGCAGCCCGATCCAGGCCGGAACCAAACAGCCCGGCAGGGGTTTATCCGGCGAAGGGACGCTCCACCAACCAGGAATATTGCAATGAAAACAGTGCTTCTCGCAGCGTTGGCGCTTTGCGTCGCGGCACCCGCCGTCGCATCCGCCGCCGAGGCCGATGTGGTCATCACGACGCATCACAGGCACCATTACCATCACCGTCCCGCCATCGTCATCAATGAGGAAGGCCACCGCCTTCATCACCGCCATCACGGCACCGTCGCATTCTATGACAACGGCCGCCGCGCCTGGCATCGCCATCACCGCTCCGACGCCGTCGTCGTCACGAGCTCAGTCGAGCGTCATCACCGCTACCACCGTCGTCCGGTCACCGTCGAAAGCGACACCGACTATTGACGGCTATCGGCCCGGCTCGGGAACCGAAAGCCGGGCCGAACCCGTTGCCGGCGATCATTTGTCCGCCTCGCCCCCGGCGAGCGGCACGGTGAACACCGTCGCGGTGCCGGTGAGACAAAGCTCGCCGGCCTCGTTGCGCACCGAGGTCTCCAATTTCGTGATCGGCTTGTCGGCGCGCACGTCCTTGACCTCGACGCGGCCGGTGATCAGTTCGCCGACACCGACCGCCTTGACGAATTTCCAGGAGACTTCGAGGAACACCGAGCCGGGCCCGGGAAGGTCCTCCGCGACCACCGCGTTCAGGATGCCGGAGGTGACGCCGCCCTGCACGATGAGCTTGCCGAACACCGAGGCCTCGGCCAACGCCTTGTCGTAATGCAGCGGATTGCGGTCGCCGGTCATCTCCGCGAAGGCGTCGATATCCTGCGGTTGCGTGCGCCGCGAACGCTCGGCGACGGCGCCGACCTGCGGCCGCCCCTTGATGACGCCTATCCACCCGTCCTTCATCAAATGTACGGTCATGGTCTTACTCCCGTTCGGTTGCGATAGAGGCTCGAGCCCGCCATTGCCTGCGGTTCGTCCTCGTTTGCCGGCTCTCGATAAGTCGCCAGCCCGCTCATGGCGGGCACGGCGCGGCGGACCGGGATCGCGTGTGCGGCGAGCGCCCGAACCTCGGCCTTCATCACCGCGCTGAAGCGGCGATGCCGCTCGCCGATATCGGCCAGCGACCAGTCGAAGCCGGCAATGGCGTCAGTGGTGTCGAGGATCTGATGGGCGAAGAGATCGCGCTCCTGCTGCCAGGTCGCGAAGGCTGCCTCCGATCCGTCCAGGATCGCCCGCGCCAAGCCCTCGGCATCGCGCAGCGCGTCGGCAATGCCGTGCGAGGTGAGCGGGTCGCGGAAGAAGCCGGCATCGCCGACCAGCGCCCAGCCTGGTCCGTGAGCGTGGCGGATGTAGCCCGGCACGCCGCGGAAAGCCTGCAGGCGGGCATCGTCGGGCGCCCGGCTCGCCTGTTCGGCCAGTGCCGGCGAAAGCGCCTCGAGCACCTCCATGCGGGCGCGGAAATGATCAAGGCGGAAGCGCTCGTCGAACAGTTTGGTCGGCACCGAAGCGACGATGCAGGCCAGCCCGGCATTGGTCGGAATGAGGGAGCCGGCGATGCCGTCGCGGAAATACCAGTGATAGCCGGCGCCGGGTTCGACCGGCGCGTAGCCATAAACATGGGCAGCCGAGACCGTGCCTCTTCTGAGCACTTGCGCGTCGCAGCATTTCGCCACCGTGGAGCCGATGCCGTCGGCGCCGATCACGATGTCGGCGCTTAAACGTAAGGCCGCGCGGCCGGCGCCGCGGATCTCGACGCCGCGCACGCGTCCGCGCGTGTCGGCAAAGAGGTCGCCGACCGCCACGTCGTGCAGGAACTCGGCGCCGGCCTTGCGCGCGGCATCGACGAGCATGCGGTCGAGCACGGTGCGCCTGGGCGCGATCAGCCCGGGAAGATCGGGCCCGGCATTGAGCGGAATGGTGATCTCCTCCTCGCCATAGTGGAACGTCGTTGTCTCGATCAGCGGCGTGCCGGCCCTGAGCAGCGGTTTGAGCAGGCCCCAGCGCGACAGCTGCAGCACGGCGGGCCGCATCAGCGCGTGCGTCGACAGCGTGTCTGAGCCGTAGGGCCGGCGCTCGATCGTCAGCACCGTCAGGCCGGCGCGGGCAAGCAGCAGCGCCGTCGAGGCCCCGGCGCAGCGCGCGCCGACGATGATGGCGTCATAATGGGCGCGCTTGGGCGTTGGCGGAAGGGAAATCGCGGTCGTTGGCATCTCCGGTGTCCTCACGGCGGCCTCTCAGGCGGCTTGGCGACCTTTGCGGTCGAGATAGATGGAGACCTCGGCGGCGATCGCTTGCGCGTCGACGCCGGCGCCGCCGATGAAGTTGGAATCGCGCTTGCGCAGAAAGCGGAAGCCGAGCGCGTAGAGTCCGGGAACGCTGGTGATCCCGCCGCGGTGCGCCAGCTCGCCATCCGGCCCAACCGCCGACGGCTCCAGCCAGTCGAACGAGCGGGCATAGCCCGTCGCCCAGATCACCGTGCCGGTCGCCCCCTCCGACAGCGAAAGCCGCTGGCGGCGCGCAGAGGGCGTCGCCACCGGCTCGCGCCGGCCGGGCCGCGCGGCGCCGGCGAAGCGGTCGATCTCGGCAAGCAGCCGCCCCTGCTTCGCGTCCGCCGCCGCGATCTGCGCGGTAAGATCGTCGGCAAAGGCGATCTCGCGGTTGGCTATGCCGCGCACGCGGCCGGTGAGCTCGACGCCGAGCGCCTGCAGCGTGGCAAGGTCGACATCGGCCTTGTCCGGTCGCCCGACGAGTTGCAGCGAGGGCTGCCGCCTGGCGCTCTCCGGATTGGCAAGTCCGTCGAGCGGCTGGGCCATCACGCCCATCTGACAGAGCCAGAAGAAGATGTCCTTGCCGCGCCACAGTCTCGGCAGGCGCGTATGCTTGCCGACGGACAGCATCACATGCCGGCCGGCGCGCGCGAGCTCGTCGGCGATCTGCACGCCGGAAGATGAGGCACCGACGATCAGCACCCCGCCGGGCGGCAACTCGCCGGGAGAGCGATACTGCGAAGCGTGGATATTCAGCGGTCCGCCTCTGGTCTCGGACACAAAGGGGACCATCGGCCGGTCGCAATGGCCGGTCGCCACCACCACAGCCTTGGCCGACCAGTCGCCGGCGCCGGTGGCGAGCGCGAAGCCGCCGCCGGTCCGCCTGCAGGAGGTGACCTCGACGCCGCATTCCACCGGCACCTGCCAGCGGCTTGCATAGGTTTCGAGATCATGGACGAACACGTCCTTTGTCCTGAAGCCGTCGGGGTTCCGGCCGTCATAGGGCGAGCCGGGCAGGCCGTTCAGCCAGTTCGGCGTCAACAGCCTCAGCGATCGCCAGCTCTGCGTGCGCCAGCGCTCGCCGATGCGGCCGCGCTCCAGCACGACATGGTCGATGCGGGCGCGGCCAAGGCAATGGCTGAGCGCAAGCCCGGCCTGCCCGCCGCCGATGATGACGACGTCAGCATGTTTCATGGCTCTGTTCCGAGGCCCTGGGAGAGACGGTCCGGATTTCTCCGAACCGTCGCTTCAGCTAACGCATTTCGCCCAGAAGTGTGCAGCGGTTCTGGGACAACGACATGCGTCAAAACAAAGAACTAAGGCGCGTCGCCTGAACCGTTTTCAGGACGACGCGCTTTAGGTCACTGGATGGTCTTGATGCCGACCGTGACCGGCACGCCGTTGGTCAGCACGTCGAACACGGCCGAGCGTGCGCGGGCCTGCTCGACCAGCTGCTCAAGCTTCTCGGCCGGTGCGTCGCCCTCGACCTCGAACGACACCTGGATGTTCTGGAAGCCGTTGCGTACCTCGTCCGAGATGCCGAGGATGCCGCGCAGGTCGATGTCGCCGTCGACCGAGCACTTCACGCTGGTGAGCTTGATGCCGCGCGCGGCGGCGATGTTGGCGAGCCCCGCCATCAGGCAGCTCGCAAGCCCATGCAGCAGCCACTCGACAGGGGTCGGGGCGTTGTCGGCGCCGCACAGGATCGCCGGATGGTCGCTGTCGGCATAGAAGGGCTTCTCGTGCTTCTGCTCCTGGCCGGCACCGTGGAAGCCATGCATGACGCTCTTGCTGTGGGTGCCTTCGACCCATTCGTTGTGGGCGCGGAACTGGAACTTCGCCAGCTCCGGCTGACCGGCGACGAAATTGATGGTCGCCAGGAGGTTCGGTGTGTCGACGCCATTGAGCGGAACGCGGGCAGGTTTGGTGTTAGGTTGCATGTCACTACTCCGAAGGTTGCTTT
Organism: Mesorhizobium sp. AA23; assembly: GCF_001672435.1. NCBI lineage: Bacteria > Pseudomonadati > Pseudomonadota > Alphaproteobacteria > Hyphomicrobiales > Phyllobacteriaceae > Mesorhizobium > Mesorhizobium sp. AA23. Next base: position 23,596 of record NZ_LYTP01000008.1, read on the forward strand.
GCGGCTTGGTTGCCGTGACGGCTTCCTTTCTGACGCCGATGCGTTTGAACGAGAGTGGATGGCAGCGTGGAATTTCTGATACGCCCACCGTGGAAATTGCATCGCCCGTTTCATTTGGGCGGGCAGCCCGCGACCGGTTCCAATGCCGGCAGTGCTTCGCGCCGGAACGCGAAAACCCCGGCGAGCCGGGGTTTTCACCAGCCTTCTGGCCGGCCGCCGATGCAGTCGTTCATCCGCTTCAGGCATCCGTCCTGCCGGCTGCGGCGAGCGCGGCGCGCGTGGACGTGTAGTGCTCAATCTGCGAGCGGCTGATGCCCATGTCTTTGAGCAAATAGTCCGGCATGGCGCGCAGCGCGGCGCGATCGCTGCGCATCCGCATGGCGTGATAGGCCAGCCGCAATCCGCGGCGGGCAGAGCCGAACAGGTTGAAGCCCGTGCGGTCGGTTTCGTACTGCAAACGATCCATCGTCGTCATTGTCGTCTCCATTGTTGCGAGCGCGTTCATTCGCGCCGTCGATGGGGACAATGACGTACGGGCGAGGGAGCCAGCGTTGGAGGCGACGTCGAAATTGCCGTGGAATCGTGAGGAGGGAGATTACCCGCTCCGCTGCCCTCATTGGACTTGCCCCGGCACAACCCCATATTGAATCCCAAGGAGCTTTGAGGCGTGAAACTCGCGCGGGTGGCCCTTCTGGCAGCGGCTTTCATGGCCGCCGCGGCGGTTTTCCCCTTCTCCTCGGCCGAAACGGCGGGGGAGAGGATGGCCTTGAGCATCGCGATTGACGGCGCCATCGGTCCGGCGAGTTCGCGCCAGCTCAAGGAAGCGCTCAAGACCGCGGCCGAGCGCAACGCCGGGGCTCTCATCCTTCAGCTCGACACGCCCGGCGGCCTCGTCACCTCGATGCGCGAGATGATCGCCGATATCCTGGCGTCCCCCGTTCCCGTCATCGGCTATGTCGCGCCCGCCGGCGGTCATGCGGCGAGCGCCGGAACCTATATCCTTTACTCGACCCATGTCGCGGCGATGGCGCCCGGCACCAATCTGGGCGCCGCGACTCCGGTCGAGATCGGCGGGCTGCCCTCGCTTCCCGGCGGTGAGAAGGACGACAAGGACACCGGCAAGCCAGCCGGGGACCCGATGACGGCCAAGGCGACCAACGACGCGGTGGCGCTGATCCGCTCCCTCGCCGAACTGCGCGGGCGCAATGGCGACTGGGGCGAGAAGGCGGTTCGCGAGGCGGCGAGCCTCTCGGCAAGCGCGGCGCTGCAGCAACATGTCATCGACTTCGTCGCCCGTGACACGGCGGAGCTGCTGCAGCTCGCCGACGGCCGCACCGTCGACGTGGCCGGCAAGAAAGAGGTGCTGGCGACGAAGGGCCTGGCCGTCGAGGTCCTGGATCCCGGCTGGTTCATCCGGCTTCTCGCGGTCATCACCGATCCGAACGTTGCCGTCCTCCTGATGCTGATCGGCTTCTACGGCATCGTCTTCGAGGTCACGAGCCCAGGTGCGGTGGCGCCTGGCGTCATTGGCGCCATCTGCCTCGTGCTCGGCCTCTACGCGCTCGATCTCTTGCCGATCAACTATACCGGTCTCGCCCTGATGCTGCTCGGCGTCGCCTTCCTCATCGTTGAGGCTTTCAGCCCGACAGTGGTGCTGGGTGTCGGCGGCGCGGCAGCCTTCCTGCTCGGCGCGGCCATGCTGCTCAAGGTCGAGGGGCCGGGCTTCGCCATATCCTGGGCGGTCATCGGCCCCGCCGCGGCGCTGACGCTGGGCCTCGCGCTGCTGGCCGGCAGCTATCTTTGGGCGGCGCGCCGCAATCCGCCGCGCGTCGGCGGCGGGGCCATGCACGGTCTTTCCGTGGACGTTCTCGACTGGGAAGGCGGAGAAGGTCATGTGCTGGCGCTCGGCGAGCGCTGGCGCGCCAAGGCCGAGGAGCCGATCGCGCCCGGAGATCGTGCTGAGGTGACCGCCGTCAGCGATCTCGTGCTGACGGTGCGGCGGCGTGGTGCAGGTCACAACGGAGCGGGAAACGACGGAGCAAAACGATGACGCTCGGCTATGTCGCCTATCTGATCCTCGCGCTGCTGGTGATCATGTTCCTGTCGGCGGCGATCCGCATCCTGAGGGAATATGAGCGCGGCGTGGTCTTCACGCTCGGCCGCTTCACGGGGGTCAAGGGGCCCGGCCTCATCCTGCTCGTTCCCTTCATCCAGCAGATGGTGCGCGTGGACCTGCGCGTTGTGGTGCAGGACGTGCCGCCGCAGGACGTCATCTCGCGCGACAATGTCTCGGTCAAGGTCAACGCGGTGCTCTATTTCCGCATCGTCGACGCCGAGCGGGCGATCATCCAGGTCGAGGATTTCATGACCGCCACCAACCAGCTGGCGCAGACCACGCTGCGTTCGGTGCTCGGCAAGCACGAGCTGGACGAGATGCTGGCCGAGCGCGACAAGCTCAACAGCGACATCCAGGACATCCTCGACCAGCGCACCGACGCCTGGGGCATCAAGGTCTCCAATGTCGAGATCAAGCATGTCGACCTGAATGAGAGCATGGTCCGGGCCATCGCCAAGCAGGCAGAGGCCGAGCGGCTGCGGCGCGCCAAGGTCATCAACGCCGACGGCGAGCAGCAGGCGGCGGCCAAGCTGGTCGAGGCCGGCCGCATGCTGGCGGCCGAACCGCAGGCCATGCAGCTGCGCTATTTCGAGGCCCTGCACGACATCGCCGGCGAGCGCTCATCGACCGTGGTCTTCCCGCTGCCGATGGATCTGCTCAGCCAGTTTTTGAAGGGCCACAGCCAGGGCAAGTGATCTCCCCCCTCGAGGGGGAGATGCCCGGCAGGGCAGAGGGGGTCGGTCCGACTGGACTCAGCCTATTGCGACGGTTGTAGGTTGGCGCCCCACGCGCGGCGACCCCCTCTGTCGCCTTCGGCGACATCTCCCCCTCGAGGGGGGAGACAAGGCCGGCGCTAAATCAACTTCTCCAGCGTAATCGGCAGGTCCCGCACCCGCTTCCCCGTCGCGTGGAACACCGCGTTGGCAATCGCCGGAGCGACGCCGACGATGCCGAGCTCGCCGACGCCCTTGCCGCCCAGCGCCGAGGAATGCGGGTCGGGGATGCCGACCGAGATCGTCTGGATATCCGGGATGTCGGCATTGGTCGGCAGCATGTAGTCGGCGAGATTGCCGTTGACGATCCGGCCATGGCGGCGGTCGACGATGCCTTCTTCCAGCAGCGCCTGGCCGATACCCATGATGATGCCGCCCTTCCACTGGCTCTCCGCCAGCTTGGGGTTGTAGAGCCGGCCGGAATCGAGCGCCGACACGACGCGCGACACGCGCACCGTTCCAAAATCCTCGTCGACGCGCACCTCGACGAAATGCGCGCACCAGGAGTGGCGGGAATAATCGCCCTCGGTGTGTGGCAGCGCCATGGCGATGGTAGTGTAGTTGTTGTAGCGCTGCTCCGGCGTGAAGCTGGCCGGGACAGTGTCGCCCTTGGCCTCGATCTTTTCGCGACCGAGGGCGCGCATCAGCTCGGCGATCGAGAACTCCGGGCCGTCACCGCGCGGCGAGGCGATGCGGCCACCCTTCACTTGCAGCGTGTTCGCTTGCAGCCCATGGAAGGGCGAGCGCGGATCGGAGAGCGCCAGCCCGATCAGCTCGTCCAGCGCCTGGCCCGCCGCCTTGTAGACGGCGCCGGTCATGACCCCGGCAAGCCGCGAGCCGCCGGTGACGCCGGCGCGGGCGAAATGGGAATCCCCCAGCCTCACCGACACCTTCTCCACCGGCACGCCAAGCGTCTCGGCCGCGGTCTGCGCCAGGATCGTGTAGGTGCCCTGGCCCATGTCGATGGAGGAGCTCTCGACCTCGACCGAGCCGTCGGCCAGGAGCTTCACCACGGCCTCGCCATAGGCGCGCCGAACCGGATAGGTGCCGGCCGCGACGCCCCAGCCGATGAGCTGGTGGCCGTCACGCATCGAGCGCGGCTCGCGCGAACGCTTAGCCCAGCCGAAGGCTTCCGCGCCGGCGGCAAAGGCCTCCCGCAACTGCCTTGTCGACCACGCCTTCTTCGCGTGGGGATCCTGCTCGGCATAATTGATCAGCCGCATCTCCAGCGGGTCGATACCGAGCTCATGGGCGAGCTCGTCGATGGCGCATTCGATACCGAAGGCGCTCGGGTTCTCGCCCGGCGCGCGCTTCGCCCCCGGCACCACCGTGTTCACCCTGACCACATTCTGTTTCGAGGAGAAATTAGGCGTCGCATACATAATCGAGGTGACGGAGCCGAGCGGCTCGACCCACATGCCGTCGACCGCCGTCTCGTTGACGCCGCGATGCACGATCGACTGTATGCGGCCCGCCTTGTCGGCGCCGATCGCAACCGTCTGGCGCGTCGCGGCGCGGCCGCCATAGGAGGTGAAATTCTGCGGCCGGTTGAGCACCAGCTTCACCGGGCGTCCGAGCATCTTTGCCGCTGCCGCCGCCACCGCGCTGTGCGCGAGCGCCAGCGCCTTGGAGCCGAAGCCGCCGCCGATATAGGGCGAGACCAGCCGCACGTTCTGGAACGGCACGCCGAACCATTCGGCATAGGTGCGCGCCATGCCGTCGAGCCACTGGCTCGGTTCCCAGATGGTGAGCTGGTCGCCCTCCCAGCGCGCGATCAGCCCGTGCGGCTCCATCGCCGCCTGGAACTCGCGCGGCGTGTTGTAGGCGGCGCAGACGCGCACCGGTGCCTCGGCGAAGGCGGCTTCGGCGTCGCCCCATTCCTTGGTCATGGCGTCGACCGGAATACCGTCGCTGCCGTCGCTCAGGTCGACGACTGCCGGCGTCTCGTCATAGCTGACCTTGACCAGCGCCGCGGCGGCGACGGCCTGCTCGAAGGTCTCGGCCACGACGGCAGCAATGTGCTGGCCGGAAAAGGTGACCTCGCGGACGAGCGGGCAATAGGTTTCTTCGGACGGCTGTCTGCCGAACCAGTCCGATGCCGAATTCAAGTCCATGATGGTGTCGGGCGTCAGCACCGCGAGCACGCCTGGCGCGGTTTCCGCCGCGCGCGTGTCGATGCCGGTGACCTTGCCGGCGGCAATCGTCGCGCCGACCAGTACCGCATGGGTCAGGCCTTCGAGGTGCTGTTCGAACGCGTAACGCGCGGCGCCGGTGATCTTGGCCGGGCCGTCGACGCGCGACAGGCGCCCGCCCACCGCTTCGAGGCCCGCGCTGTCGGAGCCTGCGTGTTTCATGTCATGAACGGTCATGCCGTTTCTCCCAATTTCAGGATGGCGCGCGCGATCACGCGGGGCGCCAATGCAATCTTGTAGTGGTTGGCGCCGTGGTCGACGGCGCCCTCCATGGCGAGATCGCTCGCCTTGCGAACGGACGCTTCGTCGAGCGGCTTGCCCTTCAGCGCCGCTTCGACTTCGCGCGCCCGCCACGGTTTCGTCGCGACGCCGCCGACCGCGACGCGGATGTCGCGTATGGTGCGGCCGTCGCCCTCGAGCTCCAGTCCGACGGCAGCGCTCGCCGCCGCGAACTCATAGGACTGGCGGTCGCGGACCTTCAGATAGGTCGAGCGCCGGGCCGCGGCGGAGCCCGGGATCTCGATGGCCGTGATCATTTCGCCGGGGCGGATGTCGTGCTCGCGTTCGGCCGTGGCGCCAGGGGCGAGGAAGAAGTCCTCGACCTTCAGCTTCCGCTCGCCGAGATCGACCTCGGCGTCGAAGGCGACCAGCGCGATGGCAAGATCGCCCGGATAGGTGGCGATGCAGGCTTCGCTGGTGCCGAGCACCGCATGGCCGCGCGTGACGCCGCCGATCGCCGAGCAGCCGCTGCCCGGCTCGCGCTTGTTGCAGGCCGGGAAGTTCTGCGGATCGCGGAAATAGGGACAGCGCGTGCGCTGCATCAGGTTGCCGCCGATGGTCGCCATGTTGCGCAGCTGCGCCGAGGCCGCCTGCCACAACGCTTCCGAAACCGCTGGGAAGTGGCTTTTCACCTCGGCGTTGTCGGCGACATGGCTCATCTTGGCCAGCGCGCCGATGACGGCGCGGTCGGCGGTTACATCAATGGCGTTGAGCCCCTCGATATGGCTGATGTCGATGACGGTGGCCGGTTCGGCGACGCCGCATTTGGCGAGATCGATGAGCGTCGTGCCGCCGGCAAGCAGCATGGCGCCGGGAAGGGCGGCCGCGTTGCGCGCGGCCTCGACGCTGTCGGCGCGAAGATAGGAAAAGTCTCTCATGAGCGGAGCTCCCTAGCTGCCTGGCGGACGGCGGCGACGATGTGCGGATAGGCGCCGCAGCGGCACAGATTGCCGGCCATGTATTCGCGGATCTCCTCGTCGGAGCCGGCATGGCCCTCGCGGATGCAGGCCACCGCCGACATGATCTGTCCCGGCGTGCAGTAGCCGCACTGGAATGCATCCTGTTCGAGGAAGGCGGCCTGCACGGCGTGCAGCGTGCCGTCTTCGTCGGCGATCCCTTCTATTGTCGTGATCGAGCGTCCCTCGACCTGGGCGGCGAGCGTCAGGCAGGCCAGCACCCGCTCACCGTCGACATGAACGGTGCAGGCGCCGCACTGGCCCTGGTCGCAGCCCTTCTTGGTGCCGGTGAGGTGGAGCCGCTCGCGCAGCGCGTCGAGCAGGGTAACCCGCGGCTCTACATCGAGCGCGTGGTCACGGCCGTTGATGGTGAGGTGGACGGACAAGGTGGTGGGGCTTGCGCCGTTGCTGGCCTGGCCGTTCCTGAAATGGCCGTCTTCGGGAGGGTCGATGATTGTCTGGCTGGTCATGAGGCGTCAGGCTCCGATTGCTGGACGCTAGGGGGAGGGAAATCGGGCTTGGGAGGAGAGGGGCAAGGCGTCGAAGCAGCTAATCTCCCCCTTGCGGGGGAGATGCCCGGCAGGGCAGAGGGGGTCGTCTCACGTAGAGCGCCAACGTCCTCGCGCGTCGCGCGCCAGCAAGGCGTTTCACGCGCGGCGACCCCTTCTGTCGCCTTCGGCGACATCTCCCCCTCGAGGGGGAAGATTAGGCGCTTACCCCGTGACATATCGCTTCCCCTGATTATATGATAAGACAACTCCACTAAAACGGAGGCGCCTCCGTTTATTTACGTGGGGGCTGACCCGCATGGGTTCAAGCCCCATATTGCGAGAGTGGAGAAAAAAGCTGACTGAACAACCCCCGGAGCCTGCCGAAAAGCCTGAAACGCCGGCGCCAAAGCCGCTGCGCGCCGACGCGCGGCGAAACCGCGACCAGCTTGTCGAGGCGGCGGCGCAGGCGTTTGCGGCCGAGGGTGTCGATGCCTCGCTGGAGGAGATCGCCAAGCGGGCAGGAGTCGGCATCGGCACGCTCTACCGGCATTTCCCGACGCGCGAGCATCTGGTCGAGGTGGTCTACCGCCGCGAGGTGGAAGGGCTCTGCCATGCGGCCGAGGAACTCGCCGGCGCTCATCCGGCCGATGTCGCGCTGGAACTCTGGATGCAGCGCTTCGTCGACTATATCGCCACCAAACGCGGTCTGGCGACAAGCCTGCGGCTGCTGCTCACCACCAACTCGACGCTGTTCTCCGATACCTCAGGCCGCGTATCCGGCGCGCTGAAGGGGCTGGTCGAACAGGCCGCAGCTGCGGGGAAGATCCGCGCCGACGTCGATGCGTCGGACGTGCTGCATGCGCTGGGCGGCATCTACTCCGCCCCCAACACGCCCGACTGGCGGGACCGCTCGGGGCGGCTGGTGAAGCTCTTGATGGATGGGCTGAGGTTCGGGGCATCGGAGGCGGCGAAAGCCGGCCGAAGCACGCCTAGCTAGCCGGCGCTTCGTCTGTCCGGTTCCTAGCTGGTGATCCAGTCCGCAAAGGCCGACATCGCGGCGGTCGGTTCCCTGGACTTCAGCTTGGTCAGCCAGTAGCTGCCGAGCGATATGGAGGCCTGGAAAGGGCGCCTTATCGACCCCTTGCTCAGTTGTCGCGAAAACATCAACGCCGGAGCCAGGGCAACGCCTGCTCCTTGTTCGGCGGCTTCCATCATCGCCAGTGACGAATCGAAGACGATCGCGCTCGCGAAGTTCGCAGGCGCTTCCATGCCGGCGGCCTCGAACCAGCGGCTCCATTCGTCCTGACGGTAGCTGCGCAGCAAGGTAAGCGCGCCGAGGTCCTGCGGCGCGTGAAGCTTCGCCGCCAGTTCCGGCGTGCAAAGCGGCGTCAGAGGTGCTTCGAAAAGTTCCGTCGCATCAAGTCCATGCCAGGCGCCGTTGCCGAAGCGGATCGAAAAATCCAATCCCTCGGCCGCCAGGTCGACGCGGTTGTTGTTGGTGGACAGCCGCAGCTCGACGAACGGATGGGTGCGCCGGAAGTCTTCCAGTCTCGGAAGCAGCCAGCCGACGGCGAAGGTTCCGACGGCGCCGACGACGAGCGGTTCGCGCAGTTTTCCAGATCCGACCCGCTCCAGCGATCGCCCCAGGCGGTCGAAGGCGTCGCCGACGATCGGCAGCAGAGCCTCGCCTTCCGCCGTGATCTTGAGGCCGCGAGGCAACCTGCGAAACAGCTGCACGCCGAGCCGCTGTTCGAGCGATCGAACCTGCTGGCTAACGGCGGCCTGCGTCACCGCCAACTCGATGCCGGCGCGTGTGAAGCTGAGATGCCTGGCCGACGCCTCGAAGGCCCGCAATGCATTGAGCGGCAGGTAAGGTCGAACCATCGATGCCCAAGATTATCTTATAGCTGTTGCGATTTATCATCGTTTGTAGCCGGTTCGAAGGGGTCATAAACCCGCAATCGTCCGATCCAGAGGGAGCAGATCATGTGCAGCCGGCTTCGCTTCACCATCGCTGCCGTCGTCCTCGCCTGCGCGCCGGGCAGCCTGTCGGGCGCTCGCGCCGCCGATCAGGACGCCAAGATAAGGCACCTCGTCGATGAGGCGGTGAAGCCGGTGATCGCCCAGTACGACATTCCGGGGATGGCCGTCGCCGTGTCCGTGAACGGCGAGCGTTTCTTCATCGACTATGGCGTGGCCGAAAAGGACACCAGGGCCGCCGTCACCCGCGATACATTGTTCGAGCTCGGCTCGATCAGCAAAACCTTCACCGCGACGCTCGCGGCCTATGCCGAGGTCGAGGGCAAGCTGGCGCTTGGCGACAAGGTCGGCAAGCACATGCCCGAGCTTCAAGGCAGCGCGCTGGGCGATGTCAGGCTGCTCGACCTCGCCACGCACACGGCCGGCGGTTTCCCGCTGCAGCTGCCCGATACGGTGAAGACGCAAAAACAGCTCATCGCCTATTATCGCCAATGGAAGCCGCAATTCGCGGCCGCCACCACCCGCACCTACGCCAACCCGAGCATCGGCCTGCTCGGGATGGCCACCGCCAAGGCGATGGGCGCGAGCTTCCCGGCGCTGATGGAAAAACGGCTGCTGCCGGAACTCGGCTTGCGGCGAACCTACGTCAACGTCCCGGCCGCACAGATGAAATCCTACGCCTGGGGCTACAACCGCAACGACAAGCCTGTCCGCGTCACCCCGGCATTGCTCGCCGAAGAGGCCTACGGGATCAAGTCGAACGCAGTCGATATGATCCGCTTCATCGAGGCCAACATGGGCGTCGGCAAGGTGCCGGACGATGTCGCACGCGCGCTCGAAGCCACCCACACCGGCTATTTCCGTGCTGGCGAACTCATCCAGGATCTGATCTGGGAGCAGTATCCCTATCCGATCGACCTGGCGAAGATCGTCGCCGGGAATGCGCCCGGTATGCTGCAGCCGATCCCTGCAACTGCGATCGAGCCGCCGATGGCGCCACGCGCCGATGTGGTGCTCAACAAGACCGGCTCGACAAACGGCTTCGGCGCCTATGTCGCCTATGTCCCGTCGAGGAAGATCGGCATCGTCATGCTGGCGAACAAGGCTTACCCGAATGAGGCGCGAGTCCGGGCGGCCTACCAGGTGCTGTCGCGGCTCACCGACTAGCCGCGCGTCCGATCGCTTCGGCGCTCCTTGGCCAATGCACTTTTCACCGGCGCTGCGCCTGCGCCCCAAAAAACCTGCCCAAAATGGAGAAACAGATGACCTCGATCACCCGGCGTTCAGCGCTTGCCGGCGCATTCGCATCCTTGCCGATCGTCCGTATCCAGGCGGCGACGCGGCCGGGCAAGCCCGATGTGGTGGCCGCGACCAAGGCGGTCGAAGCGCTCGAAGCCAGGAATGGCGGGCGCCTGGGCGTCATGGTTCTCGATATCGGGACCAACGCCGCGATCGAGTACCGGGCGGACGAGCTGTTTCCGATGACCAGCACCTTCAAGTTCCTCGCCGCCGCGGGCGTGCTCAAGGCGGTCGATGACGCCAAGGCCAAGCTCGACGACCGCATCGTCTATGCCGCATCCGATGTCGAGCAGGGCTATTCGCCGATCACGAAGGACCACGCCGGCGACGGCATGAAGCTCGAGGACGTCTGCGCCGCGGCGGTCGTGTGGAGCGACAACACCGCCGGCAACCTGCTGCTCAGGCTGCTCGGCGGGCCGCAGGGCCTTACGCGCTTCGCGCGCACGCTCGGCGACGATGTCACCCGGCTCGATCGCACCGAGCCGACGCTGAACACGGCCATCCCCGGCGACAAGCGCGATACGACCAGCCCGAGAGCGGCGCTTGGCGACGCCAGGCGCATCCTGCTGGGGGACGCGCTGTCGCCGGCATCGCGCAAACGGCTCGAGGCCTGGCTGTTCGAAGACAAGGTCGGCGCGGCGCGAATCCGTGCCGGGCTGCCCGCAACGTGGGGCATCGGCGACAAGACCGGCAGCGGCGACAACGGAACGACCAACATCGTCGCAATCCTATGGCCGCCCGATGGCGCGCCCATTCTCGTGGCCGTCTACTACACCGGATCCACTGCGCCGCGGGCGTCGCGCGAGGCAGTCCACGCCGATATGGCCCGCATCATCGTCGAGACGTTCGCAGGATAGCGCGGCCTGGGCGGCGTTGCCGACGGCCGTACGGGGCCAAACCCGGCGACGGCGGCGTTTATGTTTTGAGGCGTTGGAACTGCCAATCTCCCCCCTTGCGGGGGAGATGCCCGGCAGGGCAGAGGGGGGTGCTGTCCCGCCAGCCTGTCAATTCTTGGCAGTCCCACATTCATCCTGTCGGTGAACCGATCCGGCCAACGGTAGCGTTCCTTCGCACCCCCCTCTGGCCTGCCGGCCATCTCCCCCCGCAAGGGGGGAGATTAGCGGCTTCGGCGTCTCGCCTTCTCCTGTTGCCGGAGAACGGCTAGGCTTCGCGCCAAAGCACCCCCAGGAGCCCGCCCATTCCAAAGCCCACCTTCCTCGAAATTGCCCGCCGCGCCGGGGTCGGCACGGCGACGGTGGAGCGCGTTTTGAACGGCAGGGGCGGGGTGCGCCCCGAGACGGTGGAGAAGGTGGTGGCGGCGGCGCGCTCGCTCGACTATCCGCGCCGACTGCCCGAAGCGCATCGCGGCGTCATCCGCATCGAGGTGATCCTGGTCAGGCCCGACGCCACCTTCTTCGCGCGCCTCTCCCGCGCCTTCGAACGCATCGCGGCGACGCTCGACCGCTCGATCGCCGTCCACCGCACCTTTCTCGACGAGGCCAATCCGGCGGCGATCGCCAAGCGCATGCTCGAACCGGAGATGCGGCGCGCCGCGCTGATCCTCGCCGTGCCCGACCATCCGCTGGTGAGCGCGGCGGTGGCGAAGCTGGAGGCGGAAAACATCCCGACGGTGCAGATCGTCACCCAGATCTCCGGCACCAAGAGCACCTATGTCGGCATCGACAATTACGCCGCCGGCCGCATGGCGGGGCTGCTGATGGCGAAGATGCAGCGGCGGCCGGGCAAGGTGGTCGCGATCTGTCACAGCCAGATCTATCGCGTCCACCGCGACCGCGTACGGGGCTTCTTCGACTATCTGATCGACGAGGGGCGGGATTTCGAACCCATCGCCACCCTGTTCGGTTTCGACAACGGCGACCGCAATGCCGAGCAGTTGCATGAGGCGTTTGTGCGCTGGTCCGACCTTGCCGGCCTGTACAATGCCGGTGGCGCCAACACGGCGCTGAACGAAGTGCTGCGCCGGCACCCACGCGGTCGCGACGTCTTCTTCGTCGGCCATGAACTAACCGAGCGCAGCACGCGCGGCCTGCATGACGGCACGATGGACGTCGTGCTCGACCAGGCGCCGGAGGCGCAGGCGCGCCGCGCCATCGACCTGGTGCTGGCGGCGCTCAACCTGCACGACCTGCCGGTCGACAACCCGCCGATCCGCTTCATCACCTTCACTGCCGAGAACCTTTGATCTGATTTGATCAAGGTTGCGCGAGCCTTGGCCGGCATCGCGGTGCTAACTCGACCGCGAACGGGAGACGAGCATGTGCGAATTCTCCCCCTCATCCGGCCGCTGCGCGGCCACCTTCTCCCGAGCGAAGAAGAGGGCCGGCACCGACGCAGCCTGGCTCCTCTCTCCCTGGGGAGAGGTCGGATGGCCCCGAATTGCGCTTCGCAAGTCGGCTGCCAATCCGGGTGAGGGGGACCTTTCACAAGCCTGATCGTCCGCCCGCGAACGGGAGGATCATCGGTGGCAAGACGCTTGACGGCCTACGACCTGCAAAGCGCCAAGGGCAGCAGGAAATGGCTGCAGCTGCATGTCGACACGCCGGCCGAGGCGGCGGCCGCGGTCGCCTGCGACATCGTCATCCTCTCCTGCGAGCCCGACCACAATCTGGAATCGATCCGCCAAGCGGCGCCTCACGCGTTCCTCTCCGTCGGCATGCCGCATGGCGCGGTCGCGTCGCCCGAGGAAGCGGTGCGGCTGGGCTTCGCCATGATGAAGCGCGGCGCCGACGCGGTCTATTCATCGCACTCGCCGCGCTTCATCGAGGCGATGGCCGCGGAAGGCATTCCCGTCACCGGCCATGTCGGCCTGGTGCCGAACCGCGCCACCTGGACGAATTTCCGAGCCGTCGGCCGCACGGCGGAAGAGGCCTTCAAGGTGCTGCGCGCGGCCAAGGACCTGGAGAATGCGGGTGCGGCCTGCATCGAGGTCGAGGTGGTGCCGGTCAGGCTCGCCGACCACATCACCCGCTCGACGCCGCTGATCACCATGGGCATGGGCTGCGGCACTGCCTGCGACACGCAGTATCTGTTCTCCTGCGACGTGCTGGGCACCCACACCGGCCACTATCCGCGCCATGCCAAGCGCTATGCCGACTTCGTCACGCTGGAGGCCGAGCTGCAGGAAAAGCGCATCAGTGCCTTCCGCGCCTTCGGCCGCGACGTCGCCGAAGGCAGCTACCCGGAAGCGAAGCACCAGGTGGACATGGACGATGCCGCCTACGACCGCTTCCTCACGCTCTCTCAATCGCTGTGAGACCAGCCATGGACGACCTGCAATACGGCACGCGCAACAAGAGGGGCGATTGGGCCCCGAACGAACCGGCCGGCACCGCGCCGCTCTTTGCGTTTCCGCCGCGACCGCTGGCGTTGCTGAAGTGGCTGCCGCATTATTTCCTGCCTTACAACCTGCTCTTCGCCCTCTCGGCAGTGGTGTGGTGGCGCTACGTGCTGCCGGACGTCGAGACGATGAAGACGCTCGCCATCGGCTGGATCCTGCGCCTTTTCATCGTCAACTGCGCGGCGCTGCTTGTCTTCTTCGGCGCTTTCGAGCTTCGACTCTACATTTTGAGAGCCCAGGGCAACCGCTTCAAATACAACGGCAAATGGCCCTCGGAGCAGAAGAGCAAAGCCTTCTTCTTCGAGAACCAGAACATCGACAACATGCTGCGCACCTTCGGCACCGGCATGCCGATCTGGACGGCGATCGAGGTGGCAATCCTCTACGCCTACGCCAACGGCTACGTGCCGTGGCTGACCTTCGCGGAGAATCCCGTCTACCTGTTCTGCCTGGCGCTGGTGGTGCCGATCATCCACGAGACGCATTTCTTCCTGCTGCACCGGACGATCCATTTGGGGCCGCTCTACAAATGGGTGCATTCGGTGCACCACAATTCGGTCAACCCGTCGCCCTGGTCGTCGCTGTCGATGCATCCGGTGGAGCAGCTCGGCTATCTCGGCGTCGCCTTCTGGCACCTGATCATTCCGTCCAACCCGCTGCTGGCGCTCTACCAGCTCCACTATGCCGGCTTCGGCGCGATCCCGGGCCATGTCGGCTTCGACAAGGTGGAACTGACCGAGGACAGATCGGTCGATAGCCACGCCTATATCCACTACCTGCACCACAAATATTTCGAGGTGAACTACGGCGACGGCCTGATCCCGTTCGACCGCTGGTTCGGCACTTTCCACGACGGCAGCAAGGACGGCGAGGCGCGCATGCAGGCCCGCTACGAGAAGAAGAAGGCGCGCGCCAACGCTGCCGCGAAATGACAGCTGCAGAGAAAGCCACGTGGCCGGCCTGAGCCGCCCGCTTCAACGATCCCGAAAGGGCCGGCGAACAAGACAGGAGTGAGCCGGCACTCCAAATCCAGAGGGAGGAAACCCGTGCAGAAACTTCTCATCTCGACGGCGCTCGCCGCTTTCATGGCGACCGCGTTCGCGACTGTCTCGACCGGCGCCTTCGCCGCCAAGCTCGGCGTCTCGATCGTCAACTTCGACAACAATTTCCAGACGCTGCTGATGCATGGCATGCAGGCGCGCGCCAAAGAGAAGGGCGCCGAGATCCAGGTCGAGGACGCCCAGAACGACGTCGCCAAACAGCTGGACCAGGTCAAGAATTTCATCGCCAGCGGCGTCGACGCCATCATCGTCACGCTGGTCGACACCAATGCCTCGAAGACCATCAGCGAGGAAGCCGCCAAGGCCGGCATTCCGCTGGTCTTCGTCAACCTCGAGCCATCGGACATGAAGAACCTGCCGGAGAAACAGGTCTATGTCGGCTCGAACGAGGTCGAGTCCGGCACGCTGGAAGCCTTCGAGGTCTGCAAGATGCTGCGCGCCAAGGGCAAGTCGGCCGGCGCTACCGCCTACATCATCATGGGCAGCTTGGTGCATCAGGCGGCGCTCCAGCGCACCAAGGATGTCGAGCAGATCTTTTCGACCGACATGTGCAATTTCATCAAGGTCACCGACAAGCAGTCGTCCGAATGGTCGCGCGACAATGCGCAGAACCTGATGACCAACTGGCTGACCGCCGGCCCGGCGCCCGACGCCGTCATCGCCAACAACGACGAATCCGCCATCGGCGCCATCCTGGCGCTCAAGGCCAACGGCGTCGACCTGAAGAATGTCGTGGTCGGCGGCATCGATGCCACGCAGGACGGGCTCCAGGCGATGAAGGCCGGCGAGCTCTCGGTCACGGTGTTCCAGAACGCCAAGGGCCAGGGCGGCGGCGGTGTCGATGCGGCGCTCGCGCTTGCCAAAGGCGAGAAGGTCGACCGCGTCGTCTATGTGCCGTTCGAACTGGTGACGCCCGCCAACGCGGCGGAATACCTGAACAAGAACTAGACCCGGATCATCGGGGCGGCCGGCTTCGCAGCCCCGATGGGTTCGCCTCGATCTGAAGGCAAGACAGATCTGAAGGGAAGAAAAATGACCGGTTGGATCAGGGCCTGCGGGCTCGACGACATCGAACAGGAAGGCGCCCGCCGCTTCGACCATGGCGGCAAGACCTATGCCGTCTTTCGCTCGCCCGACGACGAGGTCTTCTGCACCGACGGGCTTTGCACGCATGAGGCGGTGCACATCGCCGACGGGCTGGTCATGGACTACGAGGTCGAATGCCCAAAGCACGCCGGCGCCTTCGACTACCGCACCGGAGCCGCCAAGCGCCTGCCGCCATGCATCAATCTCAGGACCTATCCGGCGAAGGTCGAGGCGGGAGCGGTGATGGTGGCGGTGGGCTGAAAAGCTCCCCCTTCTCCCCTTGTGGGAGAAGGTGGATCGGCGCGCAGCGCCGAGACGGATGAGGGGTGTTCCAGCTTGGCGGCCACGACGACAGCGCAGCGACATTCCCCAGCGCCTCACTCCGTCCAGCACCCCTCATCCGTCGCCTTCGGCGACACCTTCTCCCACAAGGGGAGAAGGAAAGAGGCGCTAAATCCCCTCGCCATCCACCAGCGGCACGTCCTCGCCTTCCCAGGGGCTCGGCAACGAACCTCGCCCCGCCGTGGGCAGCGGCATCCAGCATCTGAGCTCCGGCTCGGCATACTCGACGACGCGTCCGGGCGATGAATCCGACGCCCGCCAGCCTTCCTCGCCGAACTGGTCGGCGCGCGACCAGTAGGCCATGTCGACCTCGGCCGGTCCCTGTTCGGACGAGCGCACCGTCACCAGGATGCGACTGCCGTCCCGCGGCGCGCTCGCCATGTTGCGCCAGTGGTCGGTCTCGTCCATGTGGTCTCCTCCCAAGAAGCTTCGTGGCAATAGTCGCCGCCCGCCGGGGAGGGGTCAACCCGAACTTGGCGCGAGACAGAAATATCGTTCACGGCTAATATGTTCGCCGACCGCAATCGGACGGACGACCATGGACGAAGGGTTGCCTCAAGCCACCCGTCTCGGGCCGGTCCATCTCAGGGTGACCGACATCCCGGCTGCCTTGATCGTCTGGCGCGACACGCTCGGATTGGCGGTCCTCGGCGAGGATGCCGCCACGGCGGAGCTCGGCGCCGGTGGGCGGAAGCTTATCGTGCTTCACGCCGGAGCGCGGATCGCCTTGCCGCAGAAATCGCGCGATCTCTTCCATGTCGCCATCCACGTGACGAGCCGCCGCGACCTCGCCCACACCGCCGCCCGGCTTAAGGCGTCCGGCTTGCGCTACAGCGCCCAGGACCACCTGGTTTCGGAATCGCTCTACGTTTCCGACCCGTCCGGCAACGGCATCGAGATCTGCTTCGACACGCCGGAACGCTGTCTGCGCCGCGAGGTGTCGGCCGATGGCCGCGTGGCGCTGATCGGCACCGACGGCAGCGCGCATTCCGGGCTCGAGCCGCTCCATCTCCCGGGCCTTTTGCGCGACCTCGGCAATTCCGGCCATGTCGAGCAGAGGATGGCGAAGAACGCCTTCATCGGCCACATCCATATGCGCGCCCGCGCGCCGGAAGAACTGATGGAATTCTATGTCGGTGTGCTCGGCTTCCGCCCGCACATCCAGTCGAGAAGTTTCGGCATGTTCGACTGCGGCACCGGGAGCCGGCCGCATATGGTCGCCTTCAACATCTGGGCGCGTGACGAGCTGCGCGAGCCGCCGCCGGGTGCCGCCGGCCTCGACCATTTCACGGTTGAGCTTGCATCGGTCGAGGAGCTGGCTGCGCTGGAACGCAGGCTCGATGCCGCCAACCTGCCGCCGAAAAAGATCGGCGGTGCCGTGGAGACCGCGGACCCGGAAGGCAATCGCTTGCGGTTCGTGCTTCGGGAAGGTTGATCGCGCCGCAGCGGACGATTGGGGAAGACAAGTGGGAGGAGGGGAGAATGACCATCAGGGTGATAGGAACCGGCTTCGGCCGCACCGGCACGGATTCGATGCGCGAGGCGCTGACCATGCTCGGCTTCGGCCCGTGCCATCACATGTCGGAGGTCATGGCGCATGCGGAGCAGAAGCGGCTCTGGCGAGCGCTCGCCCAAGGCGCCGCGCCGGATTGGGATCGGCTGTTTGCCGGTTATAAATCCTGCGTCGACTGGCCCTCGGTGCATTACTGGCGCGAGCTGATCGAGGCCTACCCCGAGGCGCGCGTCATCCTCACCTGGCGCTCGCCGGAAAGCTGGTGGGAGAGTTTCGCAAAAACCATCCTGCCGGCCGTCATTGACAGCCAGGATCAGGAGTCGTTGGGCGTCGCCCTTGTCACGAAGCAGGTTTTCGGCGGCCGTCCGCAGGACCGCACGCATGCGATTGCCGTCTATGAGGCCAATATCGAAGCGGTGCTGAAGACGGTGCCGGCCGAGCGCCTGCTGGTTCACAAGCTGGGCGACGGCTGGGCGCCGCTCTGCGCCCATCTCGGCGTTCCGGTGCCGGACGAGCCCTATCCCAACCGCAACACCACGAAGGAGTTCCGGACGGCGCTTTCGTTGAATTGAAGGGAAGGGAGGGGAATAGGGGAAAAAGGTATTGGCATCCGATGTGCGGAGTTCACGAAGTCTGATCTTCCCTACTCCCCTACTCCCCTATTTCCGTTCCGCAGGAAGGAACACCACCATGACGAGCCATTTGGACACCACCTTCCTGACCGCCTCGCAACTGGCGGCGGCGATCCGCGAGGAGAAGGTCGGCGCTGTCGAGGCGATGGAGGCGCAGCTTGCCCGCATCGCTGTCGTCAACCCGCTGCTCAACGCCATCGTCACCCTCGACGAGGAGGCGGCCCGCGCCGGAGCGAAGGCCGCGGATATGGCGGTCGCGCGCGGCGAGGCCGTCGGTCCGCTCAACGGTGTGCCGGTCACGCTGAAGGACGGCCATGCCACAGCCGGCATGCGCACCACCGTCGGTTTGGAAGCCTTTGCCGATCATGTCCCGCCGATGGACAGCACGATTGCCGCGCGGCTGCGCAAGGCCGGCGCTATCATCATCGGCAAGACCAACGTGCCGCCCCGGCTGCGCGACCTGCAGACCGACAATCCGATCTTCGGCCGCACCGTCAATCCGTGGGACGTTACCCGCACATCCGGCGGCTCCAGCGGCGGCGCGGCGGCCGCGGTCGCCGCCGGGCTGGTGCCGCTCGAGATCGGCAGCGATGCCGGCGGCTCGATCCGGATGCCGGCGCATCTGTGCGGCGTCTATGGCTTCAAGCCGACGCAGGCGACGGTGCCGATCACCGGCAGCTACGCCGATCCGCCCGACCTGCCGCGCAGCTTCCGCCTGCTGTTCGACATCGGGCCTCTGGCCCGCGATGTCGACGATCTCATCCTGGCCCACCGCATCATCGCCGGAGCCGACGGTCTCGACACCGAAGTGCCGCCGGTGGCGACGGACGAGGCGCCGGAGCCGCCGCTGGGGACGCTCAGGGTTGCCTTCGCGCCCGAATTTCCCGGAGTGCCGACCGCGCTCGACATCGCCGACGCGATCGCAGGCTTCGCGGGCGCCATCGAGGTCGGCGGCGCGCGGGTAGGGCAGGCATTGCCGCAGCACGATTTCGCGGCGGAGCGGGCGCTGTTTTCCGATCTCATCACCTGGTATTCGCAGGTCTTCCGGCAGCCGCGCGAAACCTCGCCCTCGCTGGCCGCCTATCTCGAGGCGCTCAACCGGCGCGACGAATTCATCGCTGCCTGGGAGCGCTTCTTCGACGGGTGGGACGTGCTGGTCTGCCCGGCGATGATGTGCACGGCCTTCCGCCACCGCGAGATGGGGGCGCCGATCCCCGTCGACGGCGTCGAGACGCCCTACTGGAGCGGGCTCAGCCACGCCTGCCGCTTCAACCTGACCGGGCATCCGGCCGCCGTCATTCCGATCGGTGTCGACCGGGAGGGCCTGCCGATCGGCGCCCAACTGGTCGGCCGCCGCCATTCGGACATGAAGCTGCTGGCTGTGGCGAAAGCGCTGGCGCGTCTCACCGACGGTTTCGTCAGGCCACCGGGATTGTGAGCGCGTGGAAACGGCGGGCTGCCTGAAAGACCAAGGGCCGCCGGCCCAGGGTCAAACATGCACATCGCCGAACGACAGTTCGCCGTCGTCTGCGCGTATCAGGAAGGCGGCGGCAAGCATCGCGAGATAGAACACGATGACGCCGCAGACCACCACGACGCCGGGGATGGGACCGAGCGTCGCCACGCGAAAGGTGTCGAGCAGCGAGGCGCTGAAGCCGATCGGCGAGCCTTCGCGCTGCAGGCTGGGCGTGGTGATCTTCAAGACCCAGGCAAGCATCAAGATCGTATACATGAAGACGTAGTTTCGGCGCAGCCTCCGGACCAGTGCCGCGCGCTGCGAGATGAGGAAGCGCGGCGAGCGCAGGCCTTCGCCGAGGATGGCCAGCCAGTTGGAGGCGAAGTCCGGCTGCGGCGAAAAAATCTGCGCGAAGTAATAGCGCTCGAACTGACGCACCCGCGCCCGATAGACGTCGAAGAACCGGTAGCGCCGCGCTTCGATCCATAGAAGCAGCGTGATGAGCAGCATGGCGAAGAGCAGCACGCCGTGATGCGCCGAGGGCGTCGACAGCGATACGGACAGCATCGCCGCCACCACGGTGATCGCCCAATTGCTGGTGCGGTCGAGCCGGTCGCGCCAGCCCGCCATGCGCCCGATCTCCGCGCGGTGGAAATGCGACATGGTGGTTGCGAATTCGGAGGAAGTGAGCTTCAGCGCGAACGCATCGGAGCCTCTAGGCGGCGCCGCTGCTTCGGCTGGCTTTACGGTCTGGACCTGCGACATCCCCTTGCCACGTGCCTCCCGCCGTGGCCGGCCGTTGAGCCGGCCACACCCCCTATAGCACAATGTGGGGCCGGCAGAAATGTTCCTGCTGACGCTCTCCGACGGAAGCTTTTATGCGCTCAGCCAGACCCGTTCGGCCGCGCGATGATCGCTGAGCAGGAAGTTGGGGTTGGGAACGAAACCCCTTACCTCCTTGCGCGCCGCGTCGATCCAGCTGGCGAAGGCCGGGACGATGGTCGGGCACTCGTCATGGATCATCTGCTGCAGCTCGAAATAGACGTCGCGGCGTTTCGCCGGATCGGCCAATGAGCGCGACTCCGTCAGCCGTCTGTCGAAGCTGTCGTTCTTCCAATGCGTTTCGTTCCACGGCGCGCCCGAGGCGTAGACGGAGGAAAACATCATGCTCGCCGATGGCCGCCCGGCCCAGAAGGAAGCCACCCATGGCTTCTTCAGCCACACGTCGCTCCAGTAGCCGTCATCGGGCTCGCGCTTGACATTGATGGTGATGCCGGCGGGCTTGGCCGATTGCGCGAAAAGCTCGGCCGTGTTGACCGCCTGCTCGAACGCCACGGGGGCGGCGTGCAGCTTGAGGGTAAGATCGCTCTTGCCGGCTTTCTTGAGGTGAAAACGGGCCTTGTCCGGATCGTAGGCGCGCTGCGCGATGTTAGGATTGAAGCTCGGATCGCTGGCAGCGATCGGATGGTCGTTGCCGACCCGTCCGAAGCCGGCCATCAGCAGCTTCACCATCTGCTCACGGTCGAGCGCGTGCTTCAGCGCCAGCACGACATCGGGGCTGTTGAACGGCTCCTTCGTGGCGTCCATCGGCAGCGAGAAATGCTGCTTGCCTTCGGTGACCAGCAGATAGGCGCGCGGGTCCTTCTTGAGCAGCGGTGCGATCTTGTAGTCGATGCCGTTGACGATGTGCACCGAGCCGCCTTGAAGAGCCGAGACGCGCGCCGCGGCGTCGTTGATCACCACCGACTCGACCGTATCGACATGGCCGCGATCGCTGCGCCAGTAGGTCTCGTTGCGGGCGGCCGTGGCGTGCACGCCGGGCTGGAAGGCGGTGAGCTTGAACGGACCGGTGCCGATCGCTTTCGACCAGTCGGCGAAGCTCGCCGGCACCATGGCAAAATGCAGATCCGACAGCACATAATCCATGTCGGGATTTGGTGATTTGAGCAGGATCTCGACTTGCGTCGGCGAGATGGCCCGCACTTCCGCGACGTCGGCGACCAGCCCTTTGGCCTTCGACTTGGTCTTGTCGCCGATATGCAGGCCAAGCGAGTATTTGACGTCGTCGGCGTCGAAGGTCTTGCCGTTGTGAAACTGCACGCCCGGCCTGAGATTGAGGATCCAGCGCTTGTTGCCGTCGCTGGCTTCCCAGCTTGCCGCGAGCTCCGGCGCCGGCTTGCCGTCATCGCCGATCTCCACCAGCGTGTTGTAGACCTGGCGCGACACGTTGATGGAAAAAGTGCCGATCAGCTGCGTCGGGTCCAGCGTGTCGGCGGAGCTGCCGCCGTTGAGGCCAAGGCGCAGCGCGCCGCCCTTGCGCGGCGCCTCGGCAAGGCCGCTATGTGGAAACGCCGCCGTGGCGAAGGCAGCCGCAGCGGCCGTCTTGATGAAGCTGCGGCGGTTCATGCTGTCCAGGCTAGAGAAGACGCTTCTGTCGTTCATGTCATTCTCCCATTGGTTCAATAGGCGCCAAGGACTTCGTTGACCATCAGCGGCTGTGGCGGCAGGCGCCGGTCGAGAACCGCGCTCAGCGCGCGCGCCTGCGCGCCGAGTGCTCGCTCGGGAAACAGGTTCCAGTGCTCCCAGGGGTCTTCGCGAAGATCGAACAGCTCCCCCCAGGCCGGCTGGTTGGGATAGCGGGTGAACCGCCACTCCTTGGAGATGATCGACTGGTTGTAGAGGCAGGGGTCACGTCGCGGATGATATTCACCGAACAGGAAGTCGCGGACCTCGGCGACCCGGCCGTCGATCAGCGGCTTGAGATCGGTGCCGTCGGTCGCGGGCGCCGGCAGGCCGAGCAGCGATGCGATGGTCGCGAACAGGTCGAGGTGGCTGGTCAGCGCATCGAGGCTTGTTCCGGCGCGGATGCCTGGACCGCTAAGAACCAGCGGGACCTGCAGCAGTTGTCGGTAGGGCGGTGGCCCCTTCCGCAGCAGCCCGTGGTCGCCGAGCAACTCGCCATGATCGGCGGTAAACAGCACGAAGCTGTCGTCGAGCACGCCAACGTCGTCCAGTGCGACGAGCAGCCGCCCGACGGCATCGTCGATCATCTGGATCATGCCATGCGTGTGGGCGATTGCGGTGGCCAGCGTTTCGTCGGAGATATCGTCGGTGCGCAGGAGGAAGCCCTGCTCGCGCGGCTGCTCGCCGGAGGCGATGTAGGGCACTTTGGTCGGATCGTCGCCTTCGCCGAGATAGGCCGGCATCCGCTCCAGTTCGCCCGCCCGGATGGTCGGCGTGGGCATTTGCTCCGGTCGGAACAGGTCGCAATAGGGCCGGGGCGGGGCGAAGGGGTGGTGCGGGTCCGGAAACGAGACGAACAAGCCGAACGGCTCTGCCTGCTTGCCCTGGCGCTCGATGAAGTCGATCGCCCGATCCGCGATCCAACTGGTGTAGTGCAACTCGGGCGGCACCGCGCTTTTCCAGACTTCGTTCAGATCCTGTGCCCGGCTGTCGGGGTTGGCGTCGGGCTCGTAGAGGTCCACCACTTCGGGGTGGTTGCGCTTGAGCCAGGCGGCGTAGTGGCCGGCGCGAGTGGCTTCGTTGGCTTCGCCCATCACGAGGTCGACGGCATCGAAGCCGAAATAGGGACCGTGCCAGTCCTCGCAGCCCGGCTTTTCCCAATAGGCAAGCGATTCCGGCATGCCGCGTTCGACGGGCGCGAGCAGTGGCTGAAAGTGCAGCTTTCCGACGCCTTTCGTGGCGTATCCGGCAAGCGAGAGCGCCTGCCACAGATTAGGGAGCCGATCGTCGAGCGCCACGCCGTTGCGCCACAATCCGTGATGGCGTGGATAGAGCCCTGTTGCCATGGTCGCTCGGCTTGGCGAGCAAATCTGGTTAGGCGTGAAGTGCCGATGGAAGGTTGCGCCGCGCGCGGCGATGCGGTCGATGTTTGCGGTATGGGCGACGCGGTTGCCGGTGACCGAGAGCGCGTCGTAGCGCATCTGGTCGGCACAGATGAAGATGACATTGGCTCGCTTCACGACGGCTCCGTCCGTTTCTGCCAAGCTTGCAGCTAGGGCCCGAAACGCAGCGAAATCAAAGATCAAGATTTTGGTCCGGTATGTGCTAATCCTATACCGGGAGGAAGAGATGCGTTTTTCCGGGCTCAGCGTTCGTCAACTGGAGGCCTTCGAGGCAACGATGGTGGCCGGCTCCGTGTCGGGCGCTGCGATCGCGCTCAACGTCTCGCAGCCGAGCGTCAGCCGGCTGTTGCAGGAGCTGGAGATCGACACCGGCCTCAGCCTGTTCGATCGATCGCACGGTCGGCTGGTTCCGACCGAGCAGGGCCTGCTGTTCTACGGCGAGGTCGGCAAGACGTTTCATGGCGCACGCAATCTGATCATGGCGGCGCAGGAGATCAGGGAACTGAAGCGCGGCGTCGTGCGCATCGGCACGCTGGCGGCGATGTCCTTCAACATCGTGCCGGAAGCGATCCAGCAGCTTCGGACGCGCTTTCCGGAGGCCAGGACCACCATCGCGGTGCGCAGCTCGACGGAGATCGTCTCCTCCGTCGCCTCGCGCCTGACCGACGTCGGCCTGGTGGACGCGGGCGTTTCCTTCCTGGATGCCAAATGCGTCGCCACTTTCGAGCGCAATAGCGTCTGTGTCATGGACCAGACGCATCCGCTTGCCGAGAGCGAGCGGGTCCGGCTGGAAGATTTTTCGCGTTATCCTTTCGTATCGCTGGGCGAGCTCTATTTCCGCCGCAGCCGCGACGGCGCGAGGCTGCTCGAAGTGACCGCGGCCAACACCGTCGCCGACATTTTCCAGTCATTCTTGGCTTGCGCGCTGGTCAGGGGCGGCCGCTCGCTGGCTGTGGTCGATCCGTTCACTGCGGGCTTCTATTCCGAGTTCGGACTGGCACTCAGGCCAATCCAGTTCGACATTCCGTTTCGCATCTCGATCATTGTCAATGATCGGTCGGCGACGGGGGCGGCGGCCGGCAAGGTCATCGAGGCGATGACCGATCTGATCGGCCGTTAATCAGCATTGCCGGCCGCCGGTCATGGATGCTTCCTATCGCTGAGCGGCTGATATCGGAAACGGCACCACTTCGGCCTCGGGCCGGGCATAGAGGGCGGTCGCGACCGCCTCGATCACAAGGTCGAGCGCCGCAAGCGCCGTGCGGCTTGTCTCGTCGTCGCCGCGCAGATAATGGCAGGCCCTGTCGAGGTGCAGGTGGGCGGCGGCAAAGTCGCTTTTCATTAGCTTCTCCTTATTGCCCCGCCGTGCCGCGACCATGCGTGAGTCGCTTTACCGACAAGCAAAGATGGGCGGCGGCATTTGAATCGAATTGTACGCGACGTCGAAGCTGCTTGAGAGAGGCGGGCGGAGCCGGAACTGCCCGATCCCTCCGCGCCTGTGAGGAAGTTGTCCGGCAGGGTAGAGGAGGCGCGGTCCCGCCGGCATCCCAGCCCTTGCAGGCACCTCCATCACGGTTAAAAGTGGCCTGCTTTGGAGATAGGTTGAATCGACGTTGGTCCTCCACGGCGCCCCCCCCGTCCTGCCGGACATCGCCCCCACAACGGGAGAGAGTGGCAGTTCCACCGCCGTGCAACCGATGCATGTGCGAAACCGTTATGGCGAGGATAATCGAGGGGTGCGGCAATTGTCCTTCATGCCCAACCGGCGCCGGCCGGTTTCTCTCGCGCTTGCGGCGGCGGCGCTTGCATCGATGCCGGCCGCCGCCTTCGCCGCCGAAAAAACCGGCATGTCGAGCGAAGGCATCTTCGTTCTCGAAGTCATTTTGCTGCTCGTCGTCGGCCGAGGCATCGGCGAATTGCTGGAGCGCCTCGGCCAGCCGGCGGTGATGGGACAGCTGATCGGCGGCATCCTGCTCGGGCCCTCGCTGCTCGGCTGGCTATGGCCCGCGGCCGAGCGGCTGGTCTTTGCCGGCGATGCCGCACAGAAGTCGATGATCAACGCCATCGCCCAGTTCGGCGTGCTGATGCTTCTGCTGCTGACCGGCATGGAGACGGACCTGAGGCTGGTGCGCCGCGTCGGCCGCGCCTGCTTTTCCATCTCCGCCACCGGCGTCGCCGTGCCTTTCGCGCTCGGCTTCGTGGCCGCGCAGTTCATGCCGGCCTCGCTGCTTGCCGCCGGCAGCGAGCGCATCGTCTCCGGCCTGTTTCTGGGCACCGCGCTTTCGATCTCTTCGGTCAAGATCGTCGCCATGGTGGTGCGCGAGATGAACTTCATGCGCCGCGACCTCGGCCAAATCATCGTCTCCTCGGCCATCATCGAAGACACGATCGGCTGGGTGATCATCGCCATCACCATCGGCATCGCCACGCATGGTCGAATCGAGCTCGCCAGCCTCGCCTTCACGCTCGCAGGGGTCGCCGCCTTCATGGCCTTTTCCTTCACGCTCGGCCGCCGCATCGTCTTCGACGCCATCCGCTGGACCAACGACACCTTCCGCTCGGAATACGCGGTGGTCACCGTCATCCTCGCCATCATGGGCGGTATGGCGCTGGTTACCGACTTGATCGGCGTGCATACGGTGCTTGGCGCCTTCGTCGCCGGCATATTGGTCGGCGAGTCGCCGATCCTGTCGCGTCACATCGAGGGGCAATTGCGCGGCGTGATCACGGCACTCTTCATGCCGGTCTTCTTCGGCGTCGCCGGTCTCTCGGCCGACCTGACAGTGCTCGTCGATCCCGAGCTTGCACTGCTCACCGTGGCGCTGGTGGCGATCGCCAGCCTCGGCAAGTTCGGCGGCGCCTTCATCGGCGCGGAGGCCGCGGGCATGAGCCGCAGCGAGGGCATCGCCGTCGGCTGCGGCATGAATGCGCGGGGCTCAACCGAGGTCATCGTCGCCTCGATCGGTCTGTCGATCGGCGTGATCTCGCATACGCTTTTCACCATGATCGTCACCATGGCCGTCATCACCACCTTGGCCATGCCGCCGACATTGCGCTGGGCGCTGGGACGGCTGCCGATGGGCGAGGCGGAGAAGAAAAGGCTGGAGCGCGAGGAGGTCGACCAGCGCGGCTTCATCACCAATCTGGAGCGGCTGCTGGTGGTGGTCGACGAGGGCGTCGTCGGCCGCTTCGCCGCCTACCTCGCCGGTGTCATCAGCGCCGGCAAGCCGACGACCGTGCTCCATACAAGCGGCGAAAGCGAAGCCGACCCCGTCGAGGCGGCGCATCTGGACGAGATCGAGAAAGGCGCTGAGCAGGGCCGCGAGGCGGCGAAGGAAGCCGACGAGGAGCCCGCGCATGAAGCCCCCCTCACGCGTCGCACGCATGACGCTCCGCTCTCCGCCGAGGCGGTCGCCAAGGAGGCGCGCAAGGGCTACGGCATGCTGCTCATCGGCCTCGGCCGGGCGATGACCGCGAAGGGCGGCTTCTCGCGCCGGCTCAACGAGGTCGCGGGCGCCTTCGAGGGCCCGCTCTGCCTAGTGCTTAAGCCGGCCGGCGTCGGCCGGCAGATGCCGCGTCTTGGGCCGGGATCCGGCAGGATCCTGGTGCCGGTCAACGGCACGGCGAATGCGCGCCGCGGCGCGGAACTCGCGCTTGCCGTCGCCTCCGTCACCGGCGCGCCGGTCAAGGTCCTCTATGTCGCGCGTCCGGGTCGCGACGAACCGCGCGACACCGTCTCGCATCGCCGCAGGGAGGCTGTGCTGAAGGACATTGTCGCGCTTGCCGACCGTTATGGCGTCGAGATCGAGACTGCCATCCGCTCGAGGGCCGCCGCCGCCGATGCCATTGCCCGTCAGGCGGGCAGGAACGTGGCGCTGATCGTCATGGGCGTGGCGCGGCGGCCGGGCGAGGAACTCATCTTCGGCGAGACGACGAGCGGCGTGCTGCAGCGCTGCCCATGCCCGGTGATGCTGATCTCCGACGCGCGGCTGCGCCGCGACGACGAGGGCAGGGAGGCGCTGAGGTCAGGTACGGGCACGGGCTGAGGGCAGCTTCGGCCTGACGGTTCCAATGGCTGACGGCCGCACTTCACTTGCCTTCGAAAAAGCGATGGATCGCGGCGTCCAGCTTGCCGATGAGCTCGGCGTTGCGCGTGCTGCCGGCCCAGATCAGCGCATTGAGCCGCATGTCCTTGTTGAGGAAGTTCACCTTGCGGGATTCCAGCAGATATTGCGCGACTTCGAAGTGGCGTCCCTTGATCGCCTCGATGAGCGCGCTGTTGCGTCCCGTCTTGTCGGCGAGATTGACGTCGGCGCCATGCTCGACCAGCAGCTTGACGATATCGAGATGCCCGTTCCTTGCGGCTTCGATGAGCGGCGTCCTGCCGTAATAGTCGGCGCGGGCGTCGATATCGATCTGTGGATGCTTCAGCAGCGACTGGATGCAGGCGAGGTGACCCCTGGCCGCGGCCAGGCTCAATGGCGTGCTCTTCCATTTGTTTCTGGAGTTCACGTCGACCGCCGGGTGGCCGATCAAGGTTTCGAGCACGGCGGTGCGGCCGTTATGCGCGGCAAGGTGCAGGCTTGACCAGCCGTCTTCATCGGTCTGGTTGATATCCGCGCCCGCCGCGAGCTCCGCGCGCGAGGCTTCGGCATCGCCGCTCTCGGCCGCGACCAGCAGGCGGGACCAATTCCTTGCTTCTGCGGCTTCCAGACCTGTGTCCACTGCAATATCCCCGACCGCGGATGGCGCCGGCCCGGCCGGCATTCAGATGCAGCGTCTTCTCGCGCGGAGAGTTTCACACTCGCCGTCGTCGGGCAATGGATTTCGCGTCGGCGGTGCGGCAACTCGCGGGGAGATGCCGGCAGGGCAGGTCCGAGCGTGGATCGCCGGCGCCCCATGCGACGGAGAGGGGCGTCGGCGCTTGACGCGCCGCGACCCCCTCTGTCGCCTTCGGCGACATCTCCCCCTCGAGGAGGGAGATTCATCTCGCTATGCCATCTGCAGCCGCTGCCGGCTCGGCTGCGGCGGGAAGGCGATCGCGATGCCGGCGGCGCCCAGGCCGACCAGCGCCGAGCCGATGAACAGCCAGGAATAGCTGGCATAGGCGTCGTAGATCATGCCGCCGGCGAGCGGGCCGAACGACATGCCGAGGCTGGAGAGCATGGTGGCGGCGCCGAACACCGTGCCGATGATGCGCGGCCCGAAATATTCACGTGCCAGCACCGCATAGAGCGGCATGACGCCGCCGTAGGTGGCGCCGAAGATGACAGCCAGCACGTAGAACTGCTCGAGCCGGCCGACCGCGAGATAGGCGGCGATCACGGCGGCCTGGATGGCAAGGCCGGTGATCAGCACCGGCTTGACCCCCAGCCGGTCGCCGAGCACGCCGTAGAGCAGGCGTCCGCCAAGGCCGGCAAGGCCCTCGACGCTATAGATCGAGACGGCAGCCATCGGCGCAACGCCGCAGGCCATCGCATAGCTGACCATGTGGAAGATCGGCCCCGAATGCGCCGCGCAGCAGGCGAAGAAGGTCATGCCCAGAACCAGGAACTGCGGCGAGCGCAGCGCCTGGCCGACGCTCATGCCGGGGTCGTCGGCGGCACGCGCCGGCATGCCGCCGTCGGCCGCCGCGCCGGCCGCCGGCGGCTGGCGTACCAGGAAGACGGCGGGCAGCAGGAGCACCCAGGCCATGACGCCGATGTCGAACATGGCGGTCCGCCAGTCATAGGCCGAGATCAGCCAGCGGGCGAAGGGCGAGATGGTCATCGGCGCCACTCCCATGCCGGCCGAAACCAGCGACACGGCAAGGCTTCGGTTGGTGTCGAACCAGGCGGTGGTGAGCGCGATCATAGGCGCGAAGAACGCGCTGGCCGCCAGCCCGACGATCACGCCGTAGCTGAGCTGGAAGATCAGCAGCGAATTGGCGCGGCTCGCCACCACCAGCGCCAGCCCGAGCAGCACCGCGCCGGCAAGCACGACGGGGCGGGCACCGACGCGGTCATAGATCGCGCCCCAGGCGAAGCCGCCGACGCCCATCACCAGAAAATTCAGCGTCATGGCGCTGGAAATGCCGGCGCGCGACCAGCCGGTGTCGATCGACATCGGCTCGAGAAAGATCGCCAGCGAGAACATCGCGCCGAGCGCCACACAGGTCATCAGCGCGCCGGCCGCGACGATGACCCAACGATAGGAAGGATTCATGATTTTCTCCCGTGCCCTAAGGCATCCTGTTTGATGCGGCACGGTTTTTCCAGGTCCATCGCGCCGCTTGCGTCCGAAGGACGCCGCTGCGGACACCGATCCTACAATCTGGTTGCATTTTTTATCCGGATTTTTGGGGATGTTGGCCGATCGCCTTATGCTGGCGTTCCTTCACACCCCCTCTGTCCTGCGGGACTGTCCGACAGGACAGAGGGGGGTGCCTCGCGCCGACCCTCTTTAACTGTCAGCAGTCTTCCGCACCCACATTGACCATGTACCAGGCCCTTCTAGATTGAGCCGCAGCAATCGGGAGAAGGCAACACGCCATGCAACTCTATCGCGGCCGGCTCATCGACCACCTTCATCTGGTGGTGCGCGACGTCAAGGCGAGCCGGCGTTTCTACGGCGCGGTGCTCGAGGTGCTGGGCGTCCCGATCGGCGGCGAGGCCGAGGATTACTTCTGGGCGGACGAACTGTTCGTTTCCAGCGCCGATAGCCGTGCGGCCCAGGGCGTGCTGACCGGCCGTCACCATCTCGCCTTCCAGGCCAAGGACCGCGCCATGGTCGACGCCTTCTACCAAGCGGGCCTCGCCGCCGGCGGCAAGGACAACGGCGCGCCGGGCGAGCGTCCCTACCACCCCGGCTACTACGCCGCCTTCCTGCTCGACCCCGACGGCAGCAACATCGAGGCGGTGTTTCATGGCGAGGCGAAGCGTAGTGCGGTGGAGGTGAGTTTTTAGCGCGGCGGCGGGCGCCGTTATCTCCCCCCTAGCGGCCCCTAGCTGGCGGGGGAGAAAGCGCGACGCACCACCCCCTAGGCTACTTGCTCGCCACCCCGTCGGAGCATCGGGGCTGGGCATCGACGGGCATGAGTTCGAAACCGGCGGCGATGAGTTGCAGCTTCGTTTTCTCGAAATGCCGCTTGGCGCCGCTGTCGATCGCGGCCGGTGCTATCCCGTCACCAATCCGGACGCCATCCGCGTCATCCGCGAGGCTGCCATGCTGGTGCCGATCCGCTAAAATCCATCGCTTGGCGGGTGCCTCGTGCAATGGCCACCAAGCGGAAGCTATTCCTTCACCGCGCCCGTCATCGAGGAGACGTAGTGCTCGACGAAGAACGAATAAAGCACCACCACCGGCAGCGAGCCGATCAGCGCGCCTGCCATCAGCGCTCCCCATTCATAGACGTCCGAGCGGACGAGCTCGGTGAGCACGCCGACCGGAACCGTCTTCTTCTCCGACGACTGGATGAAGGTCAGCGCGTAGATGAATTCGTTCCAGGACAGCGTGAAGGCGAATATGCCGGCCGAGATCAGACCGGGCACCGAAAGCGGCAGCACGATCTTGGTCAGGATCTGCCAGCGGGTGGCGCCGTCGATCAGCGCGCATTCCTCCAATTCGAAGGGGATCGAACGGAAGTAGCCCATCAACAGCCAGGTGCAGAACGGGATCAGGAAGGTCGGGTAGGTGAGGATCAGCGCGAAGGGCGTGTCGTAGAGACCGAGGTTGAACACCATCACCGACAGCGGGATGAACAGGATCGAGGGCGGCACCAGATAGGCGAGGAAGACGGCAAGGCCGACCTGCCGGGCGCCGGAAAACCGCAGCCGCTCGATCGCGTAGGCGGCGAGCACCGCAGCCGCCAGCGACAGGAAGGTGGCCGCCGTCGATATGATCACCGTGTTGAGCAGCCAGCCGGGGTAGGAGGTCTCCAGGAGCAAATAGCGTATGTGCTCCAGCGTCGGATGCACGACCCAGAACGGATTGTAGTTCACATAATCGGTCATCTCGACATTGGGCTTAACCGCCGTGATCGTCATCCAATAGAATGGAAACAGCAGCACGATGAGAAACACCAGCAGCGGCAGATAGACCGTGACCACCCGGCGCGGCAGGCTCTGCAGGTAGCCCATGCCGCCTTCGTCGGTGTCCAGGCGCTCGACTTCTCTGATCGCGGCCATATCAGTCTCCGCCGCCTTGCTGCCACCTGCGCCGTTGCAGGCCGAAATAGCTGAACAGGATCGCCGCCAGCAGGAAGGGGATCATGGCGACCGCGATTGCCGCGCCTTCGCCGAGCTGGCCGCCGGCAATGCCGCGCTGGAAGGACAAGGTCGCCATCAGGTGGGTGGCGTTCACCGGCCCGCCGCGGGTCAGCACATAGATCAGCTGGAAATCGGTGAAGGTGAAGAGCACCGAGAAGGTCATGGTGATGGCGATGATGGGCGTCAAAAGCGGCAGCGTCACATGGCGAAACAACTGCCAGCGGCTGGCGCCGTCCAGCGTGGCGGCTTCATAGAGCGACTGTGGGATGGTCTGCAGGCCGGCAAGCAGCGTGATGGCGACGAACGGGATGCCGCGCCAGACATTGGCCGCGATGACGGAAGCGCGCGCGTTGGTCGGATCGCCGAGGAAGTTGATGCGGTGGTCGATCAGGCCCATCTGCTGCAGCGCCCAGGACAGGATCGAGAACTGCGAATCGTAGATCCACCAGAAGGCGATGGCCGACAGCACCGTCGGCACCACCCAGGGCAGCAGCACCACCGCGCGGAAGAACGACTTGAAGGGCAGCTTCTCGTTGAGGATGAGAGCCAGCCAGAGGCCGAGCACGAATTTCAGGATCGAAGCGCTGACCGTGTAGAGCACGGTGTTGAAGACCGACAGCCAGAACACGCTGTCGCTCCAGAGATATTCATAGTTCTCGACACCGATATAGATGCCGGGCCGGCCGATGCGTGTGTCGGTGAAGCCAAGCCAGACCCCGAGTCCCAGCGGATAGGTGAGAAAGACCAGGAGCAGCGCCGCCGCCGGCAGCATGAAGCCGAGACCAAGAGTGTTCCGGCTCTCGGCAAGTCGCGAAAGCATCGACGGACGCCGCTGAACGGCAACGGATGGCACGGCCATGGGCGCGAATTCCTCGCAAGATGCGGTGGAGTGGTGGTGGCCGCGTGGTCCTTCCGTGCCCCGGAAGATCCCGACGCGGCCACCCTTGCTTCAGGTGCCCGGCAGGATCAGACGCGATAATAGCGGTTGGCGCGCTTTTCGGCCTCTTCCATCGCCTCTTGCGGTGTCGCCTGTCCTGTCACCGCCTTGGCGAACATGTCGACCAGCACATAGTCGGCCATGGTCGCGGCCGAGGCATAGCCGAGCGGCCCGGCATAGCCGTTGGGTCGCAGCGTCGCCGAAGCTTTCGCGTAAGCGGCATTGTTCGGGTCGGCCTTCCACACCGGATTGTTGTCGAAAGCCTTCAGCGTCTGGCAGCAATAGCCGGCCGACGACGTGATCCAGTCCGACATCTGCGGGTCCTCGAACATGAACTGCAGATAGGCTTTGGCCGCGTTGGGGTAGGGCGTGTAGTTGAAGATGACGGCCGTGGTCACCTGGAACAGCTCGACCGATTTCCCGACCGGACCGATCGGCAGATTGGTGGTGCGGATGTCCTTGGCTATTTCGGCCAGCTTCGGGTCATTGTCCTTGTTGACCTTGGCGGTGTTGTAGGCCGAGATGCCGTTGGCGATCACGCTTATTTCGCCGGCCAGGAAGGCGCGGTTGTTGTTGACGTCGAGCCAGCTTTCCGTGCCGGGGATGAAGGTTTTGTAGAGCTCCTGCGCATACTGGATCGCCTTCAGCGTCTCGGGGCTGTTGATCGTCACCTTGCCGGCTTCGTCGACCATTTGGCCGCCATGGCTCCATAGCAGCCAATGCGCATAGTTGTTACCGTCGCCGACGCCGTGGCCATGGGTGAACCCGGCGGGATGGCCCTTTGCCTTGAGCGCCTTGCACAGCTCGAGGAAACCCGCCGTGTCCTTCGGGAATTCCGAGAAGCCGGCCTCCTTCACCCAGCTTTCGCGATAGACGATGGCGTTGCCGATGGTGGCGAGCGGCAGGCCGAGGAACTTGCCCTCGCGCGTCGCATACTGCTTCGGGCCGTCGTGCCAGCCGCCATATTTCTTGCCGAGATGGTCGCCGAGTTCGGTCACGTTGAGCAGCTTGTCGGGATATTGGTGCGGGTCGTCGAACCAGACGAACATCAGGTCGGGACCGGAGCCGACATTGGCGGCGACGGCCGCCTTGGGCCGGATGTCTTCCCAGCTCTCCTTGTCGACGCGCACCTCCACGCCGGTCGCCTCGGTGAACCGCTTCGTATTCTTCAGCCATTGGTCCTCGTCGCCCTGCACGAAAGGCGACCAGCGCAGCAGCCGGAGCTTGGCGCCTTCCTCCGGCTTGTAGGTCAGGCCCTCCTGGGCGAAGGCGCTCGAGCCGACGAAGCGGCTGCCCAAGGCCCCGGCGGCCGCGCCGGCGGTCGTGCGGATCACGTCGCGTCTGGTGAACTTCATGCTCGTCTCCTCCTGTGGGTTTCCTCGTTGCGTGGTCTATGGCGCCGCTTCGATCCGCTGGCCCGTTTCGCCGTGAAACAGATGAATGGGGCCGGGTTCCACCGACAGCCGGATGGTTTCTCCCGGCGCGAAGGAATGGCGTTCGCGGAAATTGGCGACGATATCCTCTCCGCCGGCCGTCCGGCCGATGATCTGCACTTCCGAGCCGGTCGGCTCGATCACCACCACGGTGACCGGAATGCCGTCCTCGGCCAGCCGCAGATGCTCAGGCCGAACGCCGAGCACGACGGCTTCGCCGTTGCCGATCGCGGGTGGTTTCGACAGAGGCACGGAGACGCCACCCGCGCCCCGGAACGACGACGGCGCGCCGTCATTGGCGAATGTGCCCTTGAGCAGGTTCATGGCCGGCGAGCCGATGAAGCTCGCGACGAAGAGGTTGTTCGGCCGGTCGTAGAGCTCGAGCGGCGGCCCGATCTGCTCGACGAGGCCGTCATGCATGACGACGATCTTGTCGGCCATGGTCATGGCCTCGATCTGATCGTGCGTGACATAGATCGTCGTCGTCTTCAGCCGCTGGTGCAGTTCCTTGATCTCGGCCCGCATCTGGACCCTCAGCTTGGCGTCAAGATTGCTGAGCGGCTCGTCGAACAGGAACACCTGCGGATTGCGCACGATCGCCCGGCCCATGGCGACGCGCTGCCGCTGGCCGCCCGAAAGCTGGCGTGGATAACGCGACAGAAGCGGCACCAGCCCGAGGATCTCGGCCGCCCGCTTCACCCCGGCATCGCTCTCCGCCTTGGCCACTCCCTTCAGCATGAGCGAGAACGCCATGTTCTCGGCAACGGTCATGTGCGGATAGAGCGCGTAGTTCTGGAAGACCATGGCCACGTCGCGCTCCTTCGGCGCAACATCGTTGACGACACGGCTGCCGATCGAAATATGGCCGCGGGAGATTTTTTCCAGCCCGGCAATCATCCGCAGAAGCGTCGATTTTCCGCATCCCGACGGCCCGACCAGCGTGACGAACTCGCCGTCCTCTATGTCGACGCTGACGCCGTGCAGGATCTGGGTGGCTCCGAACGACTTGTAGACATCGCCAATCGCGACAGACGCCATCGAACTCCTCCCGATGGTCCCTGCGGGTTTCGCGGGGAGCCGTTTCCAATCAAGGTGTGGCTGAAACGGATGCCGGCAAGCATCCACCACTGGCGTCGGCGACGTTTGCCCCAGCTCCCCCCGGGTCACGCGACTGTGAAACGGTAGCGCTACCAAACCCGCCTGTAAAGCTGCGGCGCATGCCCTTAGACTTTCGTCTCAAAGGACAAATGAGCCAGCCTGCCGTGAGCTAAGTCAATCCAGGGCCGTGCCGCGTGGCCGCCGATCAGTCGGTGAAGAGCGCTGAATGCGCATTAGCAAGTACTAAGGTGTAGATTTCAACCTAGCCGAGAAAGAGCCGACAGTGCCCGTTTCCGCGCAGACGGGATTGGCAGCTGTCCCATTCGAGATGCGGTAATGCTGATAGCGGTGCTTCCGGTGTGGCCCTGCTGCCACCGCGGGAAGGGCGCGGCCGCTCCTTGGCCGTGTTCACCCGCCGATCAGAAACGCCGCAATCAGCTTCTGCAAGTTCCCGCCCGGACCGAACTCGACCTTGTCGAAGTCGCGGCTGGCCCGGCGCTGCGCCTTGGAAAGCTGGTCGAGATAATTCGTCAGCTCCGCCCTGATCTTGGTGCAGCCGGGGTCGTCGGCAACGGTGAGGCCGGTGCTGAAGGCGACGATCTTGTCCACCATGTCGACGATGCCGGCGCCGTGGACCTTCTCGTGTGCGGCGAGGCCGTCGGCAAACGCGTCCCACCGCGCCTGCACGGCGGGGGCAAGTTTTGCGGCGGGCTTCGGCAACGTGTAGGTGATGATCAGCTTCGGGCGAGCGGTCTTCAGCACGCAGGCGTCGCCTTCAGTCTGATAATCGCGCTGCCAGGTCAGCTTGAAGTTGGTCTGCGCGATTGCCCGCCGCCCGTTACCGGCCGAGTCCCTGCCGATCACAGGGCCTTTCTCGCCGATCGAGACATAGAGCGCCTCCACGCTTTGTCCTGAGATCGCATAGGTCTCGACCTTCTCGCTCGGCTTCCATTGGGCGAGGGCGGGTGAGGAGAGGAGCAGGGCGGAAAGCAGCAAGACGGATTTCATGAGGACTCGGCAGAATTCCGGGACGAGCCTCCGTGCATAGCGGTTGTCGGGGTAAGAGCAAAGACCGCGCGGCGCTTTCTCCCACAAGGCGGAGACAACGCCGTCGGAACCCGCTCCACCCGTCCGCCGTTTCCTTGTCATCGTTCCGCCCCAGGGAGACAAGGATGACCCGCAACGAGATCATTTCCGTTCTTGGCCCTGTCGACGAGGCCGTCATCGCCGACGTCGCGCTCACCGGCGCCAGCCTCGAGGAATTGCGCGAGGCCTTCGCCTGGATCGGCGCCGACGAGGCGCTGATGAACGAGGGTCGCGCGATGCCGGGCGCCAGGGTAGCGCGGCTGATCGAGATTCTCGAACCGCCCGAGGACGAGGCCGAAGCGCCGAGCGGGACGGAGTAGAGCGCGAATCCTGATCTCCCCCCTTGAGGCCTGAGGGGTCGTCTCACGCAGATCGCCGACGTTGTATTCCTCCGCGCAACGCGCCGGCACTTCACGCGCAGCGATCGCTCCATCGCCGTCGGCGACATTTCCCGATAAGGAGCGAGATAAGACTCCGGCGCCTCGCTCGGCCATTCATCCGATTTCGCTCGGTGCACCCTGTCCCGCAAGTCTAGGTGATTCCCCTACTTGCTCCTCCGACACCTCGGGCATAGCTTCTTGCTGCCTTGGGGGAGGAGGCTGCCTTGGATACCAGTGTCGTCATTGTCGGCGCGGGACCGGCGGGGCTGGCTGTCGGGGCCTGCCTGAAGCGGGCCGGAGTCGATTTCATCATCCTCGAAAGGGCGAGCGAGCTGGCGCCGGCCTGGCGGCGGCATTACCGGCGGCTGCACCTGCACACGGTGAAGTCCTTCTCGTCACTCCCTTTCGTGCCGTTCCCGAAAAACCACCCACACTACGTGCCGCGTGAAAAAGTGGTCGCCTATCTCGATGCCTATGCCGCGCGTTTCAGCCTGGAGCCGCGCTTCGGCGTCACGGTGAAATCGATCCGCCGGGCGGGCGAAAAAATCGTGGTCGAGACCGATGCCGGGCCTTTCAACGCCCGCAAGATCGTCATCGCCACCGGCAACAACGCAGAGCCGATAACGCCGGCCTTTGCCGGCATCGAAACCTTCAAGGGAGAGGTGCTGCACAGCGCCGCCTACACCGAGGCCACGCCCTATACGGCCAAGAACGTGCTGGTCGTCGGCATGGGCAACACCGGCGCCGAGATCGCGCTCGATCTTGCCGAGAGCGGCGCGCATCCGACGATCTCGGTGCGCAAGGGCGTCCACATCGTGCCGCGCCAGCTCTTCGGCGTGCCGATCCAGATGGTTGGCATCGCCAGCCGGCCGATGCCGCGGGCGCTGAACGACTGGATGTTCCCGAAAATCCTCGACCTGGCGCTGGGCAGGCTGGAGCGATACGGCATCGTCAGGCCGAAGGAAGGCATCCTCAAGCAGATCGACGCCGGCCGCATTCCGGTCATCGATGTCGGAACTGTAGCAGCGATCAAGGCGGGCAGGATCGGCATTCTCCCCGATATCGTCAGCTTCACCGAGGACGGCGCAACATTCGCCGGCGGGCAGGAACAAAACTTCGACGCCGTAATCTTCGCCACGGGCTACCGTCCTGGCTATGACGGCATCCTGCCGGCGGAGCTGCGGCCGGGGAAGAGTGGAGTGAATCCACTCGCGACGGCGCTGGGTGTCTACCTCGTCGGCTTCTACAATCCGGTCACCGGCCTGCTGCGCGAGATCGGCATCGAGGCGCAGGCGGTGGCGAGGGATATCGCGGGGTGAGGCGTGGCGGAACTGCCGATCTCCCCCCTTGAGGGGCAGATGGTCGGAAGACCAGAGGGGGTCGCAGCGCCTTACGCGGTCCGCCACGAACACGACGCTGACGATTTACGGGAGACGACCCCGTCTGTCGCCTTCGGCGACATCTCCCCCTCAAGGGAGGAAATCAAGGCGCATAAATCGGGTGGCGCCCGCGCACGCCCCATGCGAAGCCAGCCTGGCCAAGGAGGGACGCACCCATGCTCACGCTCTACGATTATCTGCCCTCGCAAAATGCCTGGAAGGTTCGTGTCCTGCTTGGCCTGCTCGGCATCGCTTATGAAACCCGCATTGTCTCGATCTTCGAGGGCGAGAGCCGCACGGAAGCCTTCCTGAAGCTCAATCCGGCCGGCGCCGTTCCCGTGCTCGCCGTGGAGAATGGTGCGGCGATCGCCGAATCCAACGCCATCCTCGCTTGCGTCGCGGAGGGGACGCCCTACCTGCCGGCGGACCGGCTCGCGCGCGCCAAGGCCATGCAGTGGCTGTTCTTCGAGCAGTACTATGTCGAGCCGGTCATCGGCTCGCTGCGCTTCTGGTCGCTGACCGGGCGGCTGGACCGCAATCAGCCGATGGTGGCCGGCAAGCGTGAGGCGGGCGCCCGCGCGCTTGGCGCTCTCGAGCGCAGCCTGCAGGACACGCCGTTCCTTGTCGGCGGCTCGCTCACCATCGCCGACATCGCCGTCTATGCCTACGGCCATCGCGCCGAGGATTGCGGCTTTTCGCTTGCCGACTATCCGGCGGTCAGCGCCTGGATCGATCGGGTGAGCGGGACGATCGGCTCAGGCTATCCCGTGCATCCCTACAGCATCGACCCGCATTCGGGCGGTTGATGGGCACGAAACGGGGTGCCGCTTGTCAGGCCCCGGAATGATGTAGGGTGTTTCAAAAGTATTCATTAGCCATTTGAACTTACCGTCTCGTATTGTTTGTTTGCTATTGCCTGGTCGAAATTGGCGGAGCGCAATAGCGTGCAGGAAGACGACGCGAAGTCATCGGAACAATGGCGGAAGATTGCCCGCTATGCGGTGAGCTGCCCCAGCCCGCACAACACGCAGCCTTTCCGGCTCCGTATCCTAAACGATCGCGAGGCGGAGATCGTGTTCCTGCCGCGGCGTGGACTTTATGTGGCCGACCCGGAGGGTCGCTTCACTTGGCTCACCGCTGGCATCTTTGCCGAGATATGTTCAATCGCAGCGCATGGCCTGGGCTTCGAGCTCGACTGCGCAACCGACTTCTCTCCGATGTACAAGGGTGGCGACACCCAGACGCCCCAGGTCATATCGAGGCTGACGCTGCGCCCGGCGATCGCGCCGATTGCGGATTTCGATCCCCGGCTGATCCTCGACCGCCACACCTCCCGGCTTCCCTATGACGGTCGCGCGATCCCGCAGACGCTGCTTGGCGAGATGCAGGCCGAAGCCCTTCGAACCGGCCATCGCTTCGAGGCGCGCAACGACGCCGAGGCGATCGACTGGGTGATCGAGCTCAATCGCCAGGCGCTTTTCCACGACATGGAGAACGTGCCCATCCGCAAGGAACTGGTGCGGTGGCTGCGTTTCGGCACGCGCGAGGAAGACATCACCGGCGACGGCCTCTCGGCGCGCTGCCTCGGCTTCTCGGCGTTTCTGCTCAAAAGCTTCTTCACCAGGCCTGGCTTCTGGACCCTGCCCGGCATCAAGAGCCTCGTGGGCCTCATCTACGGCCGCAGCATGAAGGGCGTCGGCACCATCGGCTGGCTGCGCGGTCCTTACGTCACCATGGAGGACTGGTTTCGTGCCGGCACGACCATGTTCCGGCTGTGGCTCATCGTTACTCGCCATGGCTATTACTGGCAGCCTTATGGCTCGGTCATCACCTCAGACGAGGCGCGCACCAACATGATCGGCTATTTCAGGATGCCGGACGAAAAAGGAGGCGCCGACATGGTCTGGCTGCTGCTCCGGCTGGGCAAGAGCCAGCCGCCGCCGCTGAGCTACCGGCTCCCCTACGAGGACATCATCCTATGCGGCTGATCAAGCGGGCGGTACGGCCCTTCTTCCTTGCGCTTGTCGCGCTGGTCAACGTCGTCGAGCGGGCATTCGCGTCTTCGCGGTATGCTTACAAGATATTGCTCATTCCCGGCTTCGAGCGGCTGCGCTGGGGCATCGGCGCGTGGCGCGCCTGGGCGAATTTCTATCATGCCTACAGGCGGGTTCCGGCCTATCGAGACTATATCGACCGGCTCGGCGGCAAGCCCGAGATCATGCTCGATCATGTGACGAAGCCCGACCTCAGTTCGATTCCGGAGATGGACAAGGAATCCTACGTCAAGAAATATCCGCAGGAGGAACGTCTGCTGGATGGCAAGCTGCCGTCGATGGGCGTGATGGTCGACGAGTCCTCCGGCAGCAGCGGCATGCCGACCAGCTGGGTGCGCGGCAAGACCGAGCGGATGATCACCAAGCAGATGATGCAGATGACGTTCCTGCGCATCACCGGCGAGGACGAGACCCTGTTCATCCTCAATGCGTTCGCGCTCGGCGCGTGGGCGACAGGCATGAATGTGGCGATCTCGCTGACCGACACGACAATCCTGAAATCGACGGGGCCGAACCTCGATAAGATCGTCAACACCATAAACGAGTTCGGGCCGCGCTTCCGCTATGTTGTGATGGGCTATCCGCCGTTCCTGAAGACGCTGGTCGACGACCCGCGTTTGGACTGGTCGAAATATACCATCGATGCGGCCTTCGGCGGCGAAGGCGTCTCGGAGAGCCTCCGTGGCTATCTCTTGAAGAAATTCCGGCGTGTGATCGGCAGCTACGGCGCCTCCGATCTTGAGGTCAACCTGGCGCTCGAAAGCGAACTCACCATCAACCTGCGCCGCGCGCTGCTCGGCGACGAGCGGCTGCGCAAGGCCATCGTGCGGACGGAATACGGCGTCACGCCGATGATCTTCCAGTACAATCCGCTGGCCTACTACCTGGAGGAGAACGCCAGTGGCGAATTGGTGGCAACCATTTCTCGGCCTTACAACATCTCGCCCAAGATCCGCTATAACATCCACGATCGCGGCCACGTGCTGCGCTTCAGCGAGTTGAAGCGCATCCTGCGCGAAGCCGGGCATAGCAACATTTTGAAGAACAGCGGCCGTATCCTCGACCTGCCGCTTTTGTTCATCTACGGCCGCTCCGATATGTCGATCGAGTATTACGGAGCCAAGGTCACGCCGGACAGCCTGCGAGAGATCCTGTTCGGCCTCGACGTGCTGGCGCCGATACTGTCGACCTTTCGCCTCATTTCCTACGAAGACGCCGCGCACAACAAGCGCATGGAGGTGGCGGTCGAACTGGTGGAGGGCGCGACGCTGCCGTTTCCCGCCGAGATGTTGCAGGAGACGGTGTTCGAGAAGCTGGCCGCCATGAACGGCGATTTTCTCAACGCCTGGAAGCGGACGGCCACTGCCGACAACATGCCCGAGCTCAGGGTGTTCGCCTTCAACACCGGACCGTTCGAAGGCGGCCAACGCCGACTCAAGAACGAGTACGTCGCCTCGAACATCAAATACGACAAGCTTTGAGAGCCTGGCAGTCGTCGCCGGGCAGCTGTCTCGGCTGCCGGGTTCGTCGAAGCCGCACAGCGGTTTCATCGGCAAAGGACAAAACGACGTTGCGAGCCGCGCGATGATTCAAGGTCCGAGCCGCACCGGCGTCAGCAGTAAAGCGGCCTCGTCAGGCAGTGCACACCGCCGGTGGCCTTGGCGATCTCGGTCCCCTTGACTCGCTCGATGGTCACGCCTGCCGCCTGCTCCAGCGTTGCCTTGAGTTCTGCCGGCATGTCGAACGCGAGGTAGCGGCGGTTGCCCAGCGGCAGGAGGTTGCAGCGTTCATGGGCGATGGCGTCGGCCTTGTCGCAGCGCACGATTGAGCAACCGAGCGCTTCGGCATAGGCGAGCGGATTGACGGGGTTGAGCCGCCGATTCTCATCGATCAGGAAGCCGGCGCCGAACATGCCCGCGGCGGCCAGGATCACCTTGTTGGGCAGCACGGTGAAGCCGGTGTCGAGATGCAGCAACGCCGGATCGTGCGAGAGGCCGATGATGTAGTCGACATGGTCGGGGATGAGATCGAGCGCAAGTTTGATAGCTGCCGCCTTGGTCGTCCTGACGCCGAAGCCGACGAGCAGCACGCGGCGCCCGTCGAAGGTCACCGGAAGGACGTCGCCGCCTTCAAGATATTCGTCGTTCCCCAGATGCGTGAGCGGGGCCATGCCGAGCCGCTTCAGCGCATGGCTGACGATCCCGGCCTCGGCAGCCCGGCTGGGCAGAGCAGGGCGTGTGGGTATGAATTTCGTCGGCGCCCAAGGCAGGGTCACTGAACTGTCGCGCATGAAGATCAGATTGGGGTTGACGGATGACTCGGATCGGTACGGCACGTGATCGCCGAGCACGTCCTCGAGGTAGAGCGTCTCGACATGGTTCGCGACCAACGCGGCGAAGGTATCGTACTCGGCATAGAATTCCTCGACATGCGGCAGGTCGAGGAAGTTCAATTCGACCAGCCGCTCCTGCGATAGTGCCCTCAGCGATGAGCCATGCCGCGGATGGTGCATCAGGATGCGTCGCGGCGGGACATGGTACTCGGAAAAATCGTCGACGAGGGCGTGCACGTGAAACCTCTGGTTCCCTCGCGCGGAGGTTAGGGCCGATATCCTCACAAAAAGTTAGATTGGACGCCAGCATGCGGGCGTGTGACTCCCGAGATCACGGCTGAGCCGGAACAGAAGGCCCGGGGAGGGCGTTTGCCCAAGGCAGTGTGCTGGCTTCGTCGACGAACGGCGCCGGCAACTCCGGCCTGCTTTCCAGCAACCGACAATGGAGGCCAGGAATGGTTCGCACCGTCGCTATCGCAATCCTCGCTACCGGCATTGCCAGCCTGCCTGCTGTCGCGGCCGAGGAATGGTGGGTCGCCAGGGACGCCGTTTCGAAACAATGCGAGATCGTGCCGAAGAAGCCCGACGGAACGCTTGTCGTCGATCTGGGCAAGAAGAGATACGCCAGCGAGGCCGAGGCCAAGAAGGCGATGGCGGCGCTGGCGGATTGCAATAAGCAGTAGGATCGACCGAGTTGATCTCCCCCTCGAGGAGGGAGATTAGCTGAATGCCTACCGATCCACCATCGACATCGTCCGCTCGTTATAGCGCGGCCCCGATACCTTCTCAGGCGTCAGCGCCATGTCGAGCCCCAGCAACTCGGTGGCGTCGAGCTTGATGTCGGCGGCGGCGACATTCTCCTCCAGATAGGTCCGTCGCTTGGTGCCGGGGATCGGCACGATGTCGATGCCGAATTCCGGCCCCTTGGCCAGCAGCCAGGCGAGCGCCACCTGGCCGGGCTTGACCCCCTTGGCGACCGCAATCTCGCGGACCGTAGCGGCCGCGGCGACATTGGCGTCGAAATTTTCGCCCTGATAGCGCGGGTCGCCGCGCCGGAAATCGCCTTCGGGATAGTCTTCCGCCCGCTTCACGTCGCCGGCGAGAAAACCGCGGCCGAGCGGCGCGAACGGCACCAGGCCGATGCCCAGTTCCGCAAGCGCCGGGATGATGTCGGGCTCGAGATTGCGCTCCCACAGCGAATATTCGCTTTGTAGCGCCGAGACCGGGTGCACGGCATGGGCGCGGCGGATGTTGGAAACCCCCGCCTCCGACAGGCCGAAGAAGCGCACCTTGCCCTCCGCCACCAGCTCGCCGACCGCGCCCGCGACATCCTCCATCGGCACATCAGGGTCGACGCGGTGCTGGTAGAGCAGGTCGATGCGGTCGGTCGCGAGCCGCGTGAGCGAAGCCTCGACCACCTCGCGGATATGCTCCGGCCGGCTGTCGCGCCCGGTGCCATCCTGCTTGCCGTCGACGATGCGGAAGCCGAATTTTGTCGCGATCGTCACCTCGTCGCGCCGGCCCTTCAGCGCGCGTCCAAGCAGCTCCTCGTTGATGAAAGGCCCGTAGACCTCGGCCGTGTCGAGGAAGGTGCAGCCAAGCTCGATCGCCCGGTGGATCGTCGCGATCGACTCCGCTTCGTCGGCCGGGCCGTAGGATTGGCTCATGCCCATGCAGCCGAGGCCGATGGCCGACACGACGAGCCCCTGGCTGCCGAGTTTCTGCTTGCCGAGGCTCATTCATCTGTCTCCGGTAAGAAATTAGCGCCCGCGAAATTATAATGCCGGGACGCG
Source organism: Mesorhizobium sp. AA23 (assembly GCF_001672435.1). Lineage (NCBI taxonomy): Bacteria > Pseudomonadati > Pseudomonadota > Alphaproteobacteria > Hyphomicrobiales > Phyllobacteriaceae > Mesorhizobium > Mesorhizobium sp. AA23. The sequence goes on from NZ_LYTP01000008.1 coordinate 67,734, forward strand.
ATGCGTCCAGCGCGGCCTCAAGCCATCGGCAGCATTCGGCGCATGATCAGCGAGGCATGGCCGCCGACGCCATGTGCGGCCGGCCGGCGCTCGACCACCTCGAAGCCGTGCTTGCGGTAGAAGGCGATCGCCCGCTCATTGCCCTCGATCACCTCCAGGGCGATGCTTGGAATGCCGGCATGGGCCGCAAGCACCGCGTGCAAGAGGTCGACGGCGAGGCCGCTGCCGAACTCTTCCGGCTCGATATGCAGCCGGTCGAGCATGACATCGCCCCTCTCGTCCATCGCTGCCATCGCATAGCCGGCGATCGATCCGTCGGTCCGCTCGGCCACGAACGACATCTTGTTGTCGTCGCCGAGCTCTTCGGCGAGCTTGTCGGGCGCATGTTTTTCGTCGGAGAGCCGGGCCACGGTTTCCTCACCCATGATCGGCGAATAGGTCCGCCGCCAGGATCCTCCCAGCAGCCGCGAGACGGCTGGCAGATCGTTCTTCGTCATCGCCCGGATGTGAGACATGTGCTTCCCTCGTTGCACTCCAAGATAGGGCGCGGCGCTGGCGACAGCCAATCTTCCCCTTGTTGTGGCGGAGATGCCGGCAGAGCAGAGGGGGCGCTGTCCCGCCGACGCATCGTAGTTTCTTGTTGGGAGATCGATAGCAACAAAGCGGCGGCCCTTATTGGCTCAAACGCCTCGGTCCTTCCGGTGCCTCTCTGGTCTGGCCTGCCGGCCGTCTCGCCCGCTTGACGGGAGCTTGGCGCTCCGTCGCCCCGCCAAATTGACTCGCCCCCCGCTCTCATTCATCCTTAGAGACTGTTCAGCGCCAGCGTCTACAGAGTGAGCCATGGCCAGTCCCGTCGCCAGAGAAAAGTCCCGCCGCGCCGCGGTGAAGAAGGCGCTCGACCGCCACAAGGTCTACGTCACCGCGCAGAGCTTTTCCGGCGGCACCTACAGCGCCCGCGTGCTGGTCGACGGCGAGGCCTATTGGGTCGACGAATTCCGGCTGAGCCAGCTGCGGCAGGGTCTGACGCCGGCCGAGCTGGAATTGACGCCGGCGACCGACGATTGAGTGGAGTGCCTTCGTCATCCCAGGGCGGAGCAGGAGAGAAGCGACGTCGCGGAGACCCTGGGATCCACGCCGTGACCTGGACGCGTCACGACGGTCCAAGTTCTGCTCGGCTGCACTCGGCGGTAAAGGTCACGGCATGGATCCTCGGGTCAACCCCGAGGATGACGATCGCGCGGGCTCGGGGGCGCGAAGGATCGCGGCCCTTGCCACTGTCGGCTACGCGCTTCGGCACTTAACCCATGCCAGCTCCCCAACTCAAAACCTACCGCGCCAAGCGCGAATTCTCCCGCACCCCTGAACCCGCGGGCGGGCCGGAGGTCGGCGGCGGCAATCGCTTCGTCATCCACAAGCACCACGCCACCGCCGATCACTACGATCTGCGCCTCGAAGTCGGCGGCGTGCTGAAGAGCTGGGCGGTGCCGCGCGGGCCCTCGCTCAATCCGGCCGACAAGCGCCTCGCGGTCGAGACCGAGGATCATCCGATCGAATATATCGACTTCGAGGGCGTCATCCCCGAGGGCGAGTATGGCGGCGGGCCGATGATCGTCTGGGACACCGGCACCTGGGCGCCGATGGAGGATGTCGAAAAGAGCCTGCGCACCGGCGCCTTCAAGTTCCGCCTCGCCGGCCAGAAGCTCAATGGCGGCTGGATGCTGACCCGGCTGAAGCCCAAGCCCGGCGAGGACGAGAACAAGAAGAACTGGCTGCTTTTCAAGGAGCGCGATCTCGCCTCCGACTCCGAGCTCGACATTCTCGAAGCGCGGCCGGAAAGCGTCAAGTCCGGCCGGCGCATCGAGGAACTGGCAGCGCCGAGAAAGCCGCAGCGCCTGCCGCCGAAACCTGGCTCGCTGAAACCCGGCGCGCTGCCCGGCGCGGTCAAGGCAGACCCGCCAAGCCGCATCGAGCCGCAGCTCGCCGCGCAGGTGAGCGAGCCGCCCGGCGGCGAGGACACCGGCACGCTCTGGCTGCACGAGATCAAATTCGACGGCTACCGCACCATGGCGCATGTCGTGGACGGGAATGTGCGGCTGATCACCCGCGGCGGCCTCGACTGGACCAAGCGCTACGGCGACCTGCCGCAAGCCTTTTCGCGGCTGCCGGTCAGCCGGGCGATCATCGACGGCGAGATCATGGTGCTGGACGACAAGGGCATCTCGCGCTTCGCGCTGCTGCAGGACGCGCTGGCCCAGGGCGCCGGCTCGAAGCTGCATTTCTACGCCTTCGATCTCCTGCATCTCGATGGCTGGGACCTGCGCAGGGCGCCGCTGCAGAAGCGTAAGGCGCTGCTTGCCGAACTGCTCGCCGGCCAGGCGGCAAACTCCGCCATCCAGTACAGCGACCACGTCGAGGGCGATGGCCGCGGGCTTTACGACCAGGCCTCGGACCTTGGGCTGGAAGGCGTCGTCTCCAAGCGCGCCGATGCCATCTACATGAGCGGCCGAACCAAGAGCTGGACCAAGGTCAAGGCGCAAAAGACGGATGATTTCGTCATCGCCGGCTACACCGTTTCCGACCGGGCGGAAGGGCTTGCAGCGCTGGGCATGGCCGAGTTCGTCGACGGCGAATTGCACTATCGCGGCAAGGTCGGCACCGGCTTCGACCGCGACATGGCGACCGACCTGCTGACCCGGCTGGAGCGGCTGACCGCCGGCGCCACGCCGCCCGAAGGCGTGCCGCGCGAGATCATGCGCGAGATGCATTGGGTGAAGCCGCTGCTGTCGGCACGCGTCCGTTATTCGAACCGCACCGCCGACAATGCGATCCGCCACGGCGTCTTCCGCGGCCTGCGCGATGTCGGCGGCCTGACCACGCCGGTTGCGGTCAAGCGCAAGCGGCTGATCGCCGAGTCCGACCTCGCCACCATCTGGGTCACCAATCCGGAGCGGCGGCTGTTCGGCAAGACCGGGCCGACCAAGCTCGACATTGCCGTCTATTACGCGCTGGTCGGCGATTTCATGCTGCCGCACATCATCGGCCGCCCGGTGTCGCTGGTGCGCTGCCCGACGGGGCGGCCGCAGGACTGCTTCTTCCAGCGCCACGCCTTCACCGGCATGCCGCCTTCGGTGGCGGTGTTCGAGAGCGTCAGTTCGGAAGGCGAGACCAAGACCTACCTCTCGGTCGAGGACGCCAAGGGCTATCTGGCACTGGCGCAGTTCGGCGTCGTCGAGTTCCACACCTGGGGCACGCACCGCACCAAGCTCGACAGGCCCGACCAGATCGTCTTCGACCTCGACCCGGGCGAGGGGATTTCCTGGCGCGAGGTGGTCGAGGCGGCCGTCCACATCAAGGGCGGGCTGGAGAGCCTCGGCCTGGTGCCGTTTGCAAAGACGTCCGGCGGCAAGGGCATCCACATCACAGTGCCGGTGACGCGCAAGCAGAACTGGAAGAAACTGCACCAGGCCTCGAGCACCATTTCCACTTTGCTCGCGGCAAGCGCGCCCGACACTTTCGTCACCGTCATGGGCAAGGAAAACCGCAAGAAGCGCATTTTCATCGACTTCCACCGCAACGCCCGCGGCCACACCTCCGCCGCTCCCTATTCGCTGCGCGCCCGCACCAACCTGCCGGCATCGACCCCGATGAGTTGGACCGATCTGGAGGCTATCGACGCGCCCGAGGATCTGAACTACGCCTCGCTGCCGGGACTGTTGGAGACCTCGGGCGATCCCTGGGCGGAGATCGACGAGGCCGCCAGGGATTTGCCGGTGGTTGAGGGAAAGTAAACCGCAGGCGTTGGCGATCCGTCACACCCCCCTCTGTCCTGCCAGCGTTCGGTTTCCATCTCCATCGACGCTTCCTACAATTTGAATTATCCTCCGCGCCAACCGGCCCAAGAACACTTCGTCAGCAATTTGCATGTACCATCAAGGGTCGGTGTAGCATTTCCGGAGCGCCAACCGTCCTTCGGACGAAGCGCCGGAGCATGATCCCGAAAAGTGGGAAACCGGTTTTCGGCAAAGATCAGGCTTCCAAAAAAAGTAAAACTGTCAGTGCATGGCCGCGTAGGAGTTCATCATGGCGCCCAGGGCAAGTTGGAAAGGTTACCTCAAGCTCAGCCTCGTCAGCTGTCCGGTCCGGCTTTATCCGGCCACCAGCGCGAGCGAGCGCATCTCGTTCAACCAGCTGCACAAGAAGACCCACAACCGCATCAACATGAAGCCGGTCGACCCCGAACTCGGCCTGGTCGAACGCTCGGACCTGGTCCGGGGCTACGAATATGAGGACAAGCAGTACATCATCATCGATGATGCCGATCTCGACGCGGTCCGGATCGAATCCAACCACACGATGAACATCGAGGCCTTCGTCGACGAGAATGAGGTCGACGTCATCTACCAGGACTCGCCCTATTACCTTGCCCCGGACGGCGCCATGGCCGAGGAGACCTTCGCGGTGCTGCGCGAAGCGATGCGCAGATCCGGCAAGCTGGCGATCGCCCGCCTGGTCCTTTCCAGCCGCGAGCGCGTGGTGACGATCGGCCCGCGCGAGAACGGCATGTTCGTCTGCACCTTGAGGAACCCCAACGAAGTGCGCGGCACGGCTGAATATTTCGGCAACATCCCGGCCGGCAAGCCGGATCCGGAAATGCTCGATCTCGCCCAGGCGCTGATCAAGCAGAAGGAAACTCATTTCGATCCGAAGAATTACGAGGATCGCTACGAAGTGGCGCTGATGGGGATGATCCGCGAGAAGCTCAAAGGCCACAAGCCGATCATCGCGGCGGCGCCCGAACGCGGCAATGTCATCAACCTGATGGATGCGCTGAAAGCGAGCCTGTCGCAGTCGGCCAAGCCGCCGGCCAAATCGAAGAGCAAGGCCGAGGAGGCGCCGGCCAAGCCCGCCAAGAAGGCGGCCGCCGGCGGCGGCGCGCCTGAGAACCCGCTGAAAGCGAACCTGTTGAAAGCCGTCGGCAAGAGCAAGAAGTGACGGGAGGGCCGGTGATCCTTCCCGGCGCCGTCTTCGGCGCCGTCGGCCCGCTGGCCGCGTTTCCGCTCAGGCTCGCCGCGCGCGAGGTCGAGCGCCGCCATGCCGAGTTGAGGCGCGGCGTCACCCGCCGCACCACCCACGTCGTGTTCGGCCGTACGCTGCTGGCCAAGGCGGCCACGGCAAGAACGGGCGATGGCGACATCGAGCGCCGCGTGCAGGCCGAGCGCGAAGCCGGGCGCGAATTGGTCAGCGAAAACGGCTTCCTGCGCTTGCTCGGCTTGTTGAAGGCGCCTCAGGCGTCGTCGCTGTCCCGGCAGTCGCTGATCGACCAGTCGCGGCTTGCCGCCAGCGATCTCGACATGCTGTCGCTGTTCGACGCCTTCGAACATGACGGCGAACCCTATTCCTTCCGCGACCTGATCCTGGCCAGAAAATATGCCGGGTTGATCGCCAGCGGCGCGACATGGGGCGCGATCGCGCGCTCGGTGCATCGCTCCGGTCCGGTCGCCTCGCTCACCGCCAAGTCGCTCAATCTCGGTTCGCAGCATGGCCGGCCGGACGCGATCTATCTCGACGAGGGCCGCAGCGAGCTCGACGGCCAGCTTCTCTTCGACCTCGGCTCACCGGAAGACGACACGCTCGAGGAGCTGTTCGCCGAGGCGGAAGCCGCGGAAGAGGAGGGGCGGCACGACGAGGCCGCAGCGCTCTACCAGCGCTGCATGGCGATCGATCCAAAAGATGCCATCGCCGCCTTCAACCGCGCCAACTGCCTGCGCGGCGTCGGCCGCGCAGCGGAAGCCGCGCATGATTATGCCCGCGCGATAAAGCTCGATCCCGGCTTCGTCGAAGCCTGGTTCAACCTCGCCGGCTTGGTGGGCGACGAAGGCAAGGTCGCGTCGGCGCGGCGGCACCTGCAGAAGGCGATGGCGCTCGACAAGGCCTATGCCGACCCGGTGTTCAACCTGGCCCGGCTTGAGTTCGACGCCGGCAATCTGGCCGAAGCCCGCCGGCTTTGGGCACGCTATCTGGAGCTCGACGCGGAGTCCGAATGGGCAAGACTGGCGCAGAAGGGGATCCAGTTCGTGGATTTGCACATGGCTGGCGAGCGAGATGTTCGCGCTTGAGACGGAGTGCGGCCTTGCCAGGAAGCCCGCCCGATGACCTACTTCCTCTTCGACGGCCCCGACTCCGCCCCTGTCACCGTCCTGCTCGCGCATGGCGCCGGTGCGGCGATGGACTCGGCCTCAATGGCCGTGACAGCGAAGGCTCTCGCCACCGCCGGTTTCCGCGTCGCGCGCTTCGAGTTCCACTACATGGCTGCGCGCCGTTTTGGCCATCGCAAGCCGCCGCCGCGCGCCGAGACGGTGAACCCGGAATATGTCAAGGCGATCGGCGATCTGCGCGCCAAAGGCTTGACCGGCAAGCTCATCATTGGCGGCAAGTCGATGGGCGGGCGCGTCGCCTCGATGGTCGCCGACGAGATGTTTGCCAAGGGCGAGATCGCTGGCCTGGTTTGTCTGGGCTACCCCTTCCATCCGCCGGGAAAGCCGGAGCAACTGCGGACAAAACATCTCACCGACCTGAAGACCCCGACGCTGATCTTCCAGGGCACGCGCGACGAGTTTGGCACCAGGGACGAGGTCGCGACCTACGGGCTGTCAGCGGCAATAGAGGTGGTCTGGCTGGAGGACGGCGACCACGATCTCAAGCCCCGCAAGGCGGTGTCGGGTTTTTCGGTGGCGGATCACCTGAAGACGGTGGCGGAGACGATAAAAGCTCGGATGGCGCCTCTCGCTTCGTCATCCTAGGGCGAAGCAAGGAGCGAAGCGACGCGGCGCAGACCCTAGTATGCCGTGACGCTAAGGCATTGCAACGGCTCAGAATCTTCCCCCGCAGAGTTCCACGGCGATGGTCACGGCATGAATCCTCGGGTCAAGCCCGAGGATGACGAATGAAGAGGCGTCTTCGGCAAATGAAACTCGCCACCTTCAACATCAACAACATCAACAGCCGGCTGGAAAACCTCTTGGCTTGGCTCGTCAAAGCCAAGCCCGACGTCGTCTGCCTGCAGGAACTGAAATCCCGCGACACGCAGTTTCCGCTGACCCGGCTGGCGAAGGCCGGTTATGGCGCGGTGTGGAAGGGCGAGCCGACTTGGAACGGCGTCGCCATCCTGGCTCGCGGCGCCGAGCCGGTGCTGACACGCGACGCGCTGCCCGGCGACGATGCCGACCGCCAGGCGCGCTACATCGAGGCGGCGGTCAACGGCATCGTGATTGCCTGCCTCTACGCGCCGAACGGCAATCCGCAGCCCGGGCCGAAATTCACCTACAAGCTCGCCTGGCACCAGCGCTTCGCGGCGCATGCGAACGAATTGTTCGACACCGGCCTGCCGGTGGTGCTTGCCGGCGACTTCAACATTGTGCCCGAGCCGCGCGACATCTACGCCACCCGCTCCTATGACGACAACGCGCTGGTGCAGCCTGAAAGCCGCGCCGCCTTTGCGGCGCTGATCGATCAGGGCTGGACGGATGCGCTGCGCAAGGTCTTTCCGAAGCAGGAGAAGCTCTACACGTTCTGGGACTACCGCCGGAACCGCTGGCCGCGCGACGCCGGCCTACGGCTCGACCACATTCTGTTGTCGAAGAAGCTGGCGCGGAAGCTGAAAGGAGCGGGCATCGATCGGGAGGTGCGTGGCGAGGAAAACGCCAGCGACCATGCGCCGGTGTGGGTGGAACTGGCGACCTGAGCTTCTAGACGGGAGAAGGGAAAGCCGGCGCTGTCCCGCCGGCATCTCTATGTTTTGATGCCAGCCTCTCGCAAATAATGTCTGTGCAGCAACGTCGGCTCGCGTTAGCTTTTGCAGGACTACGAGGGGGCGCGGACCTTATGCTTTTCAGCTTGAGTATTTTTCTCCAGCCAACGCTTCCCCGCCGTGGCTGACAACGCCCTCGTTCTCTTCATCTCCGTCCTTGTCATCGCCGGCGCCACTGCCCTCATGGCGCTCGCTTTGCGCTGGCGGCGCAAGCGCCGCAGAGCGCGCGGCAATCCCAATCCGACCGGCGACTATGCACCCCGCACTGCCTGGGGTCCGACATCCGGCAAGCTGAACTTCTCATCCTTCGTCTTCATGGATGTCGACGGCGACGGAACCTATGGTCAGGCCGACCGCCCGATGGCCGGCATCGTGGTGCGGCTGTTCGACCAGTCCGGCCGCTTCATCGTCGCGGCGCGAAGCAACGCTGCCGGTTTTGCCAATTTCCCGATGTCGTCGACGCGGCGCAGCGCCGTGATCCGCTCGCCTGGAACGTTTCGCTTTTCGGTCTCCGTGCCGCCCGGCTGGCGCGCCAGCGGCGCCAACGAGAACCAGCCTGTGCGCGTGACGGATGCGCCCGGCTCGCTTGTCGGTTTGGCCGGAGAGGGCCTGCCAAGGCCCGTCGGCCTTACCCCCGCGCGCATGGTGAGCGGCAGGACGCCGGCCGCGGCCACCGCAACCCTATCCGTGATGGGCAACGGCCAGCTGCTCGAAAGCCACCCGCTCGGCGCGGCCACCACCTTCCGCTTCCCGCTCGCCGCCGAGGCCGATCAGGTCGTGATCGCCGGCGGCGGGTTCGACCGGCGCCTCGCGCTGTCGGCCTATCCGGCCGACCTCGGCTTGCTTGCGTCCGGGGCGCTTGAGCCCGACGCGGCGCTCAGCACCATCGGCTTCGACGACATCACCACGCGCGGCCTGAGCAAGATTCCTTCCGGGTACGCCGGGCTCGACTGGTACAATCTCAACGCCATGTCGCGTGACCACACCAGGAACAGCGAAGGCTACGTCAACGGCAACGTCTCGGGCGCCTATATCGCCTATACCAGCAGCGGCCATCCGGCAGAGTTCGGCCGTGCGGCGCCTTTCGGCTTCCATTCGGTGATGCTGAGCGCCGCATGGCTGCGCTCGGAAGGGGAGAGCGCGCTGGTCGAAAGCTGGCTGGGGGACGAGTTGATCGCGCGCGACGAGGTCACGCTGTCGGCGCTGGCGCCGGTTCAATACGCGCCGATGCTGAAGGCGGTGACGCGCGTGCGTCTATCGACCAAACATCACTGGCAGATGGTGTTGGATGATCTCGTGCTGGCGCTCTGATGCATGTCGCCGAAGCGCGGCGGCTTACGAATGGGATATGTCAAAGACGAACTATGTCGCCCAGAGGATGCCGCAGCTTCGGGAGAAGAAGTGCATTAAAACAAGGAATTGCAGCGCGTTGCCTGAATTTCGGTGCAACGCGCTGTAATGGTCAGAAGGTGAGCGAAGTGGCGCCGTTGGCGGTGACTGCCGAAAGCCTGCCCTTCTTGACCAGCCTTGGTTTCTCATAGGTTTTCTTCATGGCCGGTTCTCCGAATTTCCTGGATCGCAAGAAGGAGCCAGGGTCGGCAGGCATCAACAGCAGATTGTCCGGCAGATCAGCTCGCCGGGCCGCCATTGGCAACAGTAGAAGGACCGCCGGCGACAATTGTCGAAAGCTTGCCTTTGCGGACCAACACAGGCTTCTCGTAAGTCTTCTTCATGATTGAACCCCCGTTAACCATTCGAACTGACAAGACGATAATCAGCCGCCTTGTCACGCAACAAGCCAGGATGACAGCTGGCCTCAAACATCAATGAAGCTGATCGAGCTGTCCCCGAATCAACCCGGGACCGGTGTCGAACCCGCGACGACCATCGAAAGCTTGCCTTTGCGGACCAACACAGGCTTCTCGTAAATCTTCTTCATGCTGTGGCTCTCCTGAAAATCCCGGGCGGATAATGTCATAAGAGCGTTTGCTGTCAACCAGCGCGGGTAGTCGAGCTTGTTATTCTTGGGGAGTGTGGCTTTCTGCTCACGGGCCGCTTGTTTATGGAGCGAAAGACATCACGCTTCGGTTCTGAGCATCGGGATATTGGCCGGCCGGCTGAGTAAAGCCGAAATTCGGCCGGCGGCGGGATTGAAGAAGTCACGCCGCGCCAAAGCACGTTTACCTTTCTTCGTGTGATCTCTTGCACTTAGCCCCGGCGAAAAGCTCGGCTAGAATGGCCGATGCGCCTTCCGCCAGTTGGAGTGGAGGCGCCTGGGGGATGCCGATGAAAAGATCGACCGACAGGCTGTTGGCGCTGGCGATGCTCGTCGTCGGCTTCGCTTGCTTCGCCAAGCTTTATTTGGCGCTGGGGGGCAAGCCCCCGGCCACGACGAGCGCCGGGATCTTCGGCGCGGCGGGCATGCTTTCGATTCTCGCCGGGCTTTCGTTCCTTGCCGGCCTGCTGCCGGGCGCGCCAAGGCATGAGCCTTCGGCGCCGCTGTTCGGCCGCGACGCTGCGACCGTGCCGGCCGGGCGTCCGCGGCTGCGCCGCATCGCGCTTGCCGTGCCGCTCATTGCCCTTGTCGTCATCCTCGCCGACCAGTTCGGCCGGTGGCGGGAAACAGGGGGCGATGCGGCCGCGCCGGCCAGGGAAGTCGCCTTCGCTCCGGCAGAGCCTGGGACCGAGCCGGCCTCCGCGCCTGTCGCGCCGGCGCCGACGACCGCATCGTCCGAGCCGGCGGCCGCTCCGCCGCAGCCCGCCGCACCGGCGCAGCCTGCAACCACGCCGGCCCGGCAGACCGCGCTGGCGCCGGCCACGCCGCCGCAGACGCTGGCGCCGCCTCGGCCACCGCCCCCAGCCCAGCCGACCGCGCCGGAAGGCCACGGCGATGCCGTCGTCTGGCTGGCGGTGTCGGCCGACGGCCACCAGATCATGAGCGCCAGCACCGATCGCATGATCAAGCTCTGGGATATCGACGGCAAGCGGCTGATCCGCGACCTCGGCGTCCACAAGGACATGGCGCGCAGCGCGCTCTTCATGCCCGACGGCAGAAGCGCGCTCACCGCCGGCGACGACGGCGAGATCGTGCTGCGCCAGCTTTCCGATGGCACAGTGCTGCATGTCTTCTCGTCCGGTGCGAACGGCGGCGTCCGGCAACTGAAGATCAGCCCCGACGGCAAGCTCGCCGTCAGCGGCCACGACACCGGTTCCGTCGTCGTCTGGGATTTGCAGAAAGGCACGGTGCTGCATGTCCTGCCGGGCCACGATTGGTCGGTGAGTTCCGTCGCCATCTCGCCAGATGGCGCCAGGGCGCTCACCGGCAGCATCGACGGCGAACTGAAGCTCTGGGACATCCTTGCGGGCAAGCAGCTGCGCAACTGGCACGGCCACGAGCGCGGCGCCTATGGCGCGCTCTTCCTGGCCGACGGCCACCATGCGGTGACCGGCAGCGGCGACTACACGATAAAACTCTGGGATCTCGACACCTTCAAGGAGGTCCGCCGCTTCGACGGCCACTCCGGCACCGTCTATGCGCTCGCCTTATCGGCCGACGGCAAACGGCTCGGCTCCGCCTCGCTCGACGGCACGGCGCGGATCTGGAATATGGATACGGGCGCCGAGATCGCCGAGTTCGACCCCGGCACCGGGCCGATCTACTCGGTCGCCTTCGCCGCCCACGGTACGTTTTTGACCGGCGGCATGGATCGCACCATCCGCGATTGGCCGGCGGCAGGCGGGGAGGGCAAGGTGCTGTTCGCCGGCGCGCCGGAGTAGCAAAGTAGGAGACTGGCGACAGCTTGGGCGACATCCAATCTCCCCCCTTTGCGGGGGAGATGCCCAACAGGGCAGAGGGGCAAGCGAAGGAATGTGGCCTGTCTGAAGAAAGCCTGTACAAGTATTGTCCAAGCAGCCATCGTCACCATGTGAGCAACACTGCCGAATCCATCTATTTTGTCCTGCAGGAGATCGATCCTGCGACCGGTTCGGCGGTCGCCGAAGCCCGAATTCGCGTCTCAGACCTGGAAGAGCTTCGCGCGGTTCTGGCGTGCGACAGTCCACAGCTATCCGGTTCATGGCATTTGGACCCGGACGACCTCGAGCGACTTGGCGCGATATGCATTCCACCCCGCGAGCTTGATCGAAGGCTCAACCGCATCGAGTCCTGGCATCCAATCCGTGAGGTCCCGTATCTCGTTCATACGAATTTCGAGCTGCCGCTGATGCTGGAAGGTCGCAAGCCGCTGGCAGTCTTCCATGACGCTTATCCGGCGGAATGGCTGTCGGAAACGTTGGCTCGCTTCGACCCGTTTGTGCGCTCGGGCCGGTTGGTGCGTCATGTCATCGATACTCCCTTTACCGAAGCCGAGCACGCCCGTTTCCCCGACTTCCAAGGGTGGCGGCGCGCCTTCTTCTCACTCCCCGGGGAGGAGTGGCGGATAGACGCGTTTCTGCTGTTATCGAAAGTGTTCGCCAAAACCGGCTGGAACGAATCTCTCGAGCGGATGGAGGGCTCGCTTCTCGGCTATGAAGATTGGCAGAACGACTGGTGGATCGAACGCAAGTCAAAACACCGAACTAGCACCTCTTCGATCGTCTGAATTGTCGGCAGGACAGCGCCCGCCTCTGGCTTGCCGGCCATCTCCCCGACCTTTGGGGAGATCAGCAGATCGGCTACGGGGCCCTCCCTGCAACGTCGGCGGTTTGGCAAAAGCTTGCGCGACATCCAAGCTCCCTCCTTGCGGGGGAGATGCCCGGCAGGGCAGAGGGGGGTGTGACGGATCGCGGCTTACGAATTTCGAGCCAACCTTCGCCGGACGCGTGATTGCTGACAAGAGGTTCGCCAAGCCATGAATATAGTCGAAGCCTCGATCGCCGACCTGCGCCGCTCGCTGGAAGACGGCACAGTCACAAGCGTCGAGCTCACCGGCGCGTACCTGCGGCGCATCGCCCATTACGACCGCCACGGCATAGCGCTGAACGCCGTGCCCATCCTCAATCCAAAGGTGTTCGAGGAGGCGGCAGCTTCCGACCGCCGACGCCGCGCGGGCAAAACGCTTGGGCCGCTCGACGGCATCCCCTACACCGCCAAGGACAGCTACAAGGTGAAAGGCCTGACGGTCGCGGCCGGCTCGCCGGCCTTCGAGCATCTGATCGCTAGCGAGGACGCCTTCACGATCTCCCGGCTGCGCGCCGCGGGCGCGGTGCTCATCGGCCTCACCAACATGCCGCCGATGGCCAATGGCGGCATGCAGCGCGGCGCCTATGGTCGCGCCGAGAGCCCGTACAACAAGGATTATCTCACCGCCGCCTTCGCCTCCGGCTCGTCGAACGGCTCGGGGACGGCGACGACCGCGTCCTTCGCCGCCTTCGGGCTCGGCGAAGAAACCTGGTCGTCCGGCCGCGCGCCCGCCTCCAACAACGCGCTGGTCGCCTACACGCCGTCGCGCGGGGTGATCTCGGTACGCGGCAACTGGCCGCTGGTGCCGACCATGGATGTGGTGGTGCCGCATACGCGGAGCGTGCCGGACATGCTGGAGCTGCTCGACGTCATCGTCGCCGACGATCATGACACGCGCGGCGACTTCTGGCGCGTGCAGCCCTGGGTTTCGATCCCGAAGGCATCAGCGCTGAGGCCGACGAGCTATACCGGACTTCCCCTGCAAGGCGCGCTTGAGGGCAAGCGGCTCGGCGTGCCGAAAATGTATATCGGCAAGGATCTCGGCGCCGGCCGGCCGATCGAGACGCGCGCCTCGGTGCTGGAGCTCTGGCGGCAGGCCGCGCATGACCTGCAGGCACTCGGGGCCGAGGTGGTCGAGGTCGATTTCCCCGTCGTATCGAACTATGAGCGCGACCGTCCGGGCGCGCGCTCCATGGTTGATCGCGGCCTGGTGCCGGAGGAATTTGCAAACCGCGAGATCTGGGACCTGTCAATCTGGTCGTGGGACGATTTCCTGCGCGCCAATGCTGATCCCGCGATTCCCGATCTCGCCTCGGTTGATGGCCCGAAAATCTTCCCGCAGCCGCCGGGCACGCTGCCCGACCGCTATGGCGACGACGGCTTCGACCTGGCGGACTATGTCGAGCGGGCGAAGGACGGGGTGAGCCCGCTCGAGGCCATTCCCACCATGGAGGACGGGCTGAAGGGGCTGGAAGAGACGCGCCGCATCGACTTCGAGAACTGGCTCGACGCCAACCGCCTCGACGCCGTGGTGCTGCCGGCCGTCGCCGATGTCGGCCCGGCCGATGCGGATGTCAACGAGGCCTCCGCCGATCTTGCCTGGCGCAACGGCACCTGGGTCGCCAACGGCAATCTGGTCTGGCGGCATCTCGGCATCCCGACGGTGACGGTGCCGATGGGCACCATGGCCGACATCGGCATGCCGGTCGGCTTGACCTTCGCCGGCAAGGCCTATGACGACGTGGCGCTGCTGACGATGGCCGGCGGCTACGAGCGCGCCACCCAGCGCCGCACCGTCCCGCCACGCACGCCGCCGCTGGCCGATGATGTGTTTGAACGGAGCGAGGGCACATTGGGCCGCCCCAGCGAAGCGCTGCTTATGCTGGCCCTCACCGCCGAGACAATCCATGCCGGCGACACGGACGAGATCGCGATCGCGCTGGAGATCGACGCGGGCGAGGCCGGGCCGGATGCAGCCGTGAAAGTCCACGTCAACGGCGAACCGGTCGCCATGCAGGGAAGCGCCAACCGCCACACCGGCCGGGCCGTCGTGCCGGCTGCGACGCATCAGGGCTTCCACAGCGTCTGGCGCCGCGCCTACGGCTCGATCGTCACGGCGATCGTGAGGCTGCCGGATCGGCGAGTTGGCGGGGCTTATGTTGTGACCGGCGGGATTGGGTAGGGCGCTTATCTTCTCCCCTTGTGGGAGAAAGAGGATCGGCGGGTAGCGCCGAGACGGATGAGGGTGCTGGAAGAAGATTGAGCGCTCCGGCAGCGGTGCCGTGCCTGTAGGAGGCCGGCGTCCTTAATCTCAAACTAACCAGCGGAACAATAGAATACATCCATGAATTGGTGGATCGGACTTTGCTGGTCGGCTGGGACCCTTTGCTTTGCGGCGCTCGACTATCGGGCCCGGAAATCGGCCGGCAGGCGACATTCAGACTGGCTCTGGCGCCTGGCCATGTACTTTGCGGTGGGCGGCGGCCTTTTCGCGGCCATGGGATATGCGCCCATCGTCCTTTACCGCTTGGGTGAGTCCATCGTCGGTTTATACAATCATCCACCTGCACCGAAGATGCTGCTGGCTTTCGCAACTACTGCGGTCTGCGTGGTTCTGGCCCTGGAAATTCTTAAGGTAGCCGTTAGAACAATGCGCGAAGCCGGCAGTTCGCTGCCGGGTCGCCACTCAATGAATCCTGCCTGGCGGATCGCTATTGCTCTCGTGTTGTTCGCCATAGCCGTGGGCCTCCTTGCTGGCAGCGTCTATGTTCTGAGGAACCGCTAGCAGAAAGCTCTAGCTCGTACGGCCTGAACCCAAGCTCTGGCAAGCGGCGCCGAACTGTCGATCTGCCACAAGGGCGTGGACCACGCTCGTCCCCGTGCTTGACCCACCCCCCACCTCCGCTATCTTCGCGCCCATGCCAGACACCGCTCCCTCGGCCGCCGCTCCGCTGATCGTCATCGACCTCCAGACCGGCATGTTCGACGGCCGTTTCGATCCGCCGATCCATGATGCCGACGTCATTGCCGAGCGCGCGCGAAAATTGTTCGATTGGGCGCGCAAAACCGGCCGCAAGGTGGCCTTCGTGCGTCATGACGGGCCGGCGGGGGATCCGCTGGCACCGGGCGCTTCCGGCTGGCCGGTATGGCCGCAGCTCGGCCAGGCGGCCGGCGAACCGACCTTCGGCAAGAGCGTCGGCAATGCCTTCTCCAACGCCGATCTCGGGCAGTGGGTCGCGGGGCAGGGCGTTCGCGACGTGGTGCTCATCGGCGCCCAGAGCGATTTCTGCGTTGCCGCCACGGTGAAAGGCGCTCTTGCCCAGGGCCTCGGCGTCACCGTCGTTTCGGATGCGCATTCGACGCTCGATTCCGAGGAGGAGAAAGCGCCCGACATCATCGTCCGGCACAACAAAGCCTTCGCCGAGCAGGGCGCGCGGCTGACGACGACCGCGGCGCTGATTGGGGGCTGAGGGCTTGGCTCCTCCTTCTTCCTTGTGGGAAGAACGTGTCGCCGAAGGCGACGGATGAGAAGGGAAAACCAACCAAGGAGCGCTCATGCCAATTCCCTCCCTGCCTGCCGAAGGTGGCTGCCGCTGCGGCCGCGTGCGCCTCAGGATCTCCGCCAAGCCGCTGCTCACCATGGCCTGCCATTGCACCGGCTGCCAGAAGATGTCGTCGAGCGCTTATTCGCTGAGCGCCGCCATTCCCGCGGATGGCTTCGAGATCACCAAGGGCGAGCCGGTGATCGGCGGCCTGCGCGGCGCTTCGAAGCACTATTTCTGCGGCTACTGCATGAGCTGGATGTTCACCCGGCCGGAGGGGCTCGACTGGTTCGTCAACCTGCGCCCGACCATGCTGGACGACCCCGCCTGGTTCACGCCTTTCGTCGAGACCTGGACCAGCGAGAAGCTGCCCTGGGCCGAGACGCCCGCCCTGCACAGCTACGCGGCCTTGCCGGCCTTCGAGGAATATGACGGGCTGGTCGCGGAATACGCCAAGTCCCAGGCCTGATGGCCAAAAACAAAACGGCGACCCGGGTCAGATCGCCGTTCAGTACAAGGTCGACGCGGCCGTTGGGGGCGACATTGTTGGGGATGTGCTTGGGCGTCCGCGTCGACCAAGGCGGCCTCGTACCGCAGCCTGGACTATGGCATGTTTTTCTCGTGCCGAAACTTCCGCGATAGCGGAATAGGCAGGCGACAGGGACTTCCCCACCGCCGCTTGGAATTAAGGTTAACGGCGGCGCAGGCGATCGGGCGCGCGATCTGCCAACCGCGGGTGACAGAGAACTTCGGCGAAACACTTTCTATCCCGATCCGCATTGACCTCTGCCTGCCGAGGGACGACGACTGATGCATCATTGCTGATGGATTGCATCTTGCCCCGCTTTCTCAACGCGAAAATCGCCGACGGCTCCCTGGCCGACCTCACCGTCGCCGGCGGCCGCTTCAGCGCCATCACGCCCGCCGCCAATGCCGCCGGCACGCCGCCAGGCGCCGTCGACCTCGCCGGCCAGCTCGTGCTGCCGGCCTTCGTCGAGGGCCACATCCATCTCGACACCTCCTTCTATGGCGATGTCTGGCGCCCGCACATTCCCTGCACCAACGGCTTCGACGTGCGCGAGCGGGTCGCCTTCCAGATGCGGAACCTCGAGCAGGCCGCGCCGATGGAAGAGCGCGCGAAAAACCAGCTCGAGCTTTGCGTCGGCAATGGCAGCCTTGCGATGCGCAGCCATGTCATGGTCGACGCCGCGGTCGGGCTGAAACATGTCGAGACGATCCTTGCCGTGCGCGGAAAATATCGCGAGCTGATCGACATCCAGCTCGTCGCCTTCCCGCAAAGCGGCATCCAGTCGTCGCCCGGCACCGCCGAGCTTCTGGACGAGGCTTTGAAGCTCGGCTGTGATCTGATCGGCGGGCTCGACCCGGCAAGCTTTGACCGCGATGTGAAGGGCCATCTCGACGTCGTCTTCGGCCTTGCCGAAAAACATGGCGCCGGAATCGATATCCACCTGCATGACGGCGGCACCCTCGGCCTGTTCGAGATCGAGGAGATCGCCGCGCGGAGCACGGCACTGGGCATGCAAGGCAAAGTCGCCGTCAGCCACGCCTATGCGCTGGGCGACATTTCCGCCGACGCGCTGGCCAAAGCCGGCGAGCTGCTCGCCGCCTCCGGCGTCGCCATCATGACCAACGCGCCCGGCAACCATCCTTTCCCGCCGGTGGCGGCATTGCGCAAGGCGGGCGTCACGGTCTTTGCCGGCTCCGACAACATCCGCGATTCCTGGTGGCCTTACGGCGATGGCGACATGCTGAACCGCGCCAACATGATCGGCTACCGCTCCGGCTTCTACGAGGATTGCCAGCTGGAAGCAGCCTACGACGTGGTGAGCCATGCCGGCGCCAGGGCGCTGGGGCTCGAAGGCTATGGCATCGCCGTCGGGGCCAAGGCCGATTTCGTCGCGCTCAGGGCCGAGCATGTGCCGGAAGCGGTGGTGGCGGTGCCGAAGGAGCGAACCGTGTATCGCGCAGGCAGGGAAGTGGTCAAGGACGGGAAGGTGGTTGATCGGGCCGGCCTCACCGGCCTGCCATCCACCGGCCTGCGATCTGCTTGACAGTCCGATAGCCGTACCGCATTTTTCCGGCGAGGCAGGGGAGATTTCGCCATGAAAAAAGAATATTCGAAGCCGACGCTCGTCCGCAAAGGCCGGCTCTCGGCGCAGACCGCGCAGCAACTTCCTTCCGGTAGTACGGACTAACGCCTGACGCCTATCTTGGCGAGCAAGGCAGTCAGCAATTGTGCGCCCGTCATAGCCGGCAGCGCCGCCTGTTGGCGCTCGCCACTAATGCCGCGGCGTCGAAACCCAATTTAATTCGCACACAAATGTTTCAGGCCGCTCCGGCTTCGTGAAGCATTTCACCGTCTGCGCGCAATCGCCTGGTTACAGACGCACCTCAAAAGCGGCGCCCGGAGGGCGGCCGCCAGTTCTGCCGCTGCTTTGTGGAGGTTGCGATGTTTAAGAGCCTTAACCGAATCCGCGCCGCGTTCGCGCAGGCGAGAAGGCGCCGCAGAACGACGCGCGAGCTGAACGAACTGCCGCCGGAGATCCGCAAGGACATCGGATGGCCCGATACGGCCCGGGACGACGAGATTCGATTGCCGTTCTAATGCATGTTGCCCAAAGTGCGGAGCGGTTTGGGGATAAGGGCATGCGTCAGCAAAGCCTCGGCTTGCGGTGACGTGATGCCGGCAGCACGGGACGACGAACGCGCCGTCCCTGCTGCCTGGCCAGGCCGTCAGCCGGCGGGCTTGTAGGCCCCGGCAGCCTTGTTGGCGACCGCGAGCACCGCCTTCATGTCGAGTTCTTCGAGGACGACCAGCTCGCTCAACGAGCCGCTCGCGCGCACGGCAAGGGCCATGCCCATCCCGGCGACCTGATCCGGCACCTCGCCATTGACGACGACGTCGTAAATGCCGCGCGTGAACATGACGCTGCTCATCCTGCCGCCGACGCTTTCAAAGAGCGCCTGGATTGCAGCTTCGCGGTTCGATCCCTGCATCAGCCCTTTGGCGGCATGGGGTTCGTAACTTGCCAGTATGGTGACCTTCATGGCTATCTCCTCCAAATATCATTGCCTCAGGCTGCCCAATGGTTTGAGCAGCCGAGGTGCTTGTTGTTTCAGTGACATTTGACCTGGTCACGGACCGCCCGGGCACCATGGCCAACAGGCGGTTCAGCCGGAGCACGGCTTCGGCTTGCGACAATATGCGCCTATTCTAATATTACGACAATCCCGCGATGAGCGGACCGCCGTCGTGTCAGATATCTCCGTCAGGATATGTGGGCCAAATGTCGTCAGAGCGATGCGCCATGGCCGTTTTGTGTATTCACGCGACGGACGTGGCCTGATAATAGGTCAACGAAGCTGACCTAAATGCTAAAACCCTGAACGAAGCACTGCGGGAGGTGCGCTTTGACCCTGTTGAACCTTCTGGCCTCGCGCTCCTCGCGCATGAAGGCCTCGGAAATCCGCGAGCTCCTGAAGCTGCTCGATCAGCCCGACATCATCTCGTTCGCCGGCGGTATTCCCGATGCCTCGCTGTTTCCGGCCGAGGCCATCGGCGACGCCTATCAGGCCGTGCTCGGCGGCGCGGAAGCGGGGGCCGCGCTGCAATACCAGGTCAGCGAAGGTTTTCTGCCGCTGCGCAAATGGCTGGCCGGCTATATGGGCGGACTCGGCATCCGATGCGACGAGGGCAACATCTTCATCACCTCCGGCTCGCAGCAGGCGCTCGATTATCTCGGCAAGCTGTTTCTGTCGCCCGGCGACACCGCGCTGGTCACCTGGCCGACCTATCTCGGCGCGCTGCAAGCCTTCAACGCCTACGAGCCGCGTTACGACCGGCTGAACACCGCCGGCGGCAACATGACGCCGGACGCCTATCGCGCGGCCGCCGCGGCTAACGGCGGCAAAGTGAAATTCGCCTATCTGGTGCCGGATTTCGCCAACCCGACCGGCAACACGCTGGATAGCAAGCAGCGCGAGGCGGTGCTCGACCTCGCCGGCGAGCTCGACATCGCCGTCATCGAGGACGCCGCCTACCGGGCGCTGCGCTATGACGGCGAGGCGGTGCCCGCGATCCTGGCGCTGGATTGCGCCCGCTCGGGCGGCATCGACAATGCCCGCACGCTCTATTGCGGCTCCTTCTCCAAGATCCTGTCCCCAGGCATGCGCGTCGGCTGGGTCTGCGCCCCGCGCCATGTGGTGGAAAAGCTGGTGCTGATGAAACAGGCCTCCGATCTGCACAGCCCGTCGATCAACCAGATGGTCATGCATCGCGTTGCCGAGACCATCTCCGACGCCCAGGTGGAGAAGCTGATCGGTGCCTATCGCCGTCGCCGCGACGCGCTGCTCGGCGCGCTCGAGGAAAACATGCCGGACGGCATTTCCTGGAGCCGGCCGGAAGGCGGCATGTTCGTCTGGCTGACGCTGCCCGAAGGCACTGACGCCACCGCGTTGCTGGCGCGTTCGGTGCAGGAGGCGCGCGTCGCCTTCGTGCCGGGCAACGCCTTTTACGCCGACGGCACCGGCCGCAACACGCTGCGCATGTCCTTCACGCTGGCCGACGACCGCGCGGTGGGCGAGGGCGTGCCGCGATTGGCGAAGCTGCTCAGATAGCCGCTCTTCCCTCAAAGAGAGATCGACAGCCGGCTATCACCTCCTTCTCGCGCAGGCGTGATTGGTATGTGCGCAGCCGTGATTATAGCCACGCCGATTCTTCGGCTAGGGTCGCGGCCGATCCAACACCCCCTGGATCGGCAGGCAGCGAAGTCCCACCTTCAAGGCCTCAACGAAAGAGCCCCGACGGCTTCCACCGGCGGGGCTTTTTTGTGTCGGCGATCCGGTGCGAATCGAAACCGCCCTACTTGTTGCAGTTCTGCATGTTCGAGGTCGTATTGCCGCTGGCCGTGTTGTTGTCGGTATCGTTGGCGCCCGTATCCTTGCAGCGATCCTGCATGCCGGCCGGCTGGTTCGTCGAATTCGTGGAATTCATGGAATTCGTGGTGGTCGTATCCGTGCCAGGGGTTGTCGGCGTGGTGACCGTGGCACCGCCCGTCGCACTGCCCGAGGCGCCGCCAGTCGTGCCCGAGACGCCGCCCGAAACGCTGCCGCTGGCGTCGCCGCTTGCACCGGCTGTCTGAGCCATGGCGCCCGAGGTCGCGAGCGCCAGGGTAAGAACGGAAGCTGCGAGAATCTTCTTCATCATCAGGAAATCTCCATTGGTTTGCATCGTTGACTAAGTTTCCAACGGAGCTTTCCAGGGGATGTTCCGGCTGAAAAAATTCGTGAAGAACCGCATAGCTCTGTTATTCTGGCCTGACAGCGAGATCGGGTGGCGGCACTTTTAGGAAGGGCCGGCAAGGACAAATCGGGTCGCCCGCGTTGGCGAGAGGGGGATAGTATGGACTCGCCGCCGCGCGTGACACTGCTCGTCGGCAGTGCTCCGGAACTCCTCCTTGTGGGGGAATCGGCAGCTCCGGCGCCTGCCGGCCGTCACGCAAAGTTGCTCGGCTCCGGCGCGCCTTTCGGATAGACTTTGGGCAATCCAAGTAGAAGGAGTGAAGCCATGACTTCGCGCCTCAGCCTGATTGGACTTGCCTTTGCTGCCTTCGCCACCCAGGCATCCGCCTTCGAGATCTCCAGCCCATCGGTTTCCAACGACAAGTGGGACGCAAAATATCTCGGCGACAAGCCCGGATGCGGCGGCAAGAGCGTCTCGATCGGGCTTGCTTGGAAGGATCCGCCGGCGGGCACCAGGAGCTACGCGCTCACCATGTTCGATCCCGATGCCAACGACGGCAAGGGGTTCTGGCATTGGCTTGCCTGGAACATCCCGGCAAGCGCCAAGGGCCTCGCCGAAGGCGCCGGCTCCAAAGGCGGCAAGCGCCTGCCGAAGGGCACGGTGTCCGGCACGGGCGGCGTCGGTCGCGCCGGCTATTTCGGCCCATGTCCGCCGCCCGGCAGCGGCACGCACCACTATGTCTTCACGCTCTATGCGCTGAGTGAGGCAAAGCTGCGCACGCCGGAAAATCCGTCGCCCGAAATGGTGTCGGTCGCGGCGAAGAGCCAGGCGCTGGCGGAGGCCAGTGTGACGTATACCTACGGGAGGTAGCTGATCTTCCCCCTTGAGGGCCCTCGAGGGGGAGATGTCGCCGAAGGCGACAGAGGGGGTCGGCGCGCATTATGCGCCAACTTGCCCTCTTATGGTTCGTCGGGCGTCGGCGCTCCAGGCGCATCGACCCGCTTTGGCCTGCCGGCCATCTCCCACGCAAGGCGGGGAGATCAGCAGCTCACTCCGCCGCTTGCAACCTGTCCTGCGTCTTCGTCTCGAAATCGCTGGCGTCGTGGCGCTCGTGCAACTGATAGGCCGGATCGCCGGAGATGCGGTTGACCATGCGGCCGCGCCTTACCGCCGGCCTGGCGTCGATCGCGTCGGCCCAGCGCTGCACGTGCTTGTATTCATGCACGGCGAGGAACTGCGCGGCATCGTTGTAGCTGCGGCCTTTGGCGAGCCCGCCATACCAGGGCCAGACCGCCATGTCGGCGATGGTGTAATCCGGCCCGGCGAGATACTCGCTTTCGGCCAGCCGCCGATCCAGCACGTCCATCTGCCGCTTGGTTTCCATGGCGAAGCGGTCGATGGCGTATTCGATCTTTTCCGGCGCATAGGCGTAGAAATGCCCGAAGCCGCCGCCGAGATAGGGCGCCGAGCCCATCTGCCAGAACAGCCACGAGAAGGTTTCGGCCCGCGCTGCACGCTCCGTCGGCACAAACTCGCCGAATTTTTCCGCCAGATAGGTGAGGATCGAGCCCGACTCGAACACGCGCACCGGCTTCGGCTCGCTGCGGTCCATCAGCGCCGGGATCTTGGAGTTCGGGTTGACCTCGACGAAGCCCGAGCCGAACTGGTCGCCGTCATTGATGCGGATCAGCCAGGCGTCGTATTCGGCGCCCTTGTGGCCGCGCGCCAGCAACTCCTCCAGCATGATCGTCACCTTCTGGCCGTTGGGCGTGGCCAGCGAATAGAGCTGCAGCGGATGCTTGCCGACAGGCAATTCCTTCTCATGCGTCGGCCCGGCGACTGGCCGATTGATGGAGGCGAAGGTGCCGCCATTCGGCTTGTTCCAGGTCCAGACTTTCGGCGGGTTGTACTGGTTCATCTCGGGAGGCCTTGTTGCTGGTGGGCGGATGCGGGGTTCGTTGGCGCAAGATTTAGGTGCGGTTGCGCGGGCGTCAAAGAAAAAAGTTCAAATTTCGTTGAACTAATGCTTGGGCCAGCAGCGCCCCGCCTTCTCCGTCAGGGACAGATGCCCTTGCACCGCGTCCCTTTGGCCATACTTATAGAAAAAGACCCGCAATTCAGGATCGACGATGACCATCGAAAAAATCTCGCGCTCCGTCGTGGCCGTGCGCGCCACGGTTCCGGACGACGCCTTTACCGCCAATGCGCTGGGCACGCGCCGCGAGGGCAGCGGCGTGGTGATCCGCGACAACGGGCTGGTTCTCACTATCGGCTATCTCATCACCGAGGCCGAGGAGGTCTGGCTGACCGACCAGGACGGCCGCGTGGTTGCGGCGCATGCGCTGGCCTATGACCAGGAGACCGGCTTCGGCCTGGTGCAGGCGCTGGCGCCGCTCGGGCTGCCGGCAGTCAAGTTCGGCAATGCCAGGAAGGCCAATATCGGCGACGCCGTGACGCTTGCCGACGGCATCGGCCAGCAGGTCGACGCCCACATCGTCACCAAGCAGGAATTCGCCGGCTATTGGGAATATCTCATCGACGAGGCGATCTTCACCGCGCCGGCGCATCCGTCGTGGGGTGGTGCTGCGCTGTTCGACCGTGACGGCAAGCTGCTCGGCGTCGGCTCGCTGCGCCTGCAGATGAGCCGCGCCGGCGAGGTCGCCGACATCAACATGATCGTGCCGATCGACCTTCTGACGCCGATCCTCGACGATCTGGTCAAGCGCGGCCAGGTCGGCAAGCCGCCGCGCCCGTGGCTCGGCGCCTTCTCGGCGGAGTCGAACGGCATGGTGGTGGTGATGAGCGTCGCCGAAGGTGGTCCCGCGGCAAAGGCTGGCCTTCGCCAAGGCGACATCATCTCCGACGTGCGCGACGGCGAGGTTGACGGTCTCGCCGACTTCTATCGAAAACTCTGGCAGAACCCGGCCGGCGCGGAAATTCCGTTGCGCGTCGTGCGCGACGGCCGTGAGACCTGGCTTCGCGTAAAATCGGCCGACCGCAACTCCTTCCTCAAGAAGCCGCAGCTGCAGTAACGTGCATCCAAGGCTGCTGAAGACCTTTCTCGCGGTCGCGCGCACACGCAACGTCACGCGCGCGGCGGGCGAGCTCAATCTCGCGCAGTCGAGCGTCAGCGACCAGATCCAGTCGCTCGAGGCCGAGCTGGGCGCGACGCTGTTGACACGGTCGCGGCAAGGGCTGGACCTGACCCCGGCCGGCGAGGCGCTGCAAGCTTACGCCGAGGAATTGCTGGCGCTCGCCGACGACGCCCGGGCCGCCATCGATGCCACCAAGGCCGAGACGGCCGGCAGCCTGTCGATCGGCGCGCTCGAGACGATCGCTTCGGCAAAACTTCCCGGCTGGCTCGCCGATTTCCAGGCCGTTCATCCCGACATCGACATCAGGCTGAAAATCGCAGGCAGCGGCGAGTTGAGCCGCAGGCTGGGAGAGGGCGGGATCGACGTCGCCTTCTGCTTCGACAGACCGGGCGCCAGCGAGCCCGACGAGCGCTTCGCCAGGCGCCCCGTCGCGGCCGAGCCACTGGTGCTGATCGCGCCGCCGGGCGAGAACCGGGCGGATGTCGATCTGGGGGAGCTTGCCGAAAAGCGCTTCGTCGCCACCGAAACCGGATGCGTCTACCGCGCCATGGTCGACACGGCCTTCACCGAGGCGGGCCTCGGCGGACCGAAGCTCGCGGCCGAGGCTGGCAGCATTGACGCCATCGCCGGCCTGGTGGCGGCCGGCGCCGGCTTCGGCCTTGTGCCGCGGCTGGCGGTCGCCGCGGCGCTCGATCGCGGCGAGGTGGCCGAAATCGCATGGCCGGGCCCGATCCGCTCGTTCCCTTCGTAAAGCCGTTGCCCATCAGGAAGCGGATCGCGTCCGCAATGTCTTCCGGCCGTCCGACCCGTCCCGCCGGCAGGCGCTTCGCCATCGCGGCAAGCGTCTCGTCCTTCGCATCGCCGGCAACGAATTGCCAGATCGGCGTGTCGACCCAGCCGGGCGAGACGGCATTGACGCGGATCGGCGCCAGCTCGATGGCCAAGGCCCGCACCAGCCCTTCGAGCCCGGCGTTGACGGCCGCGACCACCGAGCCGCGCGCGGCCGGGCGGTAGGCGGCAATGCCGGAGACGAAGGTGAGCGAACCATTGGCCGAAAGTTTCGGCGCGCCATGCTTGGCCAACAGCAGCGGCCCGTAGAACTTGCTGTCGACAACTTTTTGCGCCGCCGAAAGCTCGATCTCGGGCAAAAGCCGGTAGGCGCCTTCGATATCGGCCGCCGTGCTGACGATATGCTCGAGCCGGCCGACGCGCGCGAACAGCGCCGCGACCTCGGCCTCGCGGCTGATGTCTGCCACCGCCGTTTCCAGCGCGGCCGGGCAGCCGAGCTCATCGCGCGCGGCGTTCAGCCTCGCTGCATTGCGCCCGGCGATGATGACGCCGGAGCCTTCGGCGAGGCAGCGCCTGGCAAGCGCCAGCCCCATGCCCGAACTGCCGCCGACGATCAGGATTTTTGTCTCGTCCATGTCCATGCCTTTCCTTTGCATGGACGGTGATGTGGCAGGCCGGCCGGCGGAGCGGAAACGGAAGAAACCGATAGTGTTATCGGAGAGTCCGATGGTTGGCTGGCGCGGCTTTGATAATTCAACCAGGCAGGGCAGGGGGGCGCGAAGAAACGCGGCCTTAAATTCCCACGACTATAAGCTAAGGCGGCGGCGTCTCGACAGGGCTGGCGGGGCAGCGCGCCCTCTGGTCTGCCGGCCGTCTCCCCAACAAAGGGGAAGATCGGAGCCTCGGCTCAGGCAAGAAGGAACACCGATGGCCCCCATCAAGGTCGACCCGAGCAAGGTCCACGAGTTCTCGGACGCTGAAAGCTTCTACGCCTGGCTCAGCCAAAACCACGCCGGCGAAAGCGAGGTCTGGATCAAGATCCACAAGGTTGGCTCTGGCCTTCCTTCGATCACTCCGAAGGAAGCGATCGACGTCGTGCTCTGCTTCGGCTGGATCGATGCGGTGCGCAAGTCGCTCGACGAGAAGAGCTTTCTGCAGCGCTACACGCCGCGCGGCAGGAAGAGCATCTGGAGCAGGATCAACGTCGACAACGTCGCGCGCTTGATCGAAGACGGCCGCATGACGGAGCATGGCCTGGGCGAAGTCGAGGCGGCCAAAGCCGATGGCCGCTGGGACCGCGCCTATGGCGGCTCGAAAGAGATGACAATTCCGCCCGACCTGCAGGCCGCGATCGATGCCGAACCGAAGGGCAAAGCGATGCTGGCAAAGCTTTCGGCGCAGAACCGTTTCGCGCTCGCCTTCCGCGTCCACAACATGAAGACCGAGGCGGGGCGCAAGAAGAAGATCGAGACCTTCGTCGAAATGCTGAAGCGCGGCGAGACGATCTATCCGCAGAAGAAGTAGGGCACGATCCGGACCGGACGACCGCGCCAGCGACCCGGTAAGCAAAAACGCCGCCTTTGAGGGACGGCGTTTCCGGGAAGCGATGATCCCGAACCCTGTTGAAGCGGTCCGGGATCATCCGGTCATGAAGTCTTTGGCCAATTGCTGAAAAGCCAAAAGCCGGCGACGCGCCTTATGCGGCGAGCTTCTTGCCGTGCTTCTTGTGGGTACGCTTCTTGGTGTGGTGCTTCACATGATGCTTCTTGGCGTGATGCTTCGAGTGCTTCTTCACGTAATGCTTGCGGGCGTGACGGCGATGATGCTTGACATGCTTCTTGTGCGGGCCGTTGGCGTCCGGCTTGGCCGTCTCGGTGGCCGCAGCCGGAGCCGCGGTGGTCGTCGTCGTCGCAGCCGTCGTGGTCGCGGCAGCGTTGGCTTCGGTAGTGCCGAGCGCCGGCACCGCGAAAGCAAGCGCGACCGCCAGGCCGAGAACGGAGAGAAGGGTCTTTTTCATAAGTCGGCATTCCTTTTTCGAAGATCGATATCAGGTTGTCGCTGGCCGTAGTTCGGCTGCTCCGGTGCCGCTTATGACAGCCGGTCTTTTCGCGAGTTTTTCCGGGCTGTTGAATCTTGTTTCCGGATTGTGTCTGGCGGGGAGGGGGCGCTTGCTGGTCAATTCGACCTGCCCCGGCTGGGTCGCGACATGGGGGGTGCCGGCGGCCGCCCCGTCGCGCAAGGCGCAGCCGGCATCGTCTGCGCCGCAACCTTGCCCGACGGTCCGAGCGGCGGCTTTTTAGCGATGGCAAGCGGCTGCCCTGGTGAAGGGACACCATGCTGCCCCCAACCCATCCGCATGCTACGAAAATAGCATTCCCGGCCAGCGAAATGTGATGCTAGGCTCGCGCCCGTGCACCCAAGGCGCGCGGCGGCCCAGCCGCAAACGAGCAGGCCCGCAAGAATAGGAGTGGCAGGGGGGATCGAGGCCTCAATCCACAATCCGACGGAACTGTTGAACCATTGCGAGGTCCGCCGCGTTTCCCGTGGTTGACCACAAGGGAGGAACTACCAGTGAAAGCATCCTATCTCGTCTCCGCCGCGCTCATTGCGGCATCCGCAATGCCGGCGGCGGCTGGCGAAATCTCGGACGGCAAGGTCAAGATCGGCATCTTGAACGACCAGTCCGGCGTCTATGCCGATTTCGGCGGCAAATGGTCGGTCGAGGCCGCCAAGATGGCGGTCGAGGATTTCGGCGGCAAGGTGCAGGGCGCGCCGATCGAGATCGTCAGCGCCGACCACCAGAACAAGCCGGACATCGCCTCCAACATCGCGCGCCAGTGGTACGACACCGAGCAGGTCGACGCGATCATGGAGCTCACCACGTCTTCCGTCGCGCTCGCCGTCCAGGGGCTTTCCAAGGAAAAGAAGAAGATCGACATCGTCACCGGCGCCGCCTCCACCGACCTCACCGGCAAGCAGTGCTCGCCCTATGGTTTCCACTGGGCCTACGACACCCACTCCCAGGCGGTCGGCACCGGCGGCGCGCTGGTGCAGCAGGGCGGCGACAGCTGGTATTTCATCACCGTCGACTATGCATTCGGCTATTCGCTGAAGGACCAGACCGCCAAGCTCGTGGAATCCAGTGGCGGCAAGGTGCTGGGCGAGGTGCGCTATCCGCTTGGCTCCACCGACTATTCCTCCTTCCTGCTGCAGGCGCAGTCCTCCGGCGCCAAGATCATCGGCCTAGCCAATGCCGGCCTCGACACCTCGAACTCGATCAAGCAGGCGGCCGAGTTCGGCATCGTCGCCGGCGGCAAGCGGCTGGCGGCGCTGCTCTTCACGCTGGCCGAGGTGCATGGCCTTGGCCTGCAGGCGGCGCAGGGCGTTGTGCTGACGGAAGGCTATTACTGGGACCGCGACGATGTGAGCCGCGATTTCGCGCAACGCTTCTTCAAGCGCACCAACCGCATGCCAAACATGGTTCAGGCCGGCACCTATTCGGCGGTGACGCAGTATCTGAAGGCCATCGACAAGGCCGGCACCGACGAGACCGAAGCGGTGGCCAAGCAATTGCATGAGATGCCGGTCAACGACGTGTTCACTGTGAACGGCAAGGTGCAGGCCGACGGCTCGATGGTGCACGACATGTATCTCTACCAGGTCAAGAAGCCGGAGGAGAGCAAGAAGGACTGGGACTACTACACCTACCTGGCGACCATTCCCGGCGACAAGGCCTTCATGAAGGCCGAGGACAGCGGCTGCCCGCTCGTCAGCAAGTGACGCTCGACACCGCCACCGCCGTCCGCCGGGACGGCATCGACCAGACGCCGCGGGTGGTGCTTTCCGCACGCGGCCTGCGGCGCGACTTCGCCGGATTCGTCGCCGTGAAGGATGTCGACCTCGACGTCCACCACGGCAGGATCCATGCCTTGATCGGCCCGAATGGCGCCGGCAAGACCACCATCTTCAACCTGTTGACCAAATTCCTGCAGCCGACCAGCGGCACCATCCAGCTGCTCGGCACCGACATCACCCGCACGCCGCCGGCCAAGGTGGCGCGCATGGGCCTTGTACGCTCCTTCCAGATATCGGCGATCTTTCCGCATCTCAGCGTGCTCGACAATGTGCGCGTCGCGCTGCAGCGTCCGGGCGGGCTGGGCTGTCAGTTCTGGCGCCCGGTCTCGGCGCTGGACCAGCTGACGCCCCGGGCGCGCGAGCTGCTAGCCATAGTCGGGCTCGACGACGCCGCGCATCGGCTGGCGGGCGATCTCTCCTATGGCAGGAAGCGTGTGCTGGAAATCGCCACCACGCTGGCGCTCGATCCAAAAGTTCTGCTGCTCGACGAGCCGATGGCCGGCATGGGGCATGAGGATGTCGGCACGATCTCAGGCATCATCCGCTCGCTGGCGAAAGACCGCGCCGTGCTGATGGTCGAGCACAACCTCACCGTCGTTGCCGATCTCTGCGACTGGATCACCGTCATGCAGCGCGGCCAGGTGCTTGCCGCCGGCGACTACGCGACTGTGAGCCAGGACGAGCGCGTGCGCGTCGCCTATATGGGGACCGAGCATGAGTGAGCCACTGCTTGCCGTGCGCGACCTTCATGCCTGGTACGGCGAGGGCCATGCGCTGCACGGCGTCAACCTCGAAGTCCTGCGCGGCGAGACGGTTACGCTGCTTGGCCGCAACGGCGTCGGCAAGACGACGACGCTGCGCGCCATCATGGGGCTGATCCGCAAACGGACGGGCAGCGTCACTTTCAATGGCAAGGACCTGATCCGCCTGCCGCTGCACCGCGTCGCCCACCAGGGCATCGGTTTCGTGCCGGAGGAGCGCGGCATCTTCGCCACGCTCACCGTCGACGAAAATCTGATCCTCCCGCCGGTGGTGGCCAAGGGCGGCATGAGCGTGGAGGAGATCTTCGACCTCTTCCCCAACCTCAAGGAACGTCGCAACAGCCAGGGCACGAAGCTTTCCGGCGGCGAGCAGCAGATGCTGGCGATCGCCCGCATCCTGAGGACCGGCGTCGAAATGCTTTTGCTCGACGAGCCGACCGAAGGCCTTGCGCCGGTCATCGTCCAGCGCATCGGCGAATTGTTGGCGACGCTGAAGAAGCGTGGCATGACCATCCTTTTGGTCGAGCAGAATTTCCGCTTCGCCGCCCGCATCGCCGATCGCTTCTACCTGATGGATCACGGCAAGGTGGTGGAAGGTTTCCCGGTCGGCCAGCTTTCCGCGCACACCGACAAACTGCACGAGGTGCTGGGGGTATGATGGCCAAATGACCATGATCTTCGGCATCCCCATCCAAGCCTTGCTCGGCCAACTGCTTGTCGGCCTGATCAACGGCTCTTTTTACGCCATGCTCAGCCTCGGGCTGGCCGTCATCTTCGGGCTCTTGCGCATCATCAATTTCGCCCATGGCGCGCTCTATATGTTCGGCGCCTTCATCGGCTATCTGCTGCTCGTCCATCTCGGCATCGGCTACTGGCCGGCGCTGATCATCGTGCCTTTGGCCGTCGGCCTGTTCGGCATCGTGGTGGAGCGCGTAGCACTGTCGCGGCTCTACCGGCTCGACCCGCTTTATGGCCTGCTTTTCACCTTCGGCCTTGCGCTGGTCATCGAAGGCGTGTTCCGCTTCTATTATGGCGTCTCCGGCAATCCTTACGCGGTGCCGACCCTGCTTGCCGGAGGCACCAATCTCGGCTTCATGTTCCTGCCCAATTACCGCGGCTGGGTGGTGGTGGCCTCGCTCATCGTCTGCATCGGCACCTGGCTGCTGATCGAAAAGACCAGGCTCGGCTCCTATTTGCGCGCCGCCACGGAGAACCCCGAGCTGGTGCAGGCTTTCGGCGTCAACGTGCCGCTGCTGCTGACGCTCACTTATGGGCTGGGCGCAGCACTTGCCGGGCTGGCCGGCATTCTTGCGGCGCCCGTCTACCAGGTCAGCCCGCTGATGGGATCGGACCTCATCATCGTCGTCTTCGCCGTCGTCGTGGTCGGCGGCATGGGCTCGATCCTCGGCGCCATCGTCACCGGCTACATGCTCGGCCTCGCCGAGGGCCTGACCAAAGTTTTCTATCCGGAGGCCTCGAACCTGGTGGTCTTCGTCATCATGGCAATCGTGCTTTTGCTCCGCCCCGCGGGCCTGTTCGGAAGGGACGCGTAAGATGAGCGAGGCGACCCTTCACGCAGAGCGCGCCGCTGCCTCCGTCCGGCTGGAACGGGCGCTTGTGGCGCTGGGGATCATGGCGCTCGTCGCCGCCCCGTTCGTCATCTACCCGATCTTCGTCATGAAGATGCTGTGCTTCGCGCTGTTCGCCTGCGCCTTCAACCTGCTCCTCGGCTACACCGGGCTGCTTTCCTTCGGCCACGCCGCCTTCTTTGGCGGCGCCGCCTATTTCTGCGCCTATGCCGTGAAAGCCTGGGGCTGGCCGCCCGAGGCCGGCATCCTGCTCGGCGCTGCGGGCGCGGCAGGCATGGGCCTCGTCGTCGGCTTCCTCGCCATCCGCCGGCAAGGCATCTATTTCGCCATGATCACGCTGGCGATGGCGCAGATGTTCTATTTCTTCTGCGTGCAGGCGCCCTTCACCGAAGGCGAGGACGGCATCCAGGGCGTGCCGCGGGGCCATCTCTTCGGCATGCTCGACCTCAACGTGCCGATGAACATGTATTTCTTCGTGCTCGCCATCTTCCTGATAGGCCTTTTCGCCATCTGGCGCATCGTCAACTCGCCCTTCGGCATGATCCTGCGCTCGATCCGCGAGAACGAGAACCGTGCCATTTCGCTCGGCTATTCCGTCGGCCGCTACAAGCTCGCCGCCTTCGTCATGTCGGCGGCCCTTGCCGGCCTCGCCGGCGCGGTGAAGGCGATCGTCTTCCAGTTCGCGACCCTCACCGACGTCACCTGGCAGATGTCGGGCGAGGTCATCCTGATGACGCTTCTTGGCGGCATCGGCACCATGGTCGGCCCGGTGGTCGGCGCCGGCCTCGTCGTCGGCCTCGAGAACACGCTTGCCACCTCCGGCTTCCCGGTGACGATAGCGACCGGCGTGATCTTCATGGTCTGCGTGCTGATCTTCCGGCGCGGGATCGTGGGGGAGATCTATGCGCGGTTGCTGGGGAGGGAGGGCGGCAAGAGCTCTTAAGCAGCCGCCTCGAACCGTTTAATTTCCTTGAGCTCTTCCTGCAGCGACGCGCCCTCCACGGCCAGGTCGTAACTGGCTTGCATGTTCATCCAGAACTGTGGCGTGGTGCCAAAGAATTTGGCGAGACGCAGAGCGGTGTCCGGCGTAACGGGCGTGGTCTCGTTGGCGAGGCGCTCGATGCGGGTACGTGGGACGTGAAGCTTTTTCGCCAGGGTGTAGGGCTTCAGGTCGAGTGGCTCAAGGAACTCGGCCCGCAATATCTCGCCGGGATGAATAGGCTTATCGAGGTTGATCATTGGTTCCGCTCCTGTCGGACAGAGCTGGTTGGTTTAGCTAATGGTAGTCGGTGATCTCCACATTGTCCGCTCCTCCATCGGTCCACCGAAAGCAAACACGAAATTGGTCGTTGATACGGATTGAGTACTGACCGGCGGGATCGCCCTTCAGCGCTTCAAGCCGATTTCCCGGTGGGACTTTGAGGTCGGCCAGTTCGGCTGCGTTGTCCAGCATGAACAGTTTCCGCTGAGCGACACGAATGAGATCTGCCGGAAATCCTTTCGGAGCTTTGCCTGTCGAAATCGCTTCAGTGGTCTTGTCTGTGAACGAACGTATCATCCACTGCCCCTCGCAACGTATCTTTGCATGATACGTCTGCGAGATCAAGCGCAGAGTATCATGCCGCGATACGAAATGCCTCGAGGGATCATGTTGAGTGAGGTGCGCCCACCGGCACCTCCAGCCCGACCTTTACCCGATCCATCGCAACGAACGTGCGAAACCGCCTGACGTTGTTGTTCTCAAAAAACAATCGCCGGGTCAGCGCCTCGTAGTCGGCCATCGTCACCACGGTGACGACCAGGATGAAGTCGGCCTCGCCGGTCACGTAATAGCACTGCTGTACTTCGGGCACCGCGGCGAAGCCGCGCTTGGCGGCGTCGATCAGCTCGGCCCGCTCGCTCTCCACCTCGACCTCGACGAAGATGGTGATCGGATGGCCGACCTTGGCCGGATCGACCAGCGCGACATTGGCGCGGATGACGCCCATTTCCTCCATGCGCTTGATGCGCCGCTGCACGGCCGGCGCCGAGAGGTTCACCGTCTCGCCGATAATGCGCTGGGGCGTGCTGTTGTCCTTCTGCAGGATGGCGAGGATGGCGCGGTCGAAGGCGTCGAGGTCGGGCAAAATGGACATGACAGCATCTAAACGAAACAAACTTGCATTTCAGGTGCCGAAATAGAGGCGCCTTTCTCACTGGAATTGCAATAAATTTCAGCCAACAAGACAGAGAAAGCCGATCCATGTTCCTGCTCAACCACCACCCGAGCCATCGCCAGCCGCTGACCGAACAAGACGCCGCGACGCTTGGGCTCGCCGGAGCCGCGGACGCCGAGCGCTTCCTGGCCGCGCGCGACAACCATGCCGAGACGCCGCTGCATGCCTTGCCGGCGCTGGCCGGCGAACTCGGCGTCGGCTCGCTGTATGTCAAGGATGAGGGTAAGCGCCTCGGCCTCGGCAGCTTCAAGGCGCTGGGCGGCGCCTACGCCGTCATCCGACTGGTGCTGGAAGAGGCCGAGGAACGGCTCGGCCGCGCCATCGATGTCGCGGAATTGCATGGGCCCGACGTGCAGGCGATTGCGGCCGGGATGACCTTCGCCTGCGCGACCGACGGCAATCATGGACGCTCGGTGGCGCAGGGCGCCGGCCTGGTCGGTGCGCGCTCCGTCATCTTCGTCCATTCGGGCGTAAGCAGCGAACGCGTGGCGGCGATCGCCCGCTTCGGCGCCGAGATCGTGCGCATCGCCGGCGATTACGACCAGTCGGTCAGGGAAGCCGCCCGTGTCGCCGCCGAGCGCGGCTGGACCGTCGTCTCCGACACATCCTGGCCGGGCTATGAGCGCATCCCGGGGCTGGTGATGCAGGGCTACACCGTTATCGTGCGCGAAGCGCTGAGGCGCTTGCCGCAGCCGCCCACCCACGTCTTCCTGCAGGCCGGCGTCGGCGGCCTCGCCGCGGCGGTGGCCGGCCATTTCGCCATCGTGCTTGGCGAAGATCGCCCGACGGCAATCGTGGTCGAGCCCGCGCGGGCGGCGTGCGTCTACGCCACCGCGAAGGCGGGGCGTCCAGTCGCGATTGCGCACAGCAAGCCCACGGTGATGGCGATGCTCGAATGTTACGAGCCGTCATTGGTCGCTTGGCGCGTCCTGTCGCGGCTCGGCGATGCTTTCATGACCGTGGACGAGGACGACGCGGTTTCGGTGATGAACCGCCTGGGGCGGCCTTCAGGCACTGATCCGGCGATCGTTTCCGGCGAGAGCGGCGGGGCGGGGCTCGCCGGGCTGATCCGCGCTGCCGGCGACAAGAAGATGCGCGGGGCTCTCGGCCTCGATGCCCATTCGCGCGTGCTCATCATCAACTCCGAAGGCGCGACAGACCCCGGCCGCTATGCCGAGCTGGTCGGGATGGCGCCGGACGAGGTTGCGCTGGCGAGGCAGCCGGCATGAGCAATCTGACGATCAATGCCGACCGTCTGCTTGGCCGTATCGAGGAGCTCGGCAGCCTCGGTCGCGATGCGCAGGGCCGGCTCGTCCGCGTTGCCGCCTCCGACATGGACAAGCTTGGCCGCGACCGCCTTGTCGGTTGGCTGGAAGAGGCAGAGCTCGACGTCGCCATCGATCGTATGGGCAACATCTTCGGCATCTGGCAGGGCGACGCCGAGGCAGGCCAGGAAGCGGTGATGCTCGGCTCGCACATCGACACGGTGATCGACGCCGGCATCTATGACGGCTGCTACGGCGTGCTTGCCGGCCTCGAAGCGATC
The DNA here is from genome assembly GCF_001672435.1 of Mesorhizobium sp. AA23. NCBI lineage: Bacteria > Pseudomonadati > Pseudomonadota > Alphaproteobacteria > Hyphomicrobiales > Phyllobacteriaceae > Mesorhizobium > Mesorhizobium sp. AA23. The sequence continues at coordinate 102,878 of NZ_LYTP01000008.1, forward strand.
GAGAGCCTGAAGGAGGCAGGATTCGCGCCGGCGCGCCCGCTTGTGGTCGCCGCCTTCACCAATGAGGAGGGCGTGCGCTATTCGCCTGATATGATGGGCTCGCTGGTCTTTGCCGCCGGCCGGGATATCGAAGAGGCGCTGGCCTCGATCGGCACCGACGGCTCGGTGCTGGGCAGAGAGTTGGAGCGCATCGGTTATGCCGGCCGACATCAGCCCGGCTTCCTCAAGCCGCATGTCTATGTCGAGCTGCATGTCGAACAGGGACCGGTGCTGGAGCGCGAGGGCATCGCCATCGGCGCGGTCGAAAACCTGCAGGGCATTTCCTGGCAGCGCATAACCATCGACGGCGTGGCCAACCATGCCGGCACCACGCCGATGTCGATGCGCCAGGATGCCGGCGTCGCCGCCGCGCGGGTGATCAGCTTCCTCGCGGACCGAGCCAGCGCCTCGCCGACGCCCACGGTCGCCACCGTTGGCACCATCGCTTTCGAGCCAAACGCCATCAACGTCATCCCGTCGCGGGCAATCTTCACCATCGACCTTCGCGATCCGAACGAAATGCATCTTCGCGAAGCGGAAGCGGCGCTCGCCGCCTTCCTGGACGACCTTGCCGCAAGCGCCGGCGTCACCATCCATGCCGAAAGCCTGGCGCGCTTCGAGCCGGTGACGTTCGATGCCGGCATCGTCTCGCTGATAGAGGATGGCGCCAGAGCCGCCGGCCTCTCCTGCCGGCGCATGACGTCGGGCGCGGGGCACGACGCGCAGATGATTGCCCGCATTGCGCCGTCCGCGATGATCTTCGTGCCGAGCCGGGGCGGCATCAGCCACAGCCCGGACGAGTTCACCGCCGCCGACGAACTGGTTGCGGGCGCCAATGTCCTGCTTGGCGTCGCCGCCCGGCTGGCAGCCGACTGATCGCGGAACCAAACGGTATGTTGTCGACGGCAGGTGCCGCCAAGGCGAAACACCACCAAAAATAGTCATCTCGAAACGTTGCGTGCCACCAAGGCGGGAATCCGGCGACATCTGATCGAAACAAACTTCAATCACTAGCCAGATTAGGGAGCGCGATTCTCGCGCGCGTCAAAAAAGTTCAGTGTATCGAAGAAAGAATAGCATGCTGCTCATCAACCAGCGCCCCGAACACAACCAGCCGCTGGTGCCGGCCGACGCCGAGGCCCTCGCCCTGGCGGGCGCCGACCGGGCCGAGCATTATCTCAGGGCTCGCGACGACCATGCCGAAACGCCTCTCTATGCCCTGCCGGCGCTGGCCAATGGCCTCGGCATCGCAGCACTGCATGTCAAGGACGAGGGCCAGCGTCTTGGCCTTGGCAGCTTCAAGGCGCTGGGCGGCGCCTATGCCGTCATGCGGCTGGTGCTGGAAGAGGCCGGCAAGCGCTTCGGTCGCGAAGTCGATATCTGCGAAATCAACGATCCGAAGCTGCGCGCTATCGCCGCCCAGATGACCTTCTGCTGCGCCACCGATGGCAACCATGGCCGATCGGTCGCGCAGGGGGCGGGCCTCGTCGGCGCGCGTTCGGTCATCTACGTCCATGCCGGCGTCAGCGCCGAGCGCGTGGCGGCCATCGCCCGCTTCGGCGCCGAGATCGTGCAGGTCGAGGGCGGTTATGATCATGCGGTCCGCGAGGTCGCCCGGGTCGGCGCCGAGCGCGGCTGGAAGATCGTCTCCAACACCTCCTGGCGCGGCTACGAGCGCATTCCGGGGCTTGTCATGCAGGGCTACACCGTGATCGTGCGCGAGGCGCTGCGGCACATGGCCGAACCGCCCACGCACGTCTTCCTGCAGGCCGGCGTCGGCGGCTTTGCGGCGGCGCTTGCGGGCTATATGGCGATTCTGCTCGGCGAGCGGCGGCCGAAGGCCGTGGTGGTCGAGCCGAGGCGCTCGGCTTGCGTCTACGCCTCGATGGAGGCCGGCCGTCCCGTAACGATCGCGCCTCAGCAGTCGACGGTGATGGCCATGCTGGAATGTGCCGAGCCGTCCCTGATCGCCTGGCGGGTGCTGGCCCGCGTCGGCGATGCCTTCATGACCGTCGACGAAGAAGACGCAGTCGCGGTGATGAACCGACTGGCCCGGCCCTTGGGCAACGATCCGGCCATCGTTTCCGGCGAGAGCGGCGGCGCGGGGCTTGCCGGGCTGATCCGCGCAGCCGGAGACAAGGGCATGCGCGCGGCTCTCGGGCTCGATGCGACGTCGCGCGTCGTCGTCATCAATTCGGAAGGCGCAACCGACGCCGGCCGTTACACCGAGCTGGTCGGGGCGGTGGCGCGGGAGCTCGAGCTGCAGATCGCCTGAAGGATTTTCAGGAAAGCGGGCTTCCCCCCGGAATCGATGGAAATGAAGCGCAACTTCGGGAAGACTCGCCTGGAACGAGCGCTGGGGAAAGAGAAGATGGCTGACCTCGACCAGCAGCAGCTGCATCGCGCGATGACGGCCTGGCGGCGCGACCTCCACGCCCACCCGGAATTCGGCTTCGAGGAAAAACGCACCGCCGCCTTCGTGGCGGAGAAGCTTCGCGCCTTCGGGCTCGAAGTCGCGGAAGGCATCGGCGGCACCGGCGTTGTCGGCACGCTGGCCAGGGGCAGCGGCAATCGCGCGATTGCGCTGCGCGCCGACATGGATGCGCTGCGCATCGCCGAGCAAGGGACGCGAGCCTGGACCTCGCAGACGCCCGGCACCATGCATGCCTGCGGCCATGACGGCCACACCGCCATGCTGCTCGGCGCGGCGAAGCTGCTGGCGGAAGAAGGGGGCTTCGACGGCACGGTGCGGTTCATCTTCCAGCCGGCCGAGGAGTGGGGCAGGGGCGCGCTTGCGATGATCGAAGACGGGCTCATCGAACGCTTTCCCTTCGAGGAAATCTTCGGGCTGCACAATATGCCGGGCTTGCCCATCGGCCACTTCGAAACCCGGAGCGGTCCGATCATGTCGGCCGAGGACAATTTCGAGATCGTGCTGAAAGGCTTGGGCGGCCACGCCGCCAGGCCGCACGACGCTCGCGAGACGCTGATTGCCGCCTGCGCGCTGGTCGTCAACCTGCAGACCATCGTCTCGCGGCGCCTGAGCCCCGTCGATATCGGCGTCGTCTCGGTCACCGAGCTCATCACCGACGGCACCCGCAACGCGCTGCCCGGCCTCGCCCGCATCCTTGGCGACTGTCGCAGTTTCCGGCCCGAGGTGAGCGCGGCGATCGAGAAGGAGATGCGCCTCATCGCCGAAGGCACGGCGCAGGCCTATAACGTAGCGGCTGAGGTCACTTACACGCGCGAGTTCGTGCCCTTGATCAACGACGCGGCGCTGGTGAATGAGGCGCTTGCTGCGGCCCGAACGGTGCTGGCCGGCGATGCCGTCGGCATCGCCGCCGAGCCGATGACCGCCTCGGAGGATTTCGCCCGCTTCCTCACCGAAGTGCCCGGCTGTTTCGTCTTCCTCGGCAACGGCAATTCCGCCCCGCTGCACAACCCGGCCTACGATTTCAACGATGAAGGCCTGCTGCATGGCGCGCGTTTCCACGCGGCGGTGGTGAGGCGAAGGCTGGCGGCGGGGTAAGGGCGTCTGCGATTGGCGAAAGCGGCGGAGCTTCTGCTTCGTCATCCTCGAGCTTGACCCGAGGATCCATTCGATGCCCTTTGGCGTAGAGTTCGGCAGCGCAGAATACTGTAGCTGTTGCAACGCTTTAGCGTAACGGCATGAATCCCAGGGTCTGCGCGCGTCGCTTCGCTCCTTGCTTCGCCCTCGGATGACGAAGCAGATGGGCCGCGATCCTTCGCGCCCCCTGTTCTGCCAGACATTTCCTCCAAAAAGCGGGGAGATTGGCAGCTTCACCCCAGTAACCCTTTTTTGTCAGCTTTCATGCACTATGCCCGAACGGGGACGGCAAGAACGAGGGCATGGCGGACGACACCAAACGCAACGGCGAATTCTGGGCGCTGGCGCTCGATCGCGCCCAGCTCGGCCTATGGGACTGGAATCTCGCGACGGGCGATTGCTACTATTCGCCGACCTGGTGGAAGATGCTGGGTTATGCCGAGGGCGAGCTCGATACCTCCGATCTGTGGCTGAAGCTCACTCATCCCGACGACTGCGAGCGAGCACTGGCGAGCGGCGACCGCCATATCGCTGGTGACACCGAGTCGATCGAGACGGAACTACGGCTGAAGCACAAGGACGGCCGCTGGGTCTGGGTGCTTGACCGCGGCGGCATCGTCGAGCGCGATGCCGAGGGCAAGCCGCTGCGCCTGATGGGCGTGCAGACCGATATCACCAGGCAGAAGGAGGCCGAGGCCGCGCTTGAGCAGGTCAATGTTCGCTTGCGGCTCGCGCTCGCCGCCAGCGGCACCGGCATCTGGCACTACGATATCGGCACCAACAAGAGCTATTGGGACCCGCGCACCAGGGAGATCTTCGGCATGGTCAGCGATACCGACGAGGTGACGGCCGATCTCTGGCACACCTATCTCCACCCGGACGACAAGGAGGCCACCGAGCGCGCGCATCTGCCGCCGCCGGGCTCGAAAAGCGTGACCGCCACGCAATACCGTATCGTCCGGCGCGACGGCTCGGTCCGCCATGTCGAGTCGCTGGTGCGTTTGATCGCCGTCGCCGGCTCGGCCGGCCAGATCCTCGGCACGGTGCGCGACATCACCGACGAGACGAAGCGCGCCGAGGAGCTCGCTTACGCCGCCCATCACGATGCGCTGACCGGGCTGTGGAACCGCTCGGCCTTCGACCGGCTGCTCGCCGAAAACATCGGCGCGGCGGACCGGCTGCCGCTTGCCGTCTTCTATGTCGACCTCGACTACTTCAAGGCGCTGAACGACTATGCCGGCCATGCCGCGGGCGATATCGCGCTGAAGAGCGTCGCCGGCGGCATCCGCGCCAGCCTGCCGCCTTCGGCGCACGCCGCGCGCCTCGGCGGCGACGAATTCGCGCTGCTGGTTCCGAACTGCAGCGACGCTTGCGCCGAGCGGCTGGCGCGTGCCGTGCTCGCCGCGGTGCGCGACGCCGATCTCGGCTCCGCCGTGTCGTCCCGCAGGCTAGCCGCCAGCATCGGCATCGCCTTCGTGCGCGATCCCCGGACGACGGTAACCGATGCGCTCGCCTGCGCCGACGATGCCTGCTACGCCGCCAAAGCCGGCGGGCGCGACCGCTTCGCCGTGTTCTCGGCCGAAACAGCTTCCGGAGCCGGCGGCCTCAACGCCGCGCGGCTTGCCGCCGATCTGGTCGATGCCATGGAGGACAGCCGGTTGAAGCTGTTCGGCCAGGAGATCCATCGCCTCGGCAGGCCTTGGCAAGACAGCCGCCATGTCGAGGTGCTGGCGCGGCTCGAGGCGCGCAACGGCAAGCTGATCTTGCCGGGCGAGTTCATGCCGGTGGCCGAACGCTTCGGGCTTGCCGCCCGGCTCGACCGCTGGATCATCCGCACGGCGCTGTCGCGCCATGGCAGGGCGATGCTCTCCGGCGCCGTCTCGCTCGGCTTCAACCTGTCGGCGCAGACGCTCTCCGATCCGCAGCTTTGGGATTTCGTCGACGCGGCGATCGCCGAGAACGGCGCGCCGCCGTCTGCAATCGGTTTCGAGATCACCGAGACCGCGGCTGTCACCAATTTCGACGCAGCGGAGGAATTCGTGCGCCGGGCAAGGCTGCGCCATTGCCGTGTCAGCCTCGACGATTTCGGCGCCGGCATGAGCTCGTTCGAATATCTGCGGCGCTTTCCTATCGATGCGATCAAGATTGACGGCTCCTTCGTCCAGCACATCGCCGACAGCCGCTTCGACCGCGAGATCGTCTCGGCAATCGCCGGCATCGCCCGCTCGATGGGCTGCGCCGTCGTGGCCGAGAAGGTCGAGGGGAAAAGCGCGCTGGAGATCCTCGTCGGCATGGGCGTCGGCTATGGCCAAGGCTATTTCCTGCACCGGCCAGAGCCGCTGGAGGCGATCGTGGCGCGGGCCGCGGCTGAGAAGCCACAAGCCCGGGTGGGTGTCGCAAAATAAGCCGCGGCTAAAAACGCGAGCACCCTCCGCGATTGCCGAGATCGAACAGCAGCTCGGCCTGGATCAGCTCGGCATTTCGCCCGATACAATGGTCCCGCGATCATCGACCCGCAGGATCCCGACCCGCTGGACCGGCGCTGGAAAAGCATCTGGGCTGGATCGACGAGACCGCTTCGATCGCGTCTGGCGAAATTGGGGTCTACGGCAGTTGATGCGATGGAGAGCCAATCTCCTCCTTGGGGAGATGCCCCGGCATGGCAGAGGGCGGCCGCCGGCGTTTACCCCATCACCCACCGCAATACCCCGGCCGAAGCCACGCCGATGACCACCGTCGGCAGCATCGACAGTCTTGTCGCCGCGAGCAATGTGATGGCGAGCGCCGCCAGGTCGGCCGGATTCTTCGACACGAAGTCGGGCGCGATCACCGAGATCAGCACGCAGCCAGGCGCGGCTTCCATCACGGCGGTGGCGCGTGGGCTGAGCGTGCGGTTCCTGAGCACGACATAGCCGCCGATCCGCGTCAAATAGGTGACGCCGGCCATGGCAAGGATGGCGAGAACGGTCCAGGGCTCGATCATTTCTCACCTGCCAGAAGCCAGGCGGACACCAACCCGGACAGCGCGCCTGCCGCCACGTACCAGGCGCCCGGAACGACCAGATAAGTTGCCGCCGCCACCACCAGGCTGACAAGCCAGGGGCGCGCCGCGGCAAAACCCTTCCACATGCCGCGCAGCAGCACCAGGAACACAGCCGGAAAGGCCATGGCGAAGCCGTAACGCTCGACGTCGCCAAGCACCGGCCCGAGCGCCGCTCCGCAGGTCGTGAAAATCACCCAGGCAAGATAGAAAGGAAGGGCAGTTCCCGCATAATAGGCGAGGCTGAAGGCTGGCCGCAGCCCGCCTGCCGCGCGGCGCTTCGCGTCGGCGAGCCCGAGCGCCCAGCTCTCGTCGCACATCAAGAACAGCGCGGGCAGCGCCTTGCGCTTGGGCAGGTGGCGCAGGAACGGCGCAAGTGCCGCGCCCATCAGGAAATGCCGGCTGTTGACCAGCAATGTGATGGCGGCGATCAACAGCACATGCGGCGGCGAGGTCCAGAGCTGGATGGCGGCAAATTCGGAGCCGCCGGCGAAGTTGAGGCCCGTCATCAACGGCACCTCGACGACGCTCAAGCCCTTCTGCGCGGCCTGCGCGCCCAGCACGAGTGCGTAGGGGACAATGCCAAGCAGCACCGGCGTCGAGGCGGCGGCGCCCCGCCGGAATTCGGCGCCGCGTGCTTCGGCGGGAGGGTGGCCCAGGGTTATCTCGGAAACGCTCATGGCGTTCTTCGGCCAGCCTTGCGGGGCCGCCTTCTCCGGTTGCTCGATGGTCGGTTATCGCTGGCCACCATAGCCGAAATGCTCCGCAATCGGGTTGCGAAGATGCGCCGTTTCTGCCAAGGTTTGGCATTGGATAGCGAGAATTAAGCCAATATTGGAATCAGACGCCATGAAGCTGGATGAGATCGACAAGCGGATCCTGCGCGCCCTGCAGCGCGACGGGCGCATGGCCAACAACGATCTTGCGAGGGAGGTCGGCCTGTCGCCGTCACCCTGTCTCAGGCGCGTAAAATTGCTGGAGGAGGCTGGCGTCATCGACCGCTATGTCGCGCTGCTCAACCCGGCCAAGATCGGTCGCGGTCATACCTTCTTCACTCGCATCTGGCTGAAGCAGCAGGACGAGGACACGATCGAGCATTTCGCCAGGGAGGTGGCCAAGCTGCCCGAGGTGCTGGAATGCTATCTGATGCTGGGCGATTGCGACGCTATGGTGCGGGTTGTGGCGGCGGGCATCGAGGACTATCGCCGCTTCCAGTCGGAGCACTTAAGTCGCATCAAGGGGGTGCAGAACGTCAAGACCGACGTGCCCAGCCAGACGGTCAAGCAGACTTCGGAGATGCCGCTTTAGATTTCCCTTTTCCGTTGAGGGGGAAGGTGGCCGCGAAGCGTCCGGATGCTGCTGGAAGGACCGCCGCGCGGCAATGAGGCGCCAGTTTCCCAGCGCCTCGTTTCGTTCTATCGTCTCGGATCCGCCGGTCTCCGGCAAGGGAGAAGGCGAACCCCCGCCAAGCTCCCGCCTAATGTTGGGCGTGGTGCTCCGCGTTGCGTTTGTGCGTCGCCGCCGCCTTCTTGGCGGAAGCAGAACGCTCGGCCGCCGAGCGCGAGCTTGACGCTTTGCCGCCGGCCTTGCCGCCCTTGTGCGCTGCCGGATGGCCGGTGTGCTTGCCGCGGCCCGAGCCGCCCGCCTTCTTGCCGCCGCCATCGTCCTTGTTGACGGTCGCCCAGGCCCGCCGCTCGGCTTCCTTCTCGGAGACGCCGCGCTTTTCGTAGCCCTCGGCGATATGGTCGGCCTTGCGCTCCTGCTTGTCGGTGTATTTCGATTTGTCTCCGCGTGGCATTTTTTCTTCTCCTGTTGGGCTGAGAGGAGCCGCCCTACGGCTCCTTCTTCGTTTTGACCGCGTCGCCGAGATCGGACCGCTCGGGGTCCTGGTTGTTCTCGCCGGCCGCGTCGCGATCCTTGTCGGGATCGTCCTTGGCTGGGAGATAGCCTCTCGGCCGATTGGCTTTCGGACCTTCCCAACGTGGCCATTGATCGGATGTGCCTGGACGTCCCGTACGGGGTGAGTTGCTCATCGTTGCCTCGCTTTCAGAGAGCCGGTCAGCCCTCGGCCTTCATGGTTCGTGCGATTTCAAGCAGCTTGTCGCGGTCATGCCCGTGCTCGCGGATCAGCTCGCGCGCCTGCTTCGGTGAAAGGTCGGTGTTCTCGGCCAGGAACCGCACGTCCGGATCGTCGCCGCCCTTGGTCGGCAGCCTTGCGTCTTGTGCCGTTCGGCCAGCGCCCGGGCGATGTGGAAGTTTGCTTTTATCCATCGTTTTCTCCTTCCGATAACCAACCCTTGGCGAAAGGACTGGTTCCTTCGCCGAGCTGGACCGCGATGAGGCAGGGCGCCTGAAACGGGCGGCTGCGGTCGTGCGGGGCTGAGGCTATGCCTTCTCGTTTTCGTGCCCGCGCTCGGCAGCTTCCTTCTTGCGGCGCAGCACTTCGTCGGTGCCGACGATGTCCTTCGCGCCACCGCTGATGGCGGTGGAGACGACCGCGGGCGGATCGCTCGCCGGGAAACTGTCTTCGAGACCGGACTGCAATTGTTCTTCCAGCGTGTCCGGGTTCTCCGAGCGTCCTTGCGTGCGGCGGCCGTCGATCTGTTCCACATCCTGTTTGGCGTCGGGATGCTCGCGCACATTGCGCATCGTGGACACGACGAGTTCGATCGCGAACTCCTTCATTGCCTCGACGTCTCCCGTAACGACGTCCGCTTCTTCGATGACGCGGATGAGGGACGCCTCGACCTTGTCCATCTCGCTCTTGCCTTGGCAGCGCGCCAGCTTCTGGCTCAGGGCGGTGATGAGCAGCGGAGCGAAGGTCGAATAGGCCTGCATACGTGTCTCATCGACACGTTCGGGGTGAAGTGTGCGCACGGACATTGTTGCCTCCGTTCAAACGTCCTGCCGACGGCCGAGCCGCCGGGGTTTCGGAGGAACCAGGGGGAGGGGAAGAAGTTCCAAATTGGATGTTCTGGGCGGCGTCCCGCGAAGGGATCGCGGGACGCCTGCTTAAAGCTCAGCGCTGGCCGCCCTTGCGGCCGGCTTCGGATGCACGTTCGCGGTCTTCGGCGAAGTTGCCGCTGCCGCCCCGGTGCTGACCTGAATCCTGCTGACGCATGTTGCGGTCCTCGGCCTGCTGCTGGCCGCGGCGCTGATCGTCGCGGTTCTTGTGGCTCTGCTGGCCTGCTCTGACGTGCTGTTGGTGAGTTCCGCCTTGATTAGGCATATCTGCAGCTCCGTTGTTGGGGATTGGTCTTCGGGGTTTGATTCAAGGAGGTTCGACCGCCTTGAGTAATGAGAACCGCTGCCCGCGATCGATGTTCCCCCACGAAATATTTCGTGAATCCTTTTAGCCCGACCATGCCGCAACAGCCTTGTCGTGCGTCGCCGGTCCGCGCGGGCGCCAGGGCCCGGGGCCACGGTCGGTATCTTTCCTACGACTGAAGTCGGAGTGGCTCGCGCATTGGGCCCTCGACGGCAACCAAAGCGGAGGCTTCGAGTTGGTAGCGGTCGTCGACGAAGTCCCCTTCATCGGCGCCGTTTTGGGTGCCCGCCGTTTCCGCGCAAATGGCGGGCATCCAATAGCATCCACAATCATTGGAACCAGGAAGTCGCGCGGCCGGCTTCGAAAGCGAGACGACGTTTTGACCTTTATTTCTGCCAAGCCCAATCTGCGAGAGCCCGAAAGCCTGCCCGCGAACGACAATCGCCTCTCCGTCCTCGCCGACACCTCGATTCTCCAATTCCTCAACGACGACGACGATGTCACCGACATCGCCCGGCGCGCCGAGCGCCTTGGCAATGCCGTGGTGATTGTGATGGCGCTTTGCCTGATCGTTGCGCCGGCGATTTACCTCACCCTGGCCTACGGCCTGTAGCCGCAAAAAACTAGCCGAGCCTTGCGGCTGTCTCGGCCGGCGCCTCCTCGGGAAAGAAATGCCCGCCGGGCATCGTCCCGCCGCTGACCCCGCCGCTGACGTCGTCGGCCCACTCCCGCCATAGTGCCAGCGGACCGCCCTCTCGCGCGTACCATTCGGCGAGCGCGCCATGTCCGCTCCATAGCGCAAGCATCGGGCAGCCGATGCGCCGGCCGGCTTTGCGGTCCGCCTGGTCGTGCTCACGGTCGAGCGTCGCTGCCGCACGGTATTCCTCGCAGATGGCGTGCGCGTGGGCTGGATCGCGCAAGGCCTCGGCATAAGCCTGCCGGACCTCGGCGGGAAAGGCGGCAGGCGAGGAACCCCAGCCAGCCAGCGCGCTGTCGACGATCGCATCCGCGGCCGCCGTCATGATCGTCTCCGGCAGCGGCTCGGCTTGCGCCAAGAGCGACCAGGGCCAATAGCCCAGCGCCAGCCGGGCGTCGGCCCTGTCCCAGACATCGGCGGTGGGTACGATGTCGAGCACGGCAAGCTTCTCGATGCGGTCCGGGTGGTCCAGCGCCAGGCGATACGCAACGCGCCCACCGCGATCGTGGCCGGCAACCATGAAGCGGGCAAAGCCGAGCTTCGTCATCAGCGCCGCGAGGTCGGCAGCCATGGCGCGCTTGGCGTAGGGCGCATGATCCGGATCGGATGGCGGACAGGAGCTTTTGCCGTAGCCGCGCAAGTCGGCGCAGACGACGCTAAAGCGGTCGATCAGCTTCGGCGCCACGTCGCGCCACATCAGATGCGTTTCGGGGAAGCCGTGCAGCAGGAGCAGCGCCGGGCCGCTGCCGGCAGTCCGGATGAATGTCCGTGCCGCGCCCGTATCGACTTCCGCGCTTTCGAAACCGCCGAACATGCTTTGTACTCCACAGGCGGAACGGCCGCGGGCGGGATGGTTGCTCGGGCCGCGGCTTCTCTCGGCTGGCGCCTTCCGTGGTCAGCTCCAGGCGGATTTGACTGTAAGGGACGCCTCGAATATCTGGCCTCTCTTGTCGGTGCGCATTTTGATGGTGATGTTGAGGTTATCACTGTTCGGCATCTCGTCGCGCGCGACATCCTGCAAGATCCTGAGCGCCTCCTTTCGCGCGTTTTCTGGTGAGGAGAAGAGCTGCCCCTCGCTGTCCATTTGCGTGTGCACGGTGTTGTACAAATCGAAGTAGAAGCGTTCCATCCGCGAAAGCATCCGCCGCAACCTGGACGTTCAATCCCTGCGCGCGATCATGGTTCCAAAGGACCGTCTTGGCCGGGGACTGCTTTGCCGGCGGCCGGCGGTGTGGTGGTCCGCTGCAACCCGGCCCGGCTCTACAACGTTAGGCCCTTGCAAAATCACAACGGGCGGCCGCGCATGCTGGAACCCCTTTATCTGAACCTGGGTCAGCACGATGCTCTCTCCGAAAGCGAGAAGGCGTTGCTGGCCAGCGCCACATCGGTGGAGAAGTATTTCGTCGCCGGCGAGGATCTCGTCGCCGAAGGATCAAGGCCGACTTTCAGCACCCTCATCGTCGACGGGATTGCCGCGCGCTACAAGGTGCTGGAGGACGGCGGCCGGCAGTTCACTGCGCTCCATGTTGCCGGCGATTTCGTCGATCTGCACGCTTTTCTCCTGAAGACCATGGACCATGGCATCGTCGCGCTGTCGCCCTGCCATATCATCGCTGCGGAGCACAGCAAGTTGCGGGAAATCACCGAAAAGGCCCCGCATTTGACGAGGCTGCTCTGGTTGGACACGCTGGTGGACGGCGCCATCCACCGGGAATGGATCGTGGCCATGGGACGCCGCTCCAAGACCGCGCATCTGGCGCATCTGATATGCGAACTCTTCGTCAGGCTGCAGGCCGTGAAGAAGACGCGGGTCATGAGCTTCAATCTGCCGCTTTCGCAGGCCGAACTCGCCGATGTGCTCGGTCTCTCCGTCGTCCATATGAATCGGGTCATCGGCACGTTGCGCCGCATGAACGTCATCAACTGGACCAACCACCTGATCGACATCCTCGACTGGAACCGCCTGGTCGCCATTGCGGAATTCGACCCGACCTATCTCAGCATGAGGAACGAGCCAAGGTGAGAACGCGTCAGCGCGGCGGCCCTTGGTCGTCGCCAGACCACAGCGAGTCGAGCATCGAGAGTGCCGCGCTCGGGTCGGCCGTCCTCAGCAGGCCCTGCCGGGCGGCGGCCTGCTTGAAAGCGTCGAAGGCGACCGCCGGACGGCAGATGCCCGCCATGGCGTCGTCCACCAGCCGCGCCGCCGCCAAATAGTCGGGCGCTTCCTTGTTCTTCCAGGCTCCGTCCAAGGCCTTCCTTGCGTCGGCGATCGACGAAACCACCATTGAGCCGCCAGTGACGAAGCGGATGGTGAGCGGCAGGAAACTACTCATCCCCGGTCACCATCCAAGCCACTGTTGAGCCCGCCAGGCGAGGCCCGCGAAGGGCGCCGCGGTCACCGCCGCTGCCGCCAGAATGAAAAGATGATTGTTGGTCCGAAAGGGTCTCATCGTTGCCACCACATGTTTTTGGATCGTCATAACGAGGATGCCGCCGACCGGTTGCACAGGCAGGCGCTGAATAAGCGGCAAGCTAATTGCTCGCCGGCCGGCTGGGCGGCTGCGGGCGGTACGGCGGGCGCGGACGCGGCCTGAGCGGCACGCCGGCGCGCAAAGACTGGATCGGCCACGGACGCCGGGCACCCTGGCGCAGAAATGACCTGGACAGTGTGCCGATCAGATCTCGAATTTCCATGGGACTCTCCTCGTAGAGTCCCCCCAAGCTGCGAGCGACTAGCACTCCGGCAGCATTCGCGCATTTAACTTTGATGTACGTGCGCCACGCCCTGCCGAGACCGCAGCCTCTACCGAAAGCCAACCTTTTCGGCCGGCATGCGTTGTCTCTCCGATAGCGTTGTCTCTCGAGAAGAGGATGACGAATGCCCCGGTGCCCCACCGCCACCCGGTGGCAAACACGGCGAGCGGGGCCAGAGTCGACGTCGGCCTGCCAAGGCGAACGGCTCTCCCCGATCGTCGGCGGTTGCCGAATCCATAAGGAGGATCCAATGAAGAAAGCACTTCTTGGCTTCGCCATTGTCCTGATGTCGGGCCAAATGTCGGGAACGACTGCCGCGGCCCAGACCCAGCTGGAGAATCCGCAGATCGAGGATTGCCAGGTCAAACCGGACGCCAGCGCGACCCCTAATCAGACCGGCGAGCAGCCGAAAGCGCAGGCCCCGAAAGCGCAGGCCAATGATCAGTCCAACAACCTGACCGCCAGCCTGGCGCCTTGCGACGGTGTGCTGAAGCCTCCGCCCACGGGCGACAAGAACGCTACCGCTCCGCCGGCCGACACCAGCCAGATGCCGGTGATCAAGCCGGGCGAGGTCCCGCCGCAGCCGTCGAAGTAGAACGCATGATCGGTCTGGCGGGAAACTTTTCCCGCGCGGGCGAGTTACTGACTGTGCAGTTCCCGGATACCCGAACTGCTTCCCACAATTGCCGCCCCGGTTCTCCCATCCGGGGCGGTTTTTTGCCGGCGGCGGGCCCGGCACGGCCTGCCTCGGTGCCTTATCTTCTCGGCTCCGAAGCACGGAACCATCGGGCCCGCGCCGAATTGTCCTCAGCGGGCCGCGTCAGCCGGACCTGGTGGTAAAGAGAACAGGGTTTGGTTTCTCCGGCTTCACACCCTGGCCAACGAAAAGGCAGACGAGCTCTTGTCCCACCC
>NZ_LYTP01000009.1:0-98131 GCF_001672435.1 Mesorhizobium sp. AA23
GCGAGGCGCTGGAGGATTTTGCGCGCAGTGAAGGGGTTCCGCCGGCGGAGTTGCAGATCTTTCTTGTTCTGCCCAGCAACGAGGCTGTGCGTCAGGCGGTGGAGGCTGGTGCCGGCGCGACTATAATTTCCGAGCTCGTCATTGCGCGTTCGCTGGCGGAAGGCAGCTTGCGATCCGTGCCGGTCGTTCTGCCGAAACGCGATTTCGCCATGATTACCCATCGCGACCGGCAGGCGAGCCTCGCGCAAATGGCGCTCAAGGCGCATCTCACCGGCAAGCAGGACGCGTCGTCAACGGGGAGGGGCTAGAGCAAGGAAGCGTCAGGCGAATTTGCGCCGCGCATCAAGCGCGAGCCCAAGCCCGACCGAGCCGAACATATCGCCTTCGATGACCGAGGCCTGCGGCACCAGCGAAAGGATCCGCCGCTTTGCCAGCGGGATCGCCGTCGAACCGCCGGTGAGGAACACGGCGGTGATGGCCGAAGCGGGAACGCCTGCGTCGGCAATCGTTTGCCTGACCGTCGCGGCCACCCGTTCGATGTCGCCGCCGATCGTCTCTTGCAGGCCGGCGCGCGTGATCCCGGCCGCGAAGCGTACGCCGGGCAGCGACACCTTCACCTCGGCCCAGAAATGTTCTGTCAGCGCGATCTTGGCCCGTTCGACCAGGCCGGCCATCGCATGCCCGTAGCGATGCTCGACAATGTGGATGAAGCGGTCGACGAGATCGGCGCGCTCGGCTTCGAAGCGGATCTGCTTCAAATCCGACATCGCCTTCGCGGTGTAAATGAGATTGATGCGCTGCCAGGTCGCGAGGTCGATGAAATAACTTGCCGGCAGATTGCGCTTGCCGTCCTTGGTCGGCGTCAGATAGCCGAGCTCGGGCATGATATGGGCGATGCTGAGCAGCCGGTCGAAATCCGTGCCGCCGATATGGATGCCGCGATTGGCCAATATGTCGCCCTTGCGGTCGTCCGAGCGGGCGCGCTCCGGCGAGACGCGCACGATCGAGAAGTCGGAGGTGCCGCCGCCCATGTCGACGATCAGCGCCAGCTCTTCGCGGGCGACGTTCTGTTCGTAGTCGAGCGCCGCCGCGATCGGCTCGAACTGGAAGGCGATGTGCTTGAACCCTTGTGCGCGCGCCGCCTTTTCGAGCTCGCTTTGCGCCTTGGCGTCGGCGTCGGCATCGTCATCGACGAACTGCACGGGGCGGCCGAGCACGACGCGTTCGACCGGGCCGCCGGCATCCTCTTCCAGCCGCTTCTTCAAATGGCTGATGAATAAGCCGATGATATCGGTGAAGCCGATCAGGCGCGCCTTGATGCGCGTCTTCTCGTTGGCGAGCGAGCTGCCGAGAACGCTTTTCAGCGAGCGCATCAGCCGGCCCTCGACGCTGTCGGTGTAGTCGGCGATCGCGCGGCGGCCGAAATAGGTGTGGCCGTCCTCGAAGTTGAAGAAGACGGCGCTCGGCAAGGTGGGCTGTTCACCCTCAAGTGCTACCAGTTGCGCCCGGCGTGGCGGATCACGCCCACTGTGGAATTGGACGTGCCGAAATCGATGCCGCCGAATGCTGGATGCATAGCAGCCTCCTGTCATTGGTTTCGTCGCAGCGCATCGCCGGCGTCGAAAAACGCGCCGTCACCCGGTCGCCGGACCGCTCTGCCGAATTGAATGTGTGCTTGTCCCCGAGTTGGGAGGCGGCGACTTATCCCAAATCCGGGAAAAGGGGAACCCTCATTCGCGCGAAAAACGTCAATCCTTGCGGAAAACGATGCGTCCGAGCCAGCCGGTGAGCATGGCAAGGGACACGGCGAACACGCCGTAGAGGAAGGAATAGTCGTGCGCGACGCGGAAGATCGACTGTTCGAAACCGGACTTGCGGATTTCGAGCTGGGCCGAGCTCTCCTTCACGAACATGCCGCTCTTGAACAGGAAGGCGCGTGCCTTATGGGTGCCGACCGGGATGTTGGGCGCGAGCCGGACGGTGGCCCGGAACAGGTTCTGCGACAGGAACTGGACGCCCCCGACATTCTCGCTGTAAAGGCCGGTCGCCGTCTTGCGCTCGCGAAGTGCCGAGGTGAATTCCTCGATCGTGATCGGGCTGTCGCTGGGCTCGGCCGGTTGCATGTAGAGGTTCGAAGCGCCGAGCGACAGCTGCTTGTAGCTGTTCGGCTCGGTGATGTCCTGCAGCGGGCGGGTCGTCGCCACCGAGTAGGATACCGGCACGTTCTCGAAAGTCTCCGATTCCAGATTGATCCAGACGCCGAGCACCCTGTCCTTGCGGCGCACGACGACGGGGCGGGCGGGACCCTCCAGCACGACGATGACATCGTAGCGTCCCTGGCGCGCGATCAGCGGATCGGGATTTTCGAGCGAGCCGAAAATGGTGAGGTCAGCGCCGGAAAACCCGGCGGTAATCGAAATGGCGTCGGTCGACAGGCCGATCTGGATGCTTTCCGTCGCCGGCGTCTGTGCCGCCGCCGGCAGTGCTGCGGCAGCGAGCGACAGGATGGCGGCTGCGAACGCTCTCAACGGCCCCATCAGGTCAGGCCCGCGAGCGAATAGCGATTGGGAGGCGTCACGAAGAGGTCGATGGCCAGACGGATGGCGACGGCCAGAACCAACAGCGCCAGAAGCGCCCGCAACTGCTCGCCCCGCAGCCGCTGGCCCGCTTTGGCGCCATATTGCGCGCCGGCAACGCCGCCCGCCATCAGCAGGAAGGCCAGGATCACGTCGACCGTCTGGTTCGTCGTGGCATGCACCAGCGTGGTGTAGGCCGAGGTGAAGATGATCTGGAACAGCGAGGTGCCGATAACGACGTTGGTCGGCACCTTGAGCAGGTAGATCAGCGCCGGCACCATGATGAAGCCGCCGCCGACGCCCATGATCGACGACAGGAAGCCAATTGCCGCGCCGAGGCCGAGCACCGGGATGATACTGACGAACAGCTTCGAGGCGCGGAAGCGCATCTTGAACGGCAGCCGGTGGATCCAGTTGTGCTGGCCGGATTTCTTCAGCACCGGCGCCGCGCCGCTGCGCGAGGCGCGCAGCGCGTTGACGCTCTCGACCAGCATCAGCCCGCCAACGGTGCCGAGCAGCGCGACGTAGAGCAGCGAAATGAAGAGGTCCAATTGGCCGAGCCGGCGCAGCAGCGCAAAGACATAGATGCCGGCGGTCGAGCCGACAATGCCGCCGGCCAGAAGCACTCCGCCGAGCTTGAAGTCGAGCGTGCCGCGCTTGAAGTGCGACAGCGCGCCGGAGAAGGAGGAGGCTATGACCTGGTTGGCCCCCGTGGCCACCGCGATCGCCGGCGGGATGTTGTAGAAGATCAGGAGCGGCGTGATCAGGAAGCCGCCGCCGACCCCGAACATGCCCGACAGGAAACCCACCGCCGCGCCCATCGCGAGCAGCACGAACACGTTGACGGAAATTTCCGCGATCGGGAGATAGATGCCCACCCGTCTGTCTCGATCAGTTTGCCTGTCGGCGAATGCCGCCGTCCCCGGCAGTTTCGCACCGAAAAGCCAATTTTTTCTTGCGCGGCGCGGCGCCGGGGTCAAACCCCGGCGCCGCGCCGAAACGAAAACCGTCTCAATCAGTTAACAGGCAAATCTGTGGCAAGCCGTCGCGGAAGCGACGCGCCTGCCGTTATTTGTGCGCAAGCAGCGCCTTGACGAGTGGCGCGTCGATCTCGCCGGTCGGCTTCATCTTGTTGTCGGTCTGAAAGGCCATGATCGCGTTCTTGGTCTTGTCGCCCATCACGCCGTCGGCGCCGCCGGCATCATAGCCGTTCTTGTTGAGGATCAGCTGGATGTTCTTCACCGCCTTCTTCATGTCGATGCCGGCGGTGGTCTGCGGCGTGCTGTCCTGCCAGGATTCCGGAATGTCGGCCGAGTTGGTGGCTGCGTTGAGCGGCTTTGCCTTCCACAGGTCCGTGGCGGCGCGCGCCCGCTCGAGCTGCTCGGGCCTGAGCGCATTGGCGATCTCGTCGCGTTTGGCCGCAGCGTCCTTGTCGCCGGTCTTGGCGACGAGAGCGAACCATTTGTAGGATTCCTCCAGGTTCTGCTTCATGCCGACGCCCTTGGCCGAAAGGATGCCGAGATTGAACTGGCTGTCCTTGACGCCGAGGTCGGCCGCCTCCTGGAACCAGTGCGCCGCCGACTCATTGTCGGTCACGCCGTCCGCCGCCATGGCGAACAGAACCGCCAGATTGTGCATGGCGCTGGCGTTGCCCTGTTCCGCCGCGAGTTGGTAATAGGTCTTGGCTTTCTTGATGTCGCGCGCGACGCCGATGCCCTTCTCGTAAAAATTGCCGATGCGGTATTCGGCCGGTGCGAAGCCCAGTTCGGCGGATTTCTCATACCATTTGGCGGCCGCCGCCATGTCTTCCTTGACGCCGCGCGATTCCGCGTAGCGCGAGCCGATCTCAAACAGCGCCTTGGCGTCACCGCCTGCGGCCGCGTCGTGCAGCGCCACCGGACCGATATCGGCCGGGACATCGATCTTGGCGGCCGCACTTGCCGTCTGGCCGCCGCCCGGCGGGACGGTGCCCGTGGTGTCGGCGGACGTGGTTGCCGGCGTGCCGGCCGAGGAAGCGCCGGCTGCGGCGGCACCGGGCACTGCTGTGCTCGCCGGCCGCGGGCCGATGGTGGGTTGCGCGTCGCCGTCCGTGTCCATGGCAGGCCCGTTCGCAGCCGGAGAGACTGGCTCCGACGGTGTCGCCGAAGCCATCGGCGCGGGCCGGGCTGGCGCTGACGGAGTCGCCGGAGCAGGCGCCGGTTCGGCTGGCGCCGCGGCCGCGGGTATTTCGGGTGCGGATGGCTGAAAGGCGGCCTGTGGCGTTGAATCGTCCTTCGACGGCTCGGCCTGCCTGACGGCACGCGCCGGCGCGCTCTCGAACTTCGCAGTGCCCGTGTCGGGCTTGGGTGTGCTGACATCGAGCGAGGCGGTTTCGACCGATTGGGTGGAGACGATCGGCGCGACGTCGTTGCTGGCGACCGGCGCGGGGTCGGAGAAGAAGGCCTTGCCGAGCTGCAGGCCGGCCAGTGCCATCATGATCGCGGCCGCCGCCATCAGGATGGGCTTCCGCCGCGCCTTGAGCAGATCGCCGATTCTGAGCGCCTTCACCGGGCCGGTCATCGTCGACTGCCGCTTTAGCGCGTCGGCTTCCGCGGCGGCGGCCTGCGCCGCGCGGCGGGCGGCCGCGATGAAATCGGATTTGGCGGCATCTGTCTCGCTGCGCTTGGCCGGCTGACCGCCGCGCTCGTCGCGCACGCGCTTCATGATGGCGTTGAGGTCCGGCGCGCCGGAACCAGGTTCGAGCGGCCGGTTGGCGGCTCTCGGATCGAGCGGTTCGTCGATGTCGACGGTCGGAACGTCGCCGGCCGGTGCCGAGCCGGCAAGCGGCGGCGTGTCCTCGTTCTTCTTGCCCTTGAAGGCACGCGCCAGTCCGCTGAACATCGACTTCTTGCGGCCGGTGGTCTCAGCCTTCTCGCCAATTTCGTCCGATCCGAGCGCAGCCATTGCGGCGGCGGCCGCGGCCTCGGCGGGCGTGCGAGCGGCAGCTTCGCCGCGCATTACAGGTTCGCCACGCGTAACAGATTCGCCACGCGTAACAGGTTCGCTACGCGTAACAGGTTCGCCCGGTGCAGCCGGCTCGTTTCGCGAAACCGGATCGTGGCGCAGGATGGAGGCGGCGCGCGCATCGAGATCGGCGATGTCTCCGGTCAGTGGCAGCGGCTGGTCGATATCCATCGACGGCGCGTCCTGGACGGCGATCTTGCCGGTGCGGGCGGCCCGCTTGCCGCCCGGCTGCGGGTCGATCAGTTCGCTGACCGCTTCACTGGGACCTTCGGCCTCCAGCGAGCCGAGCCGGTCGACGATCTTGAGCAGCGTGTCGTGGATCGCCTCGAACGTGCGCGAATTGCGCTCGTCGGAACGGCGGGTGAGCGCTTCGAGCGTCTTCAGGTCCTGCGCGAGCCCGCTCACGGCGGCTGCGTTGGAAGCAGCCGTGCCGGAACTCGATTCGCCCAGCGACCGCACGGCGTTCTCCGCAGCCTCGCGCGCGACGGTGAGGATGGAATCGCGCGTGCCGGCCAGCGACTTCTCGATCTCGTCGAGGCGCGGGCTGATGTCCTCGAAATCGGGAAGCGGTCCGCTCGGCTTCGAAAGATGCGCCGAAAGGACGGTCACCTGCGACTCAAGGCTGCGGATCAGTGCCGGATCAATGCCGGCGACCTGCGCGGCGGAGGATTCCAGCCGGCTGGAGATGTCCTCGAGCCGGCTTTCCAGGCCACGGATCGCCATCTCGTTGGCGGGATCGGGCGCGCGCGTCTCGATGCGCTTGGCAAGCGCGGTGAAGCGGGCGTCGATCGCCTCCATGATGCCAGCGCCGTCGTCCTGCCGCATGCGCTGGTCGAGCCTGTCGGCGACTTCGTCCAGCCGCCGCTCGAGGTCGCGGAACAGCAGGTTGCTCTGCTCGATGGCATCGCCCTGGCGGCGCTCGAGCAGCGTGGACAGCGCGTCGAAGCGCTGCTCCAGGCCCTGGAAGATGTGGTCGGCGTCGGGCATCGCCGGCGCGCGGTCTATCTTGTCGGTGATCAAAGCAATCTGCTTGCCGAGACGCTCCATCGCCTGCTCCGGCAGATGGGCGCGCCCGGCGAGCTCGTCCACACGGCTGGACAGAAGGTTGAGGCGGTCGATGACCTCGGCGCCGGGACGTGACTGCGCGACCTCCTCGATCTGCTCCGCCAGCGAGGCGATCCGTTTCTCGATTCGCCCGAAGGTTTCCGGATCGAAGGCATTGGCCTGCGCGGCCACCGTCGAGGCGACGATGGCGCGCGAGATCTCGTCCAGCCGCTCGTCGATCATGGCAAGCGTCTCGCCGCCGCGCATCGTTTGCTGGCTGGCGAAACGGTCGACCGCTCCGGCGAGGGTGCGCACCTTTTCCTCCAGCGAGGCGAGCGACAGCGATTGCGGCAGGTTGTTGACCGCGCTGCTGATCTGTTCGAGGCGGTCGGTCAGCGCCGAAAGGTTGGGACCCTCGGCGCGCTGGCGCTGGTCGGCGTCGACGCGATCCTCGAAGGCGCTCCAGCGGCGATCGAAATCGTCCCAGCGGCGGTCGACGGCCTGCACACTTTGGTCGACGGCCCGCACGCTTTCCTCGCGCGCCAGCGTGTCGAGCGCCGCCTTGACCTGCTCCAACTCCAGCCGCAGCAGGTTGACGCTGCGATCGTCGCTTTTTTCGGCAAGCGTGTGGATGGCGCCGGAAAGCCGTTCGAACTCGAGGCCGAGCTCGGCGCTGTTCTTGTCGGCGGGGGCACCATGCTGGCTCGCCGCCTGCATGGCGCGATCGATATCCTGACGCAGCGCGTCGAATTCGCGCTGCAGGCCGGCGGTCATCTGATGGCGCAACTCCTCGCGCAGGCCGCGCAATTCGACCGCGATCTTGCCAACCATCGCGACGCCGTCTTCCTGTCCGCGCACCCGGTCGATGTCGCGGGCAATGGCCTGATAATTGGGGCCGAAGTCGGAAGCTGCGGCCGCCGGGTTCTGCGGCCCGCGGTTTTGCGGTCCGCGATTTTGGTCCCTCTGCGTGGTGTAGGGTTCCTCGTACCAGCGGGGCGAACCATAAGGTTGCGCGGCCGCATAGCGGGGCTCGGGGGCCGGCCGCCGCGGATCGGGGCGCTCGGGCGTGTCGCTGCGCGTCCGCTCCAGCCGCTGCTCCAGCGTTTCGAGCGAGCGGCTCAGATCCTCTAGCGAGGTCTGCGACCGGCGCTGCCTACCGGCGTTGAGTGTATCGAGATAGGACCGCTTGCTGTTCATCGATGCGCCCGTGTTCAGAATGACCGGCTGAGACCGGTTTCCCAGAGTCTGCCGGGAACGAAGGCGTCCGCGCGGTTTTGCTGCGGAGGAAGACGGGCTTCCCGGGTTTCTCACCCACGCTTCGAAAACCGTGAAAAATTCGCTACAGGATAAACACGGGTGACCGACATGCGCACATTTCGCCCAACGTGGTAAACAAGGCGTTAACCAAGCTTAAGAAGTGGCGCATAATCCTGACCCGCCCGGTGGCATCCGAGTGCGGCATAAAGGAGTGTTTCCGACAACGCGCTTGCGTCAGGTGCCGGCTGTCGGTATAGAATTGACGTAAACGTAAAAGGTGCGAAGCCGTGCCTCTTGCGATTGAATTGTCGAAACCACGATTGGAAGCACGCCCCCGCTTCCACTCAGGCGACGTTTGGTCCGTGACCGCGACGCCATCAGGGGAAAGCCAGTGACCATGAAACTTGTTTCGCCCGGCGAAGCCGCGGCCAATAGCAATCACATATCGGTCGAGACCGACGAAGAATTCGTCCGTATCGGCGAGATGGCCAAGAAGTACGGCGTGACCTTGCGCACGCTGCGATTCTACGAGGACAAGGGCCTGCTCAATCCGAAGCGCGACGGCTCGACCCGTCTCTACACGCGCCGCGACAAGGCCCGGCTGAAGCTGATCCTGCTCGGCCGCAAGGTCGGTTTCTCCCTACGCGACGTCAAGCAGATGATGGACCTTTACGATCCGACCGGATCCAACACCAAGCAGTTGCGGCTGGCGCTCGACAAGTCCGAGAAGCAGCTTGCCCGCTTGCAGAAGCAGCGCGCGCTGATCGATGAGGCTATCAGCGACTTGAGCAATTCGATGGCGATCGTTCGCCAGATGCTGACCGAGCGGGCTGCGCCGCAGGCAAGCGCCGCCGGCTGATCTCACGCTAACGGCAAGCCCAGGATAGAGAAAGCCGCGTGGCTGCAGGCGCGCGGCTTTTTTGTTGCCCTGGAGCCAGCGCTCATCAAAAATTTCGGGCTGCGACGAAGTTGACGTTTACGCAAACGTCAATATTTGCTATCGGGAGCATCGACATTGGCCCGGCCTCCCACTCCGCATCCGGATCGGGAGCTTGCTGGCCGGCTGGGGCCGCAAGGGTGGAGGAAGGCATGACGATCTACAGGGCGCCCGTCCAGGACACGCTGTTCGTGCTCAACGACGTGCTCGGCTACCAGCGCTATTCTAATCTTCCGGGCTTCTCGGACGCCACGCCGGACGTCGTCGAGGCGATCCTTGCCGAAGGCGCCAAGCTCGCCGAAAACGTCATGCATCCGCTGAACCGGGTCGGCGACATGGAAGGCTGCGTGCGCCATGACGACGGTACGGTGACCACGCCCAAGGGCTTCAAGGACGCTTTCAACCAGTATCGCGAGGGCGGCTGGATGGGCCTAGCGGCACCCGCCGAGTTCGGCGGCCAGGGTCTGCCCTATACGGTCCACACCGCGGTCTCCGAATACATGGTGTCCGCCAATATGGCGCTGATGATGTATCCCGGCCTCACGCAGGGCGCGATCGCGGCCATTGTCACCCATGGCACGGACGAGCAGAAGGCCACCTGGTTGCCCAGGCTGATCGAGGGCGCCTGGACCGGCACCATGAATCTGACCGAGCCGCACTGCGGCACCGATCTCGGCCTGCTGCGCACCAAGGCGGTGCCCAATGGCGACGGCACCTACAGGATTTCCGGCCAGAAGATATTCATCTCCGCCGGCGAGCACGACATGGCCGACAACATCGTCCATCTGGTGCTGGCCCGCGTCGAGGGGGCGCCGGAAGGCGTCAAGGGCATCTCGCTGTTCATCGTGCCGAAGTTCAAGCTCGACGGCTCGGGCAATGTCAGCGCGCGCAACGCGCTCTCCTGCGGCTCGATCGAGGAGAAGATGGGCATCCACGGCAACTCGACCTGCGTCATGAACTATGACGAGGCCGAAGGCACTTTGCTCGGCGAGTTGAACGGCGGCCTGAAAGCCATGTTCACGATGATGAACGAGGCCCGCCTGGGCGTTGGCCTGCAAGGGCTCTCGGTCTCGGAGATCGCCTATCAGAACGCGGTGGCTTACGCCAAGGACCGCCTCCAGGGGCGGTCGCTGTCGGGCATCAAGGCGGCGGACAAGAAGGCCGACCCGATCATCGTCCATCCCGATATCCGCCGCTCGCTGATGACCATGAAGGCGTTCAACGAGGGCGGCCGAGCGCTGGCGCTGTGGACGGCGATCAAGTCGGACGTCGCGCACCGCTCCGGTGACGACAGGGACCGCCAGTCGGCCGACGACTACACCGGTCTGATGACGCCGGTGGTCAAGGGCGTGCTGACTGACAAGGGCTTCGATCACGCCGTGATGGCGCAGCAGGTGTTCGGCGGCCACGGCTACATCGAAGAACACGGCATGAGCCAGTTCGTCCGCGATGCCCGCATCGCCATGATCTATGAAGGCGCCAATGGCATTCAGGCGCTTGATCTGGTCGGCCGCAAGCTGGCGCAGAATGGCGGCCGCGCCGTGCAGGCCTTCTTCAAGGAGGTCGGCGAATTCTGCGAGGAAAACCGCGCTGACGACAAGATGGCGCCCTTCACCAAGGCGCTGAAGAAGGGCCTCAACGACCTGCAGGCGGCGACCATGTGGCTGGTGCAGAATGCCATGGCCAAGCCCGACAATGCGGGCGCCGCCTCGACCGATTACATGCATCTCTTCGGGCTTGTCGCGTTGGGCTACATGTGGGGCCAGATGGCCAAGGCCGCCCAAACGAAGCTCGCCGAAGGTGCCAATGGGGCCTCGTCGTTCTACGACAACAAGCTGGTCACGGCGCGCTTCTTCATGGAGCGGATCATGCCGGAGACCGCGACGCGCCTCGCCCGCATTTCCAGTGGCGCGGATACGCTAATGGCGCTGCCGGCGGAAGCGTTCTAGAAATGCTCGGCGTCCCCCTCCCCCTTGAGGGGAGGGTGGCCCGAAGGGCCGGGAGGGGTCGCCCGCGACGAACTCGACGCCAATTCTGGCGACGCACCCTGGGAGAAGGACTAACGCAATGCCCCGCACGCGGGTCAGTTTCGAGATGCGACAGAAAGCGCGCTCGCTTCGTCTGCACACGACGAAGGCCGAATCCTTGCTGTGGTACGAATTGCGCGAGCTGACGGCTGATGGCCTGAAGTTCAGGCGGCAATCGCCGATAGGCCCGTACATTGTCGATTTCGTCTGCCCGAAGGTCAAACTGATCGTCGAGGTCGACGGCGACCTGCACGAAACCGAAGCTGGCAGACGTCATGATGTGAACCGCGACGCCTGTTTGCCGTCACTCGGGTATGTCGTTGTCAGGATTGATGAGCCTGATGTCATTAACAGTGCATGGCATGTGGCGCAGTTTGTTAAGGACAAGGCCGAGCACCTCATCGGCGACCCCTCCCGGCCGCTTCGCGGCCACCCTCCCCTCAAGGGGGAGGGGGACGCCGGCGCAGTGGAGGAAACAGCATGACAAATCCAGCCGACGTTCTTGGCCTGCCGAAGCCCGCCTGGGCGGCGGACGAAGTCGGCATGCTCTACGAGATGGCGAACCGCTTTATGTCGGAGGAGATCGCGCCGCGCTACGAAGAGTTCGAGAAGAACGAGATTTTCGACCGCGAGAGCTGGCTGAAGGCGGGCGCCGCCGGCCTGCTCTGCGCCTCTATGCCGGAGAAATATGGCGGCTCCGGCGGCACCTTCGCGCATGAGAGCGCCATCATCGAGGCCATCGGCCACGTCGGGGTCGACGGCTTCGGCATCGGCCTGCACAACTCGATCGTCGCGCCATACATCCTGCATTACGGCTCCGAGGAGCAGAAAGAAAAATGGCTGCCGAAACTGGCGACCGGCGAGCTGATTGGCGCCATCGCCATGACCGAGCCCGGCGCCGGCTCCGACCTTCAGGGCGTCAAGACCCGTGCCGAGAAGGACGGCAATCACTACAAAATCAACGGCTCCAAGACCTTCATCACCAACGGCCAGCTTGCCAACCTGATCATCGTCGTCACCAAGACCGATCCGGACAAGGGCGCCAAGGGCACCTCGCTGATCGTCGTCGAGACCGACGAGGTCGAGGGCTTCGAACGCGGTCGCAACCTCGACAAAATAGGGCTCAAGGCCAACGACACCTCCGAGCTGTTCTTCAACGACGTGCGCGTGCCGACCTCCAACCTGCTCGGCCATGAGGAAGGCAAGGGCTTCGTCCAGCTGATGCAGCAATTGCCGCAGGAGCGGCTGCAGATCGGCACCGGCGCGATCGCCATGATCGAGCGGGCGCTGGCGCTGACCATCGACTACGTCAAGGAGCGCAAGGCCTTCGGCAAGGCGATCATCGATTTCCAGAACACCCAGTTCAAGCTGGCCGAGCTGAAGACCGAGGCCACGATCGGCCGCGTCTTCTACAACGACTGCGTCGCCCGCCACATCGACGGCGGCCTCGACCCGGTCACCGCCTCTATGGCCAAATACTGGCTGTCCGACCTGCAGGGCAAAGTCGTCGACGAATGCCTTCAACTGCATGGCGGCTATGGCTACATGAACGAATATCCGATCGCCCGCATGTTCCGCGACGCCCGCGTCCAGCGCATCTACGGCGGCACCAACGAGATCATGAAATTGCTGATCGGGCGCTCTCTGTGAGCGCAGCGACCGGCAAATCCAAGGAGCACGAAAATGGCCGAAGCTTACGTCTATGACGCCGTGCGCACGCCGCGCGGCAGAGGCAAGAAGGATGGCTCGCTGCACGAGGTGCCGGCGGTGCGGCTCGCGGCAAAGACGCTTGAGGCGCTGCGTGACCGCAACGCGCTCGACACCGGCACGGTCGACGACATCATCTTCGGCTGCGTCGATCCGGTCGGCGAAGCGGGCTCGGTCATTCCGCGCGCCGCCGCCTTCGAGGCCGGCTACGACACCAGGGCGCCGGGCATGCAGATATCGCGCTTCTGCGCTTCCGGACTCGATGCCATCAATTTCGGCGCCGCCAAGATCGCGCAAGGCGCGGACGAGATCGTCATTGCCGGGGGCGTAGAATCCATGTCGCGTGTCGGCATGGGCATGTCCGGCGGCGCCTGGTTCATGGACCCCTCCGTCGGCCTTCCCGGCTGGTTCGTGCCGCAGGGCATCTCGGCCGACCTGATCGCGACGAAATACGGGTTCAGCCGCGACGACGTCGACGCTTACGCCGTCGAGAGCCAGAAGCGCGCCGCCAAGGCGTGGGACGACGGCCGCTTCAAGAATTCGGTGGTCCCGATCAAGGACCAGAACGGCCTCACCATCCTCGACCGTGACGAGCACATGCGGCCTTCGACCGACATGCAGTCGCTCGCCTCGCTCAATCCGTCCTTCGTCATGCCGGGCGAGATGGGCGGGTTCGATGCGGTGGCCGTGCAGAAGCATCCGGAAGTCGAGGAAGTGAACCACGTCCACCATGCCGGCAACTCGTCCGGCATCGTCGACGGCGCCGCTGCTGTACTACTCGGCTCCAAGAAGGCCGGCAAGGCCATGGGCCTGAAGCCCCGCGCGCGCATCCGCTCGTTCGCCAATATCGGTTCCGAGCCGGTGCTGATGCTGACCGGCCCGGTCGACGTCACCGAAAAGCTCTTGAAGCGTGCCAAAATGAAGCTGTCGGACATCGACCTCTTCGAGCTCAACGAGGCCTTCGCTTCCGTTGTGCTGCGCTACATGCAGGCCTTCGACATCCCGCATGACCAGATCAACGTCAATGGCGGCGCGATCGCCATGGGCCATCCGCTCGGCGCCACCGGCGCGATGATCTTCGGCACGGTGCTGGACGAGCTGGAGCGCCGGGACCTGAACACCGCGCTGGTCACGCTCTGCATCGGCGCCGGCATGGGCACTGCCACCATCATCGAACGCGTCTGACGGGGAGAGAAAAGATGAGCTACACCAATTTCACCCTCGACATGGACGCCGATGGGATCGCGCTGGTCACCTGGGACATGCCGGGCCGCTCGATGAACGTCTTCACCGAAGAGGCGATGCGCGAGCTCAACGCCATCGTCGATCGTGTGGCGGGCGACGCCGCCATCAAAGGCGCGGTCATCACCTCCGGCAAGGACAGCTTCTCCGGCGGTGCCGACATCACCATGCTGCAGAAGATGCTCGCCACCTTCGCCGTCGAAAAGGAAAAGGACCTCGAAAAGGCGACCAAGGCGCTGTTCGACAATGCCGGTTACATGACCGGTCTGTTCCGCAAGATCGAGACCTGCGGCAAGCCGTGGGTGTCGGCGATCAACGGCACCTGCATGGGCGGCGCCTTCGAGATGTCGCTCGCCTGCCACGGCCGCGTCGCGGCCGATTCCGACAAAGTGAAGATGGCGCTTCCCGAGGTGAAGATCGGCATCTTCCCGGGCGCCGGCGGCACCCAGCGCGTGCCGCGGCTGACCGA
This sequence comes from Mesorhizobium sp. AA23, assembly GCF_001672435.1. Lineage (NCBI taxonomy): Bacteria > Pseudomonadati > Pseudomonadota > Alphaproteobacteria > Hyphomicrobiales > Phyllobacteriaceae > Mesorhizobium > Mesorhizobium sp. AA23. Next base: position 14,263 of record NZ_LYTP01000009.1, read on the forward strand.
TCAGCAGCAGGCGCTGCAGATGCTGACCAGCGGCCAGAATCTGACGCCGCAAAAGGCGAAGTCGATGGGCCTGATCCACGAGATCGCCGAGCCGAAGAAGCTTGTCGAGACCGCCAAGGCGATGATCAAAAACGGCCTGAAGCCGGTGGCGCCATGGGACGAAAAGGGTTTCAAGCTGCCCGGCGGTCCGATCTATTCGGCGGCCGGCGCCAATCTCTGGCCGCCGGCCATCGCCATCCTGCGCCGCGAGACCTTTGGCAACTATCCGGCGGCCGCCGCGATCCTGAAATGCGTCTATGAGGGCCTGCTGGTGCCCTTCGACACCGGGCTCCGGATCGAGCAGCGCTACTTCACCGAGATCATGCAGACCAAGGAAGCGGCGGCGATGATCCGCTCGCTTTTCGTGTCGCTGCAGGAACTGAACAAGGGCGCGCGCCGCCCGACCGGCGTGCCGGACAGCAAGTTCAAGAAGATCGGCATACTCGGCGCCGGCTTCATGGGCGCCGGCATTGCCTATGTCACGGCCAGGGCCGGCATTCCGGTCGTGCTGCTCGACCGCGACATGGAGTCGGCCGAGAAGGGCAAGGCGCATTCCGACGGCCTGATTTCGGACCAGGTGAAGAAGGGCCGCGCCAAGCCCGAAGAGAAAGACAAGTTGCTGTCGCTGATCACGCCGACGGCCGACTATGCCGACCTTGCCGGCTGCGACCTTGTCGTCGAGGCGGTGTTTGAGGATTCAGGCGTGAAGAAGCTCGCCACCGAGAAAGCGGAAGCGGCGCTGAAGTCCTCGGCGATCTTTGCCTCGAACACTTCGACCATCCCGATCACCTCGCTGGCGAAGAACTCGGCGCGGCCGAAAAACTTCATCGGCATCCACTTCTTCTCGCCCGTCGACAAGATGATGCTGGTCGAGATCATCCTCGGCAAGAAGACCGGCGACAAGGCGCTCGCCGTCGCGATCGACTTCGTACGCGCCATCAAGAAGACGCCGATCGTCGTCAACGACACGCGCGGCTTCTACGTCAATCGCTGCGTGCTGCGCTATATGTCGGAAGCCTACAAGATGCTGATCGAAGGCGTCCCTGCGGCGATGATCGAGAACGCCGCCAAGGCCGCGGGCATGCCGGTCGGCCCGCTGGCGCTGACCGACGAGACGGCGATCGACCTTGCCCAGAAGATCATGAAGCAGACCATCAAGGATCTAGGCGAGAAAGCCGTCGACCCGAAGCAGATGGCGCTGATCAACACCATGGTCGACACGCATGGCCGCTTCGGCCGCAAGAACGGCAAGGGCTTCTACGACTATCCTGCCAAGCCGGCGAAGAAGAAGCTGTGGCCGGGTCTCAAGGATCTCTATCCGCAGCTGAAGCCCGAGAAGGTCGACTACGAGAAGCTCAAAGAGCGCCTGCTGGTCACCATCGCCCTGGAGGCAGTGCGCGTCATGGAGGAGGGCATCGTCACCGATCCGCGCGAGGCGGACGTCGGCTCGATCCTCGCCTTCGGCTTCGCGCCGTTCACCGGCGGCGCGCTCTCCTACATCGACGGCATCGGCGCCAAGCGTTTCGTCAAGATCGCCAAGGGCCTGCAGAAGAAATACGGGGCCGAGTTCAAGGCGCCCAAGCTTTTGCTCGACATGGCCGAGAAGGGCGAGACTTTCTACCAGCGCTTCGACCCTTACCAGAAGGGCGAGGTCAAGAAGGCCGCCTGACGAACTCCGATGTATGTCTGGGGGCGCCTCGCGCGCATGATGGCCACGGCGCGTAGCCGTGGCCCTTATCAAATCGGCGATCAGAGCCGGCTGGCCTTTCGCTGCCTGCCGACCGACATCGATTTCAACAGCCATCTCAACAATGCCCGTTACATGATGCTGGCCGATCTTGGCCGTATCGATGTTTTTCTTCGCGTCGGTCTTGTCGCGCTCGCGCGGCGGAACGGCTGGCGCCGATGATCGGCGGGCTGCAATCGGCCTATGTGCGCGAGATCAGGCTGTGGAGCCGCTTCGAGGTGGTGTCGTCGATCGAGACCTGGGAAGGCACTTCGGTGATCGGCAAGCACCGCTTCGTCCTCGACGATGGGGAGACGGCGGCGCTGATCCTGACCACCGGCGGCGTCTATGACCGGCGCGGTGGCCGCTTTCTCGAAATTGAGGAGGTCGTCGCGGCGCTCGGCCATTCGGCGGAACCGCGCCCGCCGACCGAGCCCGAGCGGGCATTCATGATCTCGCACCGGAACCTGCGCGAAGAGGCCAAGCGGGCCTGATCGAGCAAGCGTTCAATGTTCGGCCCGGAAGGTTTTGCCCAGATCGACCGCGTCGCCAAAATAGTGCCGGAACACATAGAACAGCGGATTCCATCGCGCAGTGTCGATGTGGTTCGTTCCCGGCAAGACGATGCTGCTGTGCGCATGTACTCGCTGCACGTCTACCTCCATGATGAGGTGCATCGAGGATGCGCCTTGCTGCTTCGCGCTGCGATGGCAGGTCAGCAGGCGTGTTTCGAACGCAGGGGACATTCTGCGATGCGCGGCGTCAGGATCAATTCGCTGGGCTGGATCGCAAAACCGCCTAAAGCGAACTTGTCGGCCTCATGAACGAACCCCAATTCGGCCTTATGGGGTGGAACGGATTCGCACCCGTGGTGCGCGCGATCCGTTCGACATTCGCCCAGAGGCTGGCCGCGGGAAAATTGAGGGTGCATTCGCCATCCCGCAGAAGATTGATGGCGCCCTGGGTCGCCGAACTCAAGCCGAGGACCACGCATGAACCCAAGGCCCACGCGGCCGTCATCGTTTCGGGTAACCATCAGGACGACAGGCGTCCCAAAATACAGAACGGATGGGGCGATGGATTGGTGGTTCGGCAACATGAGCAGTCCTTCGCAATTCGAGGACCGCACCCTACCAAGCTTGCGCACCGAGACGTTTCGGCCGGGGTCGAACGATGCATCGCGCACGCGGCGACATGGTCGGTGCCGGCGCCCGGCTCAGGATCGAGCCCGTCAATCTTGCGGAAGCGGCGACTTTCTCTGCAATCCGCTGTTCGCGCCGGTGGACAATTGAATGGTCGCGCGTTAGACAGCAGTGAGGCATTTTTTCCTGTTTTTCGAAGGAGAGCGGACTTGCTCTCACACGATCGCGTCTGGGCCGCAATCGATGCTCTTGCCGAACGCTATTCGCTCTCGGCTTCCGGTCTCGCCCGCCGCGCGGGCCTCGATTCGACCGCCTTCAACAAATCCAAGCGCCTGTCCTCCGACGGCCGGCCGCGCTGGCCTTCGACCGAATCGCTGGCCAAGATCATCGAGGCCACCGGCGCCTCGCTGGAAGAATTCACCGTGCTGGTTGAGGGTCACGGTGCCTCCGCCGCGCCGCCGCCGCGTATGGCCGTGCCGCTGCTTGGCTTCGCCCAGGCCGGTGCCGGCGGTTTCTTCGACGATGCCGGCTATCCCTCAGGGCAGGGCTGGGATCTGGTCGAGCTTCCGGCGCGGGCGGCGGAAACCTCCTATGCGCTGAAGGTCCAGGGCGATTCCATGCTGCCGCTCTACCGCAATGGCGACGTGCTGATCGTCGAGCCGGGCGCGCCGACGCGCAAGGGCGACCGCGTCGTCGTCAAGACCACCGCCGGCGAGGTGATGGCCAAGGTGCTCGACCGGCAGACCGCGAAGTCGGTCGTGCTGGTCTCGCTCAACCCCGCTCACCCGGACCGCGATATCCCGATGAGCGAGGTCGAGTGGGTGGCGCGGATCGTCTGGGCAAGCCAGTAGGTCCGGGCTGGTGCGGGTCCTCCATCTTGCCCTGGCGCTTGTGGCGGTTCCGGCAATGGCGGCGCTGGTCGTCGCCGGAGGCCACTCGCTGAAGGGCAGCGAAAGCGTCGTCGCGGTCGATCAGATCGATCCGGCCAGTGCACTTCCGGGGCAAGACGCCGATGTGGCGCCTCGGGAATCGATAACTGCGGAACCGGCGACGTCCGCCATTCTGGCGCCTGCCGCGCCGCAGCCGCCGAAGCCGGTGGCGCATTCGCGGGCGATCGATCCCGACGTGGTGGCGCCACCCGAAGTGCCTGCCGAGGAACTGGAACGGGTCGAGCCGCGCGCGCCGCTCAGCGATCTGGCGCTGGCCGGTCCGCCCAGGCCGCGGAAAACGAAACTGCCGGATGGCGAGGAGGGCACCAAGTTGCTCCAGCCCGTCGCCACCGCCGCCGGCCTGATCAAGGCCAAGGATTATTCCATCGCCGTGTCGGGCATCGACATCGTCAAAGAGGACGAGACCTGCAGCGACGAAGGCAAGTCATGGGACTGCGGGGTTCGCGCCAGGACGGCATTCCGGGCTTTCCTGCGTGGCCGGACCCTGGTCTGCTCAGTGCCGCCGCAAGACGGGCAGAAGGCCATCGCGGTCAAGTGCTGGGTCGGCAACAAGGATGTCGGTCTGTGGCTGGTGGAAAACGGCTGGGCCCGCGCGGCGCCAGGCGGCCCCTATGTCGAGGCGGGCGACAAGGCGCGCGCGGCGAGGAAAGGCATTTTCGGCGCCGCTCCGAATCTCGGCGGCCTGCCGGCATTGCCGGCCGCCACCGGCCCGGCGCCCGCCGCGCCGAGTTCCATCCTGCCGGCGGAAGATGGCGACGTTACGCAGCCAGCTGACCAGCCAGAGCCCGCTCAATGAGAACGCGCGTCTCCGTAATGCCGTAGAGCGCCGCGAAAGAGCCGAAACGCGGCCCCCGTTCCTGTCCGATCAGCACCTGATAGATCATCTGGAAGAAGGCGACCGACACGCCGGGTCCGCCTTCCGGGCTCTGCTTGGAATGGTCCTGATAGCGCTCGATCCGCCGCGCGACGTTGAGCGCCGCGTTCTGGATCGCCTCGCCGTCCGCGCCCTGCGGCAGCGCGCCGAGCGCTTCCGAAAGCTTCGCCAGCGCCTCGCGCTCAACCTCGTCGGCGGCGCGATAGACCTTGGTCGGCTTCACGAAGTCGTCGAAATAGCGGATGGCATACCCTGTCAGCCGGTCGAGCTCGGGGTGCGTCTGCGGCGTCACCCCGGACGCGTGGCGCGAGATGAAACCCCACAGCACCGCCTTGTCATGCGCATTGGAGGCGCTGACCAGATTGAGCAGCAGCGCGAACGGGACCGGCAGGTCGATGGCCGGCGGATTGCCGTCATGCATGTGCCAGACCGGGTTGCCGAGCCGCTCCTTCCACTCCTGGCGCGGATAGGCGGACAGGAATGCGTAATATTCGTCGACCGCCTTCGGGATAACGTCGAAATAAAGCTTCTTGGCCTGCCGCGGCCGCTGGTACATGTAGAGGCCGAGGCTCTCGGTGGGCGCATAGGTCAGCCATTCGTCGATGGTGAGCCCATTGCCCTTCGACTTCGAGATCTTCTGGCCGTTCTCGTCGAGGAACAGCTCGTAGACGAAATGCTCCGGCGCGCGGCCGCCGAGGATGTTGCAGATGCGGTCGTAGATTGCCGCGTTGGTCTGGTGGTCCTTGCCGAACATTTCGAAATCGACGCCGAGCGCTGCCCAGCGCATGCCGAAATCCGGCTTCCACTGCAGCTTCACATGGCCGCCGGTGACCGGCAGCGTGGTCTCGCTGCCTTCGTCGTCGAAGGTGATGGTGCCGGCCTTGGCGTCGACCTGCTTCATCGGCACGTAGAGCACGCGGCCGCTTTTCGGCGAGATCGGCAGGAATGGGCTGTAGGTCGCCTGGCGCTCTTCGCCGAGCGTCGGCAGCATCACCGCCATGATCTCGTCATAGCGCTCGGCGGCGCGCAGCAGCACTTCGTCGAAGCGCCCGGACTTGTAGTATTGGGTCGCGCTGGCGAACTCATAGTCGAAGCCGAACGTGTCGAGGAAGCGGCAGAGCATCGCGTTGTTGTGGTCGGCGAAGCTCGCATAATCGCCGCCGAACGGATTGGGCACCGATGTGAGCGGCTTGTGCAGGTAGGGCTCGAGCGCCGCGCGATCGGGCACGCTGTCGGGAATCTTGCGCATGCCGTCCATATCGTCGGAGAAGCACAACAGCTTGGTCTTGACCTTGTCCTGCGTCAGCACGCGGAAGGCGTGCCTTACCATCGTGGTGCGCGCCACCTCGCCGAAGGTGCCGATATGCGGCAGGCCGGACGGGCCGTAGCCGGTCTCGAACAGGACGGTATCGGGAAAGTCCTTGTTCTTGTAGCGGGCAATGATCTTCTTGGCTTCTTCGAACGGCCATGCCTTGCTTTCGCCGGCGGCCGCAAGCATCTCGGCATTGAGATCGATGATGTTTGATCCCGTCATGTCACTTTCCAGGGTAATCTGCCGGCCAGATGTGTCGGCTTGGGCGCGCAAAGATTTTCACCCGGTCTCTAGGCGCGACGGGCCGGAGCGTCAACGATTTGCGGCGCTTTTCCTTGCGGCGCCTCACTGCCAATCCTACGTTGAAGCCTCACCATCAAGGAGTTTTGAATGCCTTTGACGCCGCACGAAGCCCTGATCTATCTCATGGTCATCACTTCGGCATCCGACCGCGACATGACCGATGTCGAACTGGCGCGGATCGGGGACGTCGTCCGTTCTTGGCCCGTGTTTGTCGATTTCAACAGCGACAGTCTGGTCGGCGTGGCTCAAGCGTGCCAGCAGGCTCTGCACGACAAGGACGGGCTGGAAGGCGTCCTCGCGCGCGTCGCCGATGCGCTGCCGGAGCGGTTGCGTGACACCGCCTATGCCGCCGCTTTCGAGGTCGCGGCAGTCGATCTCGAAATGCGCATGGAGGAGTTGAGGGTGCTGCAGCTCATCCGACGGGAGCTTGATCTCGACACGCTCACCGTGGCGGCGATCGCCCGTGCGGCGAAGGCCCGCCTGCGCACACTGACTTAGAAAAAGCTCACCGGAAAATAGCGCAGGTAGAACTCGGCGAAGGTTCCCTTGATCGAGATTTCCTGCAGCGCGTAGTCGAAGGCGGCGGCCAGCGCCGGGTCGCCCGCCCTGGTGGCGATCGCCATGCCCGAGCCCAGATATTCGGGCGCCAGATAAGGGCCGCCGGCGAAGCGGCAGCAGCCGGCGGCTTCCGAGCCGCCGAGCCAGAAGGCGAAGCGCATGCCGTCGCCGAAGGCGGCGTCGATCCTGCCGGCCTTGAGGTCCGCGTAGAGGTCCTCGGGCTTGTCGAAGGGCACGACCTGCACCGTGCTGAAATAGTCGCGCAGCATCTTCTCATGCGCCGAGCCGGCGATGACGCCCACGCGCTTGCTGCGCAGCTTGTCGAGGATCGGCTCGGTAAACGCCTTGGCCTTCGGCATGATGAAGCGCGCCGGGAACTGCAGATAGGAACGCGAGAAGGCGTATTTCTCGCGGCTTTCCGGCGTCGCCGCGATGCCGGCGATGATCGCCTCGCCTTCGCCTTTCTGCAGCGCGTCGTCGAGATCGTTCCAGGGCAGCGCCTGGATCTGGCATTTCTCGACGATGCCGAGTTCGGCGCAGATCGCCCGCGCCAGGTCGATGTGGAAACCCGACAGCCGGCCGGAGCCGTCGAGGAAGTTGAAAGGCGGAAAATCGGTGGTGGTGAGGAACCTCAGCCTCGGCAACGCTGAAAGATCGGGCTTCGGCAGCCGCTCCTTGGCATCCCACAGCACCGGAACCTGCGGCTCCGCCGCGCGAGTCGCGTCGGCAAATGGCAACGCTCCGATCAGCGCCGACAGGAGGGCCAGAAATATCCATCGGAATGGCACGATAACGCTCCGCCCAATCATGTCCTTGGCTTTTCGTACGAAAACAGTGCAGGCACAATTGTTTTTGATTTCAAACGGGCGAATTCGGCGTATGGTTTAGTGCGTTTGCAAGTTTCAGCGCGCGCCCGCAACAGGGCAGGTGTCGCGAAGAAACTTGTGGTCCGGGGTTGATGGCGAAGGGTGGTTCGGGCATCTACGATCGGTACGAAAAGCAGAAGCAACATGGGGTAGATGTTGCGATGAGCATGTTCGATAGAACTCTGGAATACATCGACCAATTACAGCACGCCAACACTGCTGCGGCAGTGTGCGAGCGGCTGCTCGGCGTCACCTCGAGTTTCGGGCTGACGGCGCTGATGGCCGGAACGGTCCCGCAACCCGGCACGCCGCGCGGCCAGCAGAAGGACCATGTGCTGCTCTGCGACTGGCCGGGCGAGTGGCTGGAGCGCTATGTGGCGCGCAACTATGTCGACCATGATCCGGTCGTCAGCCACATGAAGCAATTGCAGGCCCCGTTCCAGTGGCGGGAGGCTTCCCAGGCCATCGTCATCGACAAGAGCAGCGACGAGGTCATGGGCGACGCCCGCGAGTTCAAGCTGCGCGACGGCCTCGCCTTCCCGCTGGTCACGCTCGACGGCCAGATCGTCATGGTCTCGCTGGGTGGCGAGTCCGTTGAACTGTCGGACGTCGAATTCGGAATGGTCTCGCTGGTGTCCACCTACGCCATCGGCCGCGCCATGCAGCTTCACACGATGGCCGGCAAGGTCGTCGACCACATCGAACTCACACCGCGTGAGCGCGAATGCCTGCAATGGGCAGCTGTCGGAAAGTCCGAGTGGGAAATTTCGCAGATTCTCGGCATTTCGGAGCATACCTCCGAGAAACACCTTCTCAACGCGAAGAGCAAACTGGGCGCCGCTAACCGTGTGCAGGCAGTCGCCGAGGCGATCAGGCGTGGCTATATTAGCTAAATCGGCCGTGCTGGCCCAGAAACGGTCCCATGCGCATTCGCGTAATATTTTAAGCAAGGGCGAGCGGTGTCCTTGTCTTAAGAGAGGGCTAATACTTTCTTAACGCCAAAGCAAACTGGGCGTCGCCATCCGCGTGCAGGCGGTCGCGGAGGCAGTTAGGCGCGGCTATATTGGCGGGGTCGGTCGGTGCCGACCTAAAAATTCTTGCCTACGCGATCGCGTAATATTTTCCGGAGAGCCCGGCCGTATCTTCCTCTCAAGCCCAGGAGACGGCTAATGCTTTTTTCCCTCACAACTCAGGAATTGATGGCGCGCCCCGATCTGTGGGAAGCGGTTCATCGCCTGCGCTACAAGATCTTCGTCGAGGAGATGGGCTGGACCGATCTCGACCGCCCGGATGGCCTCGAGATCGACCAATTCGACCATGACGAAGCCGAGCATCACCTCGTCATCCGCAACGGCGAGCTAGCCGGCTATCAGCGCATGCTGCCGACGACGCGGCCGCATCTACTGACCGATGTGCTGACGGACCTCTATGAGGGGACGCCCCCCTCGGGGCCGCGAGTCTGGGAGCTGACCCGCTATGCGGTGGCGCTGGGCTTCCGTGACGGCAAGCGCGGCGTCTCTACGGTCGGCACCGAGCTGATCGCCGGTTTCGTCGAATGGGGCCTCAAGCGCAACGTCAACCAGGTCATCATCGAGTTCGAACCGATGTGGGTGCTGCGCGCGCTGCAGCTGCACTTCCTGGCGACGCCGCTCGGTTACCAGCGCACCTATGGCAATCAGCAGGTGGTGGCGACGCTGCTCACCTTTTCCGAGCATACGCTGGAGGTGGTGCGCCAGCGCCGCAACCACTTCCCGCCGGTGCTGATGAGAGGCTATCCCGGCCAGCTCGGCCTCAGACAGGCTTCGTGAGGAGGTTGTCATGAGCTTCCACCCCGAACCTGAGCTGCGCGGCCACACGCTGGTCGTCACCGTGTCCTCGCATGACGGCCGGCCGGTGCTGGACAGGCACGCCTATGCGAGCCTCGCCAGGACCTTCCACGAGGCCGCCGTCAATGACGAGGTTCGCGTGGTCGTGCTGCGCGGCCTTGCCGGCTGCTTCTGCCTCGGCGGCGACTTCTCGGAGTTCCTCGACGCCGCCAAGCACCAGCAGCTGATTGCCGCCGTCACCGATATGTTTCGCAGGCTTGCGACCTTTCCCAAGCCGGTCCTTGCCTGCGTCGACGGGGACGCCGTCGGCGTCGGCTGCACCATCCTGTTCCACTGCGACATGGTGATCGCCTCCAGGGGCAGCACGTTCAGGGTGCCGTTCGTCGATTTCGGCCTGGTGCCGGACGCGGCGACCAGCATCCTGGCGCCCCAGAAGCTCGGCTATGCCGGCGCCTTCCGCTTCTTCTGCCTGGGCGACACGCTGGGCGTCGACGACGCCAAGGCGCTTGGCCTTGTCGGTGAGATCGTGGAAGGCAGCGCCGAGGAAATAGCCTTGGCGCGGGCAAGGCAGCTCGCCAAGAAGCCGGTTGCCGCGCTGTTGCAGACCCGCGGCCTGCTCAAGGGGGATACGGACGTTCTGTGCGACCGCATCGACCATGAGATATCGCTGTTCCAGCAAGCGCTGCAGGACGACGCCACGCTGAAGCGTTTGCAGCGGATCGCCCGCCTCGCGGCGTGACACCTTGGTGGAAAGTCTCAGCGCCGCGTACCCGCGAAGGTGCGCGGCGCTGTAGTGTTGGCCGCCGGCCGCGGGCACGGTGCAAGCTATTTCTCCAGGAACGACGGGCCTTCCCCGATGATCTTCTTGTCGGGCTTGCCGACGGCGTCGAGGTCGCGGCCGTCATAAGGCAAGGACAGAAGGATACGCTGGATCACCGCAAGCCGCGCACGGCGCTTGTCGTTGGCGCGCACGATGATCCAGGGCGCGAACTCCTTGTGAGTGCGCTCGAACATCAGGTCGCGCGCCTTGGTGTAATCGTCCCATTTGCTGATGCCGGCGACGTCGATCGGCGAGAATTTCCAGTTCTTCAATGGCGACCAGCGGCGATCATGGAACCGTTCAAGCTGCGTCTCGCGACCGATGTTCAGCCAGAATTTGAAGAAGTGGATACCCTCGTTGCAGATCATCCGCTCGAAATGCGGCGTCTCGTCGAGGAATGTCTCGTGCTGCTCCGGGGTGCAGAATCCCATGACCGGCTCGACGCCGGCGCGGTTATACCAGGAGCGGTCGAAGGTGACGAACTCGCCGGAGGTCGGGAAATGGTCGACATAGCGCTGATAGTACCATTGGCCATGCTCCGTCGGCGTCGGCTTGGTCAGCGCCACGTTGCGTGCCGTGCGCGGGTTCATGTACTGCCGCAGGACGAAGATCGTGCCGCCCTTGCCAGCCGCGTCGCGCCCCTCGAACAGCGCCAACACCCGTTTGCCGGTCGCCTGCAGCCAGGCCTGCGCCTTGACCAGCTCGATCTGCAGCCGCTCGAGTTCCTCGTCGTACTCTTCACCCTTCATCTTCTTGTCGTAGGGATAGCCGCCGGCGGTCAGCTTGTTGTCCTCGATCCAGTCCGGCAGCACCGGGTTGTCGATGTCGAACTCGCGTTCCTTACCCCCTATCCTCATCTTGATCGGTCCTGCGGCAGGCGCCGCGTCGGCATTTCCCTCGGCTTTTTTCATCGGGACGAACCTTTCCAGCTTGCGGACTCGTGCTATGGGAGCCTCTGAGGCGTTGCGTCCGTCTGGACGCGCGGTAGCACTTTGATTTTGCGCATGAACACTCCAGAAAATCGATTCCGATTTTTGGGGGTCATGCGCAGGTCCAGTCGGCTGACCTTTCACCGACGGGGATACGAGGCAGCGCATGGTCGATAAGGGCGCAGACCAGAAAGGCGCAACGCGGGCAGCCATAGCCCAGCTGCGGCGCAGCCGCTGGTTGCTGGCCGCGGCCCTGGTCGCGGTCCTCGGCGTCTATGGTTTCGGCGGCCTTTCGATCTTTGTGCCTCTGCTGGCCCTCGCGTTGCTGGTCGCGGCCGCAATGCTGCCGACCGCCGCCGAGCGCCAGTCAGCCGGCGGGACTGCCGCCGTCGAAGTCGGCGGGCTGCAGCGGCTGTCCGGCGAATATCTGGCCGCCGCCGTTGCCGATCCGCTGATCATCTTCGACCGGACCGCCACTATCGTCCACGCCAACGCGGCCGCCTTTGCCGCCTTCGGTGGGCTGGCCCCCGGCATGTCGCTGTCGCTCAAATTCCGCGCGCCGGAAATGCAGGCTTTGCTTGACGGGATCGTCTCGGGAACTATGGCGTCCGATGTCGTCGACTACACGGAAAAGCTGCCGGTCGAGCGCACATACCGGGTGAGCGCGTCCTCGGTCGGCCATGGCACCGATCTTTACGTGCTGGTGTTCAAGGATCAGAGCGAGGCGCGCCGCATCGACCGCATGCGCGCCGACTTCATCGCCAATGCCAGCCATGAGCTGCGCACCCCGCTCGCCTCGATCGCCGGCTTCATCGAGACGTTGCGCGGGCCTGCCCGCAACGACGCGGCGGCGCGCGACCAGTTCCTGCAGATCATGCAGAACCAGACGGGCCGCATGGCGCGCCTGATCGACGACCTGTTGTCGCTGTCGCGGCTGGAGATGAAGCCCTATCTGCGGCCGGGGACCGAAGTCGACCTTCGACAGACCATCGACAGCGTCATCGACTCGCTCGCGCCGCTGGCCAACGAGAACGGCATCGCCATCGAGCGGGACTTCATCGATGGGCCGATTTCCGTGCCGGGCGACCGCGACGAGCTCTTCCAGGTTTTCGAGAACCTGCTGGAGAATGCCTGCAAATACGGCCAGTCGGGCGGACGCGTCACCGTGTCGATAGCACACGCCGAGGACGGCCACGACCCAGGCATCGACGTGACCATAAGGGACTATGGTCCAGGCATTGCCGAGGAACACATCCCCCGCATCACGGAGCGCTTCTACCGCGTCGACGTGGAAAACAGCCGGACTCAGAAAGGCACCGGCCTTGGCCTTTCGATCGTCAAGCATATATTGACACGTCATAACGCAAGGCTGTCGATCAAGTCGGAAGTCGGCAAGGGCGCGGCGTTCACGGTTCATTTGCCGGCTCAATGATCCTATATTGGTTGGCAACCGGCATTTTCTTTTTTCTGTCATCCGGCTCGCGTATCAGCGGCAGATTGAGGGAACGCACCAGCCGGCAGGAACCGAGAAGGCATATCGATGCAGTCCGTCCACATTGTCAGTGCCTATGACGAAGAACTGAAATTCCTGTCGAAGCGCATCGCCGCCATGGGCGGGCATGCCGAGCGCATGGTCGAGCAGGCTATCGCGGCCCTCGTGAACGCCGATCCGGGTTTGGCACAGAAAGTCATCCAGGACGATCTCGTTCTCGACGAGGGACAGCGCGAGATCGACGACAAGGCGATCGTCATCATCGCCAGGCGCCAGCCGATGGCGACGGACCTGCGCGAGATCGTCGGCGCCATCCGCATCTCGGCCGACATCGAGCGCGTCGGCGATCTCGGCAAGAACGTCGCCAAGCGCGTCGCGGCGGTCATTGACGGCCGCCAGCCGAGCAGCCTCTTCCGCGGCCTCAAGGCGCTAGCCGATCTGGCGTTGACGCAGCTTAAGGAAGTGCTCGACGTCTATGCCTCGCGCTCGGTCGAGAAGATCGGCTTCGTGCGCGACCGCGACGACCAGATCGACGCCATGTACACTTCGCTGTTCCGTGAACTTCTGACCTATATGATGGAAGATCCGCGCAACATCACCCCCTGCACCCACTTGCTGTTCTGCGCCAAGAACATCGAGCGGATCGGCGACCACGCCACCAACATCGCCGAAACCATCTATTACATCGTCACCGGCGACCAGATGCCGGCCGAGCGGCCGAAGGGCGACAAGACCGACCAGGTGGTGTTGCCTGGCCCAGTATCGGCCGGGTGACGCGGTATCGGCGACCCAAGATCGGCCAAGTGAAGGGGCGGCCACTCGAACGGCTTTCCAATTTAGGCTAAGCTATTCCAGGTGCAGCAGTTTTGTCAGTCGCCGTCTCGGAGGTTTTGCGATGGAGCAAGTTCGAAACCTGACCGCGGCCCCGCAGCCGACATCCGGCATTGTTGCGTGCAGCGTCTATTCCGCCGGCAAGCGCGTCGCCGACATTACGATCGAAGAGGCCGGCATATGGGCGGCAAAGCCCGGCCATGTCGTCTGGATCGGCCTGCTCGAGCCGGACCGCAACCTGCTGCTTAGGGTGCAGGCGCAGTTCCATCTGCATGATCTGGCGATCGAAGACGCAGAACACCCGCATCAGCGGCCGAAAATCGAACAGTATGGCGATGCCTTGTTCATCGTCGCCCGCACAGCGCAACTGATCGATGGCCGCGTCACCTTCGGCGAGACGCATCTCTTCGTCGGCACCGGCTATATCGTCAGCGTCAGGCACGGCCCGTCGACCTCTTACGCCGCGGTGCGCCAGCACTGGGAAAGCTGCCCGTCCTCGCTCGCCAAGGGCGAGGATTTCGTCCTCTATGCAATTCTCGACTTCATCGTCGACAACTACATGCCTGTGCTCGAGCAGATCGAGGACGAGGTCGAGCAGATCGAGGACAAGGTGCTGCTGAAGCCGATGAGCGGTGGCGACATCGAGCGGCTCTACATGCTGCGCCGCGATCTGCTCAGGCTGCGCAACGCGGCGCTGCCGCTGGTCGAGGTCTGCCGGCGGCTGACCAGCGCCGAGCTGCCGCAGATCCATGCCGCCATGCATCCGCTGTTCCGCGACGTGACGGACCACATCCGCACCGTGCAGGAAAAGATCGACAGCCTGCGCGAGGTGCTCGCCTTCGCCTTCGAGGCAAGCCTTCTGGTCGGACAGAGCCAGGAAACGGCGATCTCCAAGAAGCTGGCCTCATGGGCGGCCATCCTGGCGGTGCCCACGGCCTTCGCCGGCATTTACGGCATGAATTTCGACGACATGCCTGAACTGAAGATGGAATACGGCTACCCGACAGTCCTGGCCGCCATCGCGCTGATCTGCGCGTTTCTGTATTGGCGGTTCAGGAAGAATGGATGGCTGTGAAATAGCGAATAGCGAATAGCGATAAAGAAGCTTGTGCCGGACTCGAATACCGATGTTATTCCTATTTCGTTCGCTATTCGCTATTCGCTATTCGCTATTCGCTATTCGCTATTCGCTATTCGCTATTCGCTATTCGCTATTCGCTATTCGCTATTCGCTATTCGCTATTCGCTTAGCGGCTTCTGCGCCTTTCCGCCGCCGGCTGGAACGCCACCCTTGCATGGTATTTGCAGTACGGCCCGGTTTCGCCAGCGTCGTTGCCGCAGAAGCTGAAGTCTTCCGACAGCGGATCGCCGTTGGGCCATTTGCAGGTGCGCTCGGTCAGCTCGACGAGCTGCAGGTTGCGCGAGATTGGCACGACAACGTTCTCGACCGGGCGGATATAGTGGCGCGCCACCGGCTCCGCCTCGAACTGCACCTGCAGAGCGGTCGCGCCGATGGAGGCCGTCACATGACGGGCTGCGCTGGCGGCACGAGCCACGGACTTCTGCATCGAGGCGCCCTGCGTGGCCTTCTTCTGCCGTGCCGGCGCCGCGGTCGCGCGGCCGCGGCCCGACAGTTTCAGGCGATGCACCTTGCCGATAACGGCATTGCGGCTCACACCGCCGAGCTGCGCGGCGATCTGGCTGGCGCTGAGACCCTCCGACCACAATTTCCTGAGAAGTTCGACTCGCTCGTCAGTCCAGTTCATGAGACCGCGCTCCTGCTGAGGCGTGCGGCGGTCAGAATCCTTTCCCGAGCCGGCTCTCGCCGGGCAAACGACACCACATGTACCGGGTGATTAGATCCGCCGCACGAAATCTAGTTATTTCTCGACTACAATTACCTTATGCGCTGACTCGGTGACAAGAGTCCCCAGGGCAACACCGATTCGGTTTTTACGGTTTTCCCCAACTTGCCCAACCGCTGATGGGCCGGCGTGGCGCTGGAGCCTTGCCGCGCGCTTCTGCGCGACCTTTTCGTTGACTTCATGGCCGAAAAACATGATAAGCCGCAAAGGCCGCCGCATTGGCGGCTTTTTTGATTTCCGGTTCCGGAGACGCATATAATGAGCGGTTCGGCGCTTTACGAGACTTTTGCTCGCGCACCCCTGGCCTTCGACCGCGGGGAGGGGACCTGGCTGGTCACCGACAAGGGCGAGCGATATCTCGACTTCGCCGGCGGCATCGCCGTGAACTCGCTGGGCCACAGCCATCCGCATCTGGTCGCGGCGCTCACCGGGCAGGCGGCCAAGCTGTGGCACGTCTCCAATCTCTACGAGATCCCGGAGCAGCGCCGGCTGGGCGAAAGGCTGGTCGATGCAACCTTCGCCGACAAGGTGTTCTTCACCAATTCGGGCGCCGAGGCTCTGGAATGCGCCATCAAGTCGGCCAGGCGCTATCAGTTCGTCAAAGGCCATCCGGAGCGTTTCCGCATCATCACTTTCGAGGGCGCCTTCCACGGCCGCACGCTGGCGACGATCGCCGCCGGCGGTCAGTACAAATATCTCGAGGGTTTCGGTCCGAAGGTCGAGGGCTTCGACCAGGTCGCGTTCGACGATATCGATGCCGCCGAGAAGGCGATCACACCGGAAACCGCGGCTATCCTGATCGAACCGGTGCAGGGCGAGGGCGGCATCCGCCCGGTGCCGACGCAGTCGTTGAAGCGGATTCGGCAACTCTGTGACCGGCATGGCCTGCTTCTGATCTTCGACGAGGTCCAGTGCGGCATCGGGCGCACCGGCAAGCTGTTCGCGCATGAGTGGGCGGGCGTCACGCCTGACCTGATGGCGATCGCCAAGGGCATCGGCGGCGGTTTTCCGATGGGTGCCTGCCTCGCAACCGACGACGCGGCGGCTGGCATGACGGCCGGCGTGCACGGCACCACTTTCGGCGGCAATCCGCTGGCGATGGCGGTGGGCAACGCCGTGCTCGACGTCGTGCTGGCCGACGGCTTCCTCGAGGACGTTCAGCGCAAGGCATTGCTGCTGAAGCAAGGACTGGCGGCGGTCGCCGACGAATTTCCCGAGGTCATCGAAGGCATCCGGGGAAGCGGGCTGATGCTAGGGCTGAAATGCGCCATGCCCAACGCCAAGGTTAACATGGCGCTGCGCGACCAGCACTTGCTTGCGGTGCCGGCGGGCGACAACGTCATCCGGCTTTTGCCGCCGCTCACCGTCACCGACGAGGAGATCGGGGAGGCGCTGAAACGCATTCGGTCGGGCGCCAAGGGCCTGACCGACGCGATTACGGCCGAAGCCGCGAAGTAGTTCTGGAATCTGCCGATGAGCGTTCGTCACTTCACCGACCTGTCCGCCGTTTCCGCAGGCGATCTGCGCGTCATGCTGGACGATGCGATGGCGCGAAAGACCAGGCTCAAGGCCGGCGAGCGTTCGAAGCCGCTCGAGGGCAAGGTGCTGGCGATGATCTTCGACAAGCCTTCGACGCGCACGCGCGTTTCCTTCGACGTCGGCATGCGCCAACTCGGCGGCGAGACCATCATGCTGACCGGCACCGAGATGCAGCTCGGCCGTTCTGAAACCATCGCCGACACCGCCAAGGTGCTGTCGCGCTATGTCGATGCCATCATGATCCGCACCACCTCGCATGACCGGTTGCTGGAACTCACCGAAAACGCGACCGTGCCGGTGATCAATGGGCTGACCGACGATACCCATCCCTGCCAGCTGATGGCCGACATCATGACCTATGAGGAGCATCGCGGTCCGGTGGCCGGCAAGACCTTCGCCTGGACAGGTGACGGCAACAATGTGCTGCACTCGCTTCTAGAAGCCTCGGCGCGGTTCCGCTTCAACCTCAATGTCGCCGTGCCGGAGGGCAGCGAGCCGTTCGAGAAATATGTCGACTGGGCGAAGGCCAATGGCGGCAAGGTGAGGTTTGCCGGCTCGGCCGAAGAGGCCGTCGACCAGGCCGATTGCGTCGTCACCGACAGCTGGGTGTCGATGGGCCAGGAGCATCGCGCCCGCGGCCATAACGTCTTCCTGCCCTACCAGGTCAACGCCGCGCTGATGGCGAGGGCGAAGTCCGACGCGCTTTTCATGCACTGCCTGCCTGCGCATCGCGGCGAGGAGGTCACCGACGAGGTGATCGACGGACCGCATTCGGTGGTCTTCGACGAGGCCGAGAACCGGCTGCACGCCCAGAAGGCGGTGCTGGCCTGGTGCCTGGGCGCTCGACCGGGGTCGACTTGATCCGCGCCAACTTGATCCCGGGATGTGTGATGCCTATTTGCGGGCCATCACTGAAATCGAACGCGCTTCGACCCATGCCGCCTGGAAAGCGGGATGGATGCGCCCCGGAGTTTTGTCATGCTGGAAACGCTTTCCTTGGCTGAGCATCAACCCAAACTCGGCGAATTCGGCTTCGCAGGCGACGACCATGTCGTGCCTTACGAAGTAGCGCCCCTGGATGTGCGCGGCCGCACGGTGCAGCTCGGGCCGATGCTCGACGCCATTCTCAGCCGCCACGATTATCCCGAGCCGGTCGCGCGCCTGCTGGCGGAGGCCTGCGTGCTCACCGTGCTGCTCGGCACGTCGCTGAAATTCGAGGGCAAGTTCATCCTGCAAACCCGCACGGACGGACCGGTCGACATGCTGGTGGCGGACTTTACCACGCCGCATTCGTTGCGCGCCTATGCGCGCTTCGACGCCGACCGGCTGCAGGCGCTGATTGCCTCGGGCGAGATCTCGCAGGAGAAGCTGCTCGGCACCGGCGTCTTGGCCCTGACCATCGATCAGGGCGCGCACACGCAGCGCTATCAGGGCATCGTCCAACTCGACGGCACATCGCTGGAAGAAGCCGCGCGCACCTATTTCCGCCAGTCGGAGCAGATCCCGACCGATCTGAGGATGTCGGTGGCGAAGCTGGTGACCCCGGGCCCGGGCGGGGCCCGCGAGCAATGGCGCGCCGGCGGTATCCTGGCGCAGTTCCTGCCGCAGGCGCCCGAACGCATGCGCGTGCCCGACATTTCGGGCGGGGATGGCGATCCACGAGACGTGACGCACGAACCGGCCGACAATTCCTGGCGGGAACTCTTGGCGCTGCTCGGCACCATCGAGCCGACCGAGCTCATCGATCCGACGGTGGGTGCCGAGCGGCTGCTCTACCGGCTGTTCCACGAGCACGGCGTGCGCGTCTTCCGCGGTGTGCCGGTCGCCGATCAGTGCTCCTGCTCGCGCGACAAAATCCGAGGCATTCTCGAAGGCTTCTCGGCCGAGGAGATAAAGGACTCGACCGAGGACGGCGGTATCCATGTCGCTTGCGAGTTCTGCTCGACGCAGTACGACTTCGATCCGGCGGAGTTTGCGGCGGAGTGAGAAAGCTCCGGCTCCTCGCCCCCGCTTTGCGGAGGCGGGGAACTCGAGTTCTTTAATTCACCGTCCTTTTCGTCCCCGGCATATCGAGCGAGAAAGCCGGAATGGCGACGTCGAACGTTTCGCCGCGGCCGTTGCGCATCGTGTAGCGGCCGACCATGATGCCGGATGGCGTCGAGAGCGGGCATCCCGACGTGTACTGATAGCTGTCGCCGGGGTTGAGCTCCGGCTGGTCGCCGACCACGCCCTCGCCGCGCACTTCTTCGACTCGGCCACGCCCGTCGGTGATGTGCCAGTAGCGCGACAGAAGCTGCACGAACTCGTCCGACCGGTTGTCGATCGTCACCTGGTAGCCCCAGACATAGCGGTTTTCGGACGGATCGGAACGGTCCTCCAGATAAAACGGCCTGACCTGCACTTCGATGTTGCGCGTCACGGCGCGATACATGAGCCACTCCGGTGCCGCAGGGAACATTTTACCGCGCTTCGCGGTTCTACCTCCGCGGCGTCGCCAGCCTGCCGGCTTTTCCACCGCAAGTGCCGACAAACAATGTCATTTAAGTGACACATGACAATGTTGGTGTGCACAAACCGTGCGGGCGACTCGGGCGCTTTGTCGAGTGATGAAACGGCCTCGGGCGGCCTTTCCGGAGTGACCAGATCTCGATGGAACTGACCCTCGCAGCCGCCTTTGCCTCCTCGGCCCTTCTTTTTTCCAACCTTGCCAGCATCCTGCTCGCGTCGTCGCGGCTGAAGGCTCGTTGCGCCATTCCCGCGCCCTCCGGCGGCCTGTCGCCTGTCTCGATCGTCGTGCCGTCGCGCGGTGTGGAGCCGTTCACGCAGGAGACGCTCGACCGCGCCTTCTCGCTCGATTGGCCGCGCTACGAACTGATCTTCTGCGTCGCGCACGCCGAAGATCCCGTGGTCAAGCTGATCAACGCCGCCATCGCGAGATTTCCGAATGTTCCGGCGCGGCTCCTCGTCGGCGATGACAGGATCAGCGCCAATCCCAAGCTAAACAACTGCATCAAGGGCTGGCAGGCGGCGCGGCACGACTGGGTGATCCTCGCCGATTCCAACGTGCTGATGCCCAAGGACTATGTCCAGCATCTGATGGCGGCCTGGGGGCCGGACACCGGCCTCGTCTGCTCGACGCCGATCGGCTCGCGTCCGAACGGTTTCTGGGCCGAGGTCGAATGCGCCTTCCTCAACACGCTGCAGGCGCGCTGGCAATATGCCGGCGAAGCGCTCGGCCTTGGCTTCGCCCAGGGCAAGAGCATGCTGTGGAACAAGCCGATGCTGGATGCAAATGGCGGCATCCAGGCTTTGGCCGCCGAGATCGCCGAGGACGCGGCGGCGACCAAGCTGGTCAACAGCCTTGGCCTTTGGGTCAATCTCGTGGCCGCGCCCTTCGAGCAGCCGCTCGGCCAGCGCACGCTCGCCGAAATCTGGTCGCGCCAGGCGCGCTGGGCGCGGCTGCGCCGCGTCACCTTCCCATTGTTCTTCGCGCCCGAAATCCTGACCGGTGTGGTCGTGCCGCTGCTTCTGGCGCTGATCGCGGCGGCAAGCGCCGGTGTCAGCCTGCCCACGACCGCGCTCTGCGTGCTGGCGATCGCCTATGTGCCCGAATGCATGCTCGCCTGGTCCAAGGGCTGGCATCTGTCGCCGCGCAGCGTCACCGCGATGATCGTGCGCGACGCGATGCTTCCCGCCATCTGGGCGCGCGGCTGGCTTGGCGGGGCCGTCGAATGGCGTGGCAACGCAATGACCATCCGCAACAGCGGGATGACTGAACTCGAAGAGATTGCTTGAGCCGGCTGCGGCTCAAGCGCCCTCTTTGCCGCCGTGGCGGTTCATTCCTTCGCCGCCTTCAGCGCCTGTTCGATGTCGGCGAGCAGGTCGTCGGTATCCTCCAGCCCGACGGAGAGCCTGAGCGTGCCTGGTCCGATGCCGAGCTCGGCGCGGGCCTCGTCAGTGAGGTTTTTGTGCGTCGTCGTCGCCGGATGCGTGATCAGGCTCTTTGCGTCGCCGAGGTTGTTCGAGATCAGCACGATGTCGAGCGCGTTCTGCAAGGCGAAGGCCGCCTGCTTGCCGCCCTTGACGTCGAGGCAGATCAGCGTCGAGCCGCCCGACATCTGCTTCCTGACGATATCCGCCTGGGGATGGTCGGCCCGGCCCGGATAGATGACGCGGGCGATCTCCGGCCGGCCAGCCAGGAAGTCCGCGATCTTGCCGGCGCTTTCGGTCTGGTGGCGCACGCGCAGCGGGAGCGTCTCGAGGCCTTTCAGCAGCGTCCATGCGTTGAATGGGGACAGGCTCGGGCCGGTGTGCCGGAAATAATCGTGCAGGTTCTCGTCGATCCACTTCTTGTCCGACAGGATGACGCCGCCGAGGCAGCGGCCTTGTCCGTCGATGTGCTTGGTCGCCGAGTAGACCACGATATGGGCGCCGAGCTGCAGCGGCTTCTGCTGCAGCGGCGTGGCAAAGACGTTGTCGACGATCACGCGTGCGCCGATCGAATTTGCTAAAGCGGCGACAGCGGCGATATCGACCACTTCCAACGTCGGGTTGGTCGGACTTTCCAGGAAGAACAGCTTGGTGTTCGGCCTGACCGCTTTTTCCCAATTGGCAATGTCGGTGCCGTCGATCAGCGTTGCCTCGATGCCATAGCGCGGCGCCAGCGTCTCGACTACCCAGCGGCAGGAACCGAACAGGGCTCGCGCCGCAACGATGTGATCGCCGGCCTTGACGCTGCAGAGCAGGGCGGCGGACACGGCGGCCATGCCGGAAGCGGTTGCACGTGCGTCTTCCGCGCCTTCCAGCGCGCACATGCGCTTCTCGAACATATCGACGGTCGGGTTGGCGTAGCGCGAATAGATGAAGCCGGGTTCCTCGCCCTTGAAGCGGGCCTCCGCTGCCTGGGCCGTCTCGTAGACATAGCCCTGGGTGAGATACATCGCCTCGGCGGTCTCGCCGAAGCCGGAACGCAGCGTCCCGCCATGCACGAGTGCCGTCTGAGGTTTCCAGTTACGCGTCTTGGTCATCGCCCTGCTTCCAAACACAAAAAAACCGGCCGCGACGTCGCAACCGGTCCATACGGCCTTGCGGCCCGACGGTCCTTTAGCGACTTGTTTAACGTGGCTGCAAGCCGACCGGCCAAATCACCACGGGATAACGACCCTTTAGACCTCGCCCGCGCTTGCGTCAATTGCCGGCTTGATTAAGAGGGTTGTACCAGGCAGCCTCCGCAAAAGTGTCCCGCGGTTTTGCGACAGGAAACTGCGACGACAATGACTTCGCCCGGAGCCAGACATTGCGGCAGACAGGCATTCTTCCGGATCAGGACATCGCGGCGCTCTTCCAGTCGGGCGCGCTGAAGTCGCCGCGCGCGCTCGACACCAACCAGATCCAGCCGGCCAGCCTCGATCTCAGACTTAGCGACAAGGCCTTTCGCGTGCGGGCTTCCTTTCTGCCCGGTCCCGATCATCTGGTGGCCGACAAGCTGGACCGGCTGAAGCTGCATGAGATCAACCTTGCCGAGGGCGCGGTGCTGGAGACGGGCTGCGTCTACATCGTGCCGCTGCAGGAAAGCCTGGCGCTGCCGGCGGAAGTCTCGGCTTCGGCCAACCCGAAGAGCTCGACCGGACGGCTCGACATTTTCACGCGTGTCATGACCGACCGCGGCCATGAGTTCGATAAGATCGCCGCCGGCTATCATGGCCCGCTCTATCTCGAGGTCAGCCCGCGCACCTTCCCGATCGTCGTGCGCGCCGGCTCGCGCCTGTCGCAGATCCGCTTCCGCACCGGCAATGCCGTGCTGTCGGAGAATGAGTTGCGTGACCTCCATCACGCCGAGATGCTGGTTGCGACCGAGCCGCCCAACATCTCCGGCGGCGGCATTGCGCTCTCTATCGATCTCGACGGCGACAAGGACGGCCTGGTCGGCTATCGCGGCAAGCACCACACCGGCCTCGTCGACGTCGACAAGCGCGCCGCTCAGGATGTGGTCGACTTCTGGGAACCGCTCTACAAGAGCGGGGCCGGCGAGCTCGTGCTCGACCCGGACGAGTTCTACATCCTGGTCTCTCGCGAAGCCGTGCACGTGCCGCCGCTCTATGCCGCCGAGATGACGCCTTTCGATCCGCTGGTCGGCGAGTTCCGCGTCCACTATGCCGGCTTTTTCGACCCGGGCTTCGGCCATTCCGCCGCCGGCGGCAGCGGCAGCCGCGCGGTGCTTGAAGTGCGCAGCCACGAGGTGCCGTTCATCCTCGACCACGGCCAGATCGTAGGCCGCCTCGTCTACGAGCATATGCTGAAGCGGCCGCAGGCGCTCTATGGCAGCGAGCTGGGTTCCAACTATCAGGCGCAGGGGCTGAAGCTCTCCAAGCATTTTCGCGCCGCGCGCTGATCGCCAGGCTGTGCTTGCCCGGCCTCGCGCGCCGTGCTTGGCTGCGTCTGAGCATGTAGCACCTGAACCCAAGGGGATGAAAATGCAGATATCCAGATGGATCCTGTCGGCTGCGGCCGCCGCCATGCTGGCGCTCGGCGTCGGTTCGGTAGA
This sequence comes from Mesorhizobium sp. AA23, assembly GCF_001672435.1. NCBI lineage: Bacteria > Pseudomonadati > Pseudomonadota > Alphaproteobacteria > Hyphomicrobiales > Phyllobacteriaceae > Mesorhizobium > Mesorhizobium sp. AA23. Next base: position 37,879 of record NZ_LYTP01000009.1, read on the forward strand.
CGCGGCCGAAAAGATCAAGATCGGCACCGAGGGCGCCTATCCGCCCTTCAACACCATCACGCCGGACGGCAAGGTGGAAGGCTTCGACATCGACATCGCCAATGCGCTCTGCGCGCAGATGAAGATCGAATGCGAGATCGTCACCCAGGATTGGGATGGCATCATTCCGGCCCTGCAGGCCAAGAAATTCGACGCCATCATCGCCTCGATGAGCATCACCGAGGAACGCAAGAAGCAGGTCGCCTTTACCCACAAATACTACACCACGCCGCTTGCGCTGGTCGCCCTGAAGGACGCCGATATCGCCTCGACCGAGCCGGCCTCGCTTGCCGGCAAGACGGTCGGTGCCCAGGCCTCGACCACCCAGGCCAACTACGCCCAGGACGTCTACGCCAAGGCCGGCGCCGAGGCGAAGCTCTACCCGACCCAGGAAGAGGCGGTCACCGATCTGCTCAACGGCCGGCTCGACGCCGTCATCTCGGACAAGTTCGTGCTGGTCGACTGGATGAAGAAGGCGAGCGACGGCTGCTGCAAGCTGGTGGGCGACGTCAAGGGCACCGAGACCGAGGCCGGCATCGCCGTGCGCCTGGAGGACGCCGCCCTGCGCGACCGCCTCAACGCGGCAATCGACGCCATTGTTGCCGACGGCACCTACAAGAAGATCCAATCGAAGTATTTCGATTTCGATATTTATTGAGGTTGAAGCTGCCAATCTCCCCCCTCGTGGGGGAGATCACGCTCTAACCTCACAGCGCCTTCACCGCCACCTTCACTGGCTTCTCGATCTCGAGCGGGTTGCGCAGCGGCAGGCCGAAATCCTTCGCCTCGATCTCGAACGTGTCGCCTTCCTCGGTCCTGACGCCGTCTGCGAACGAGAGTGTGGCGGTGCCGAACATGTGCACATGCACGTCGCCCGGCTGGCGGAAGGCTGAATATTTGAAATGGTGATGCTCGAGATTGGCGATGGTGTGCGACATGTTCGCCTCGCCGGACAGGAACGGCTTTTCCCAAAGCACTTTGCCGTCGCGCCAGATTCGTGAAGAGCCCCTTATGTCGGCGGGCAGCTCGCCGATCAGGATTTCCGGTCCGAACGAGGCGTTGCGCAGCTTGGAATGGGCGAGGAACAGGTAGTTCACGCGCTCGGTCACATGGTCGGAAAACTCGTTGGACAGCGTGAAGCCGACGCGGAACGGCGCGCCGTCGTCGCCGATGACATAGATGCCGGCGATCTCCGGCTCCTCGCCGGCGTCTTGCGCGAAGGCCGGCGACATCAGCGCGGCACCGGGCGCCACCGCCATGGTGCCGTTGCCCTTGTAGAACCATTCCGGCTGCACGCCGATCTCGCCCTTGGCCGGCTTGCCGCCCTCCAGCCCCATGCGGAACATCTTCATGGAATCGGTGAGCTGCTGCTCCTCGCCGTCGCTGAGCTTCTTGTGCATGGAATCGCGTGTCGCGGCGGAGCCGAGATGTGTAAGCCCGGTGCCGGTAAGGTGGAGATGCGCGGGGTCGGGATGGTTGATCGGCGACACCAGGCGTCCCTTCTTGTAGACGGCGTCGAGGTCGACCGTCTCGCCATAGCCCTTGCGCTCGATCAGCGCCTCGAGCCCGGTGCCGGTGCGGGCTGCCTCCATCGCCAGCGAATAGACGCTGCGCGCGCCGTTGATGATCCGGGTCTTGCCGCCGCTGCGGGCAACGACGCGGATCGTCTCGGCGTCATCGAGGATCTGGGAAATCAGCATGATGAACCCTCTCTCTTTTGCCTTGGCCCGGCTGCCGATTGGCAAGCCCTGACCGGCGCGGCCCGGAACCGATCCGCGCCACGGTTGAAACTCTTCGTCCGGATTGCACTCGCGAGCCTGGTCCTTCCAGGACTTCTTCGCGCCGACGGGTTGCCGGCAGCTTCGCGATCTAGAACCCGTATGCCTCCTTAGTCCTTGCCTCCGGCCTCTACGCCTTGTTCTTGTTGTAGACGTCGAAGATGACGGCACCGAGCAGCACCAGGCCTTTGACCACCTGCTGCCAGTCGACATTGACGCCCATGATCGACATGCCGTTGTTCATCACGCCCATGATGAAGCCGCCGACCACGGCGCCGATGACCTGTCCGACACCGCCCATCGCCGAGGCGCCCCCGATGAAGACCGCGGCGATCACGTCGAGCTCGCTGCCCAGACCGGCGGCCGGGACGGCCTGGCCGAGGCGAGCGGCGATGATCAGGCCGCCGAGCGCCGACAGCACGCCCATGTTGATGAAGACGAGCAGCGTCAGCCTTTCGGTGTTGATGCCCGACAGCTGCGCCGCCTTGGCGTTGCCGCCCATCGCATAGATGCGGCGGCCGATGGTCATGCGCTTGGTGACGAAGACGAACAGCGAGATCAGCACGCCCATCACCAGAAGCACCACCGGCAGGCCCCTGTAGCTGGCGAACTGGAAGACCAGGAACAGCGCCAGCGCGCTGCCGACCAGCGTCTTGACGACGAACAGCGGGAAGGGCTCGGCCTCATAGCCATGCCGTTCGCGCTTACGCCGTGTTCTGAAGCCGAAATAGGCATAGGCGAGCACCGCGACCAGACCGAGCACGATCGTCGTCATGTGCAGCGTAAGGCCGCTGCCGACGATGGTCTTGCCGGCGGCATTCACCGTCGGCGGAATGAGCGTCAGCGGGCCGATGACGTCGGGGATGAAGCCGGAGCTCAACGCCTTGAAGCTGTCGGGAAGCGGACCTACCGAGGAGCCGCCGCCAAGCAGTGCCTGGCAGATGCCGCGGAAGATCAGCATGCCCGCCAGCGTCACGATGAAGCTCGGTATTCGGTGATAGGCGATCCAATAGCCTTGCGCCGCGCCGATAAGCGCACCGACGATCAGGCAAACGATCGAGACCACCAGTGGATTGCTGAATATACCGAGCGGCCAGATGACCATCATCATTGCGGCAAGCGCGCCGATGAAGCCGGCGACCGATCCCACGCTGAGGTCGATATAGCCGGCGACGATCACCAGCAGCATGCCAAGCGCCATCACGATGATGAACGAGTTCTGCTGCACCAGGTTGCTGAGGTTGACCGGTTTGAACAGCGTGCCGGACGTCGTGTACTGGAAGAACAGCATGATGACGATCAGCGCGATGATCAGTCCGTATTCGCGCAGGTTCGTCGTCAGCGCCGAAACGGCGACACGCGGACCATGCTTGACGTCTTCGGCGACGCCGCTCTGCGGCGCGGGAGCGCTTTCTGTGCTCATGAGGCTTTTTTTCCTTCTCCCCGAACGATGGCGCGCATGATCTTTTCCTGGCTGGCGTCGCTTGCCGCCATTTCGCCGACGATACGCCCTTCGTTCATGACATAGATGCGGTCGGTGATGCCGAGCAATTCAGGCATTTCCGACGAGATGACGACGATTGCCTTTCCCTCTGCGGCGAGGCGGGCGATGATCGTGTAGATTTCGTACTTGGCGCCGACGTCAATGCCGCGCGTCGGTTCGTCGAGGATCAGCACTTCCGGGTCGGCGAACAGCCATTTCGACAGCACCACCTTCTGCTGGTTGCCGCCCGAAAGATTGCCGGTCAACTGATAGACGCTGGATGCGCGGATGTTGGTCTTCTTGCGATAGTCGTTGGCGACGCTCATCTCGCGCATGTCGTCGATGACGCCGCGGCTGGAGACGCCTCCCAAATTGGCCAGCGTCACGTTGTGCTTGATGTGGTCGATAAGGTTGAGGCCAAAGGTCTTGCGGTCCTCGGTGACATAGGCGATCCGGTTCTCCACCGCCTTGCTCACCGTCGAAAGATCGAGAGGCTTACCCCTGAGCAGGACCTCGCCGCTGATATGCCGGCCATAGGAACGGCCGAACAGGCTCATCGCGAATTCGGTGCGGCCGGCGCCCATCAGCCCGGCAATGCCGACCACCTCGCCCTTGCGCACATTGAGGTTGACGTTCTTGATCACCTGCCGCTCGGCGTGGATCGGATGGTACACCGACCAGTTCTTCACTTCGAAAATAACCTCGCCGATCTGCGGCTCGCGCGGCGGGTAGCGGTCGTCGAGCGAGCGGCCGACCATCGAAGTGATGATCCGGTCCTCGCTGATGTCCTTCCTGGGCAGGGTCTCGATGGTGCGCCCGTCGCGGATCACCGTAACCTTGTCGGCGACGCGGTTCACCTCGTTGAGCTTGTGCGAGATCAGGATCGAGGTCATGCCCTGGCGCTTGAACTCGAGCAGAAGATCGAGCAGCGCCTGGCTGTCCTTTTCGCTGAGCGAGGCGGTCGGCTCGTCAAGGATCAGCAGCTTCACTTCCTTGCTGAGCGCCTTGGCGATCTCGACCAGTTGCTGCTTGCCGACGCCGATATTGGTGATCAGCGTCTTGGGATCTTCCTTCAAGCCGACTTTGTCGAGCAGGGCCTTGGTGCGCTTCTCGTTGGCGTTCCAGTCGATGACGCCGTAGCTGGCGTGCTCGTTGCCGAGGAAGATGTTTTCCGCGATCGACAGCATCGGCACCAGGGCAAGTTCCTGGTGGATGATGACGATGCCGATATGCTCGCTATCATGAATACCCTTGAAGTGGCATTCCTGGCCGCGAAAGACGATCTCGCCTTCATAGGTACCGGTCGGGTAGACGCCCGACAGCACCTTCATCAGGGTCGATTTGCCGGCGCCGTTCTCGCCGACGATGGCGTGGATCTCTCCTTCCTCGACGCTGAGGTTCACGTTCGACAGCGCCTTCACGCCGGGGAACGTCTTGGTGATGTCGCGCATCTCCAAAATCGTCGAGCTCATCAGGAATTCCGCTCCCTGGCGCAGGCCTTCCGTTTCCGGAAAACGTTATGCGCGAAATCAACATACTGCAGTCTGGCTCGCGCCGCGATGGCGCATGGCGCTGCAGAAGCCGGCAAAAACAATATCGGGGTCGCTTCTGAACGAAAAGGGGCCCTGCGTCGCGCAGGACCCCCCCTTAAAGGCTGGATTACTTCAGCTCTTCGGCCTTGATGTAGCCGGAGTCGACGACCAGCGCCTTGTAGTTCGACTTGTCGACCTCGTGCGGCGTCAAGAGGATCGAGGGAACGACCTTGACGTCGTTGTTGTAGGTCTTGGTGTCGAGGCCGTCGGGCTTGCCGCCGGAGAGCACCTTGTCGACCAGCTGCACGGTGGCCTTGGCCAGCTCGCGGGTGTCCTTGAACACGGTCGAATACTGCTCGCCCGAAATGATCAGCTTGACCGAGGCGGTCTCGGCGTCCTGACCGGTCACGATCGGCCAGGGCTGAGCATCCGTGCCGTAGCCGACAGCGCGCAGCGAGGCGGTGATGCCGCGCGACAGGCCGTCATAGGGCGAAAGAACGCCATCGACGCGGCTGCCGTCCGAGTAGTTGGCCGAGAGCAGGTTGTCCATGCGGGCCTGGGCGGTGGCGGCGAGCCAGCGCAGCGTGCCGACCTTGTCCATGCCCATCTGGCCGGACTTGATCTTGATCGAGCCGTCGTCGATCAGCGGCTGCAGGACCGACATCGCGCCGTTGTAGAAGAAGAAGGCGTTGTTGTCGTCGGGCGAGCCGCCGAACAGCTCGACGTTCCACGGCTTGGTGTTCGGGAAGCGCTCCTTGAGGCCCTTGACCAGGGAATTCGCCTGGATCACGCCGACGCCGAAATTGTCGAAGGTGGTGTAGTAGTCAACATTCGGGGTCTTCTTGATCAGCCGGTCATAGGCGATGGTGACGACGCCTGCGTCATTGGCCTTCTGCAGCGCATCGGCCATGGTGGTGCCGTCGATCGAAGCGATGATCAGCGCTTTCGGGCCTTTCGTGATCTCGTTTTCCAGCTGGCTGAGCTGGTTCGGGATGTCGTCCTGCGCGTATTGCAGGTCGACCGTGTAGCCCAGCGCTTCGAGCTGGGACTTGACGGCGTCGCCGTCGTTGATCCAGCGCTGCGAGGTCTTGGTCGGCATCAGCACGCCGACGAGACCCTTGTCGGCGGCGTGCGCCGAATAGGTCGTGGCGGCAATGCCAAGGGCCGCGACGGCGGCCAGCGTCTTGATGATCTTCACATTTACTCTCCCTGGTTGATGGACGCGACACCTCGGGGCTTCGCGGGCCGCGCAGTCGAACAGGAGCGCAGTCGCGCCTCTGTCGGCTTTATCGATCTCCGGTATCCTCCCAATCGGCCCCGCGACGCAGTTTCAATCGATACGATTTTGCTCGTTGCCGATCGCTGCGTCTCGGAACGCGCGAAGGGTGTGTCCCTTTGACATAACTGTCAAATGCGATCTTTGCTGGTTGCTATACCGAGACTGGTATGATTTAGCGTAGAGCAGAGAACTGCCGGAGAGGCTGGGAAATCATGGCGGCGCTGCGCGATCCTGATGCGATTTCAGGGAGTTACGAGAAGCTTCCGGGGGACGGCGAAACGCTCCTGCGCAGCGGCCTGAGCCTGCGCCATATGCGAATGATCGCCGCGCTCGACGATCACGGACGGGTGAGCGCCGCCGCCCAGGTGATGAATATTTCCCAGCCGGCGGCCTCGCGCATGATCGCCGAGATGGAGGCGGTGCTCGACGTGAAATTGTGCGAGCGGCTGCCGCGCGGCGTGACGCTGACCCCTTACGGTCAGGCGCTCGCCAGGCGCGCCCGCTCGATCCTGCTCGAAATGCGCGAAGCCGACCGCGAGATTTCGGAACTCAAGGCAGGCAAGGGCGGCTCGGTGTTTCTCGGCGCCGTGACTGCGCCGGCGATCGAACTGGCGGTGCCGGCGATTCGCGAGATCCGCCGCATCTATCCGCGCATCGAGATCACCATGCAGGTCGAGACCTCGAACGTGCTCGCTCGCGAGCTGATCGCCTCCCGCCACGACTTCATCATCGCCCGCATCCCCGATGACCTCAATCCGCGGCTGTTCGAATCGCGCGTCATCGGCATCGAGAAGGCCTGCCTGATCGTGCGCCGCGGCCATCCGCTTGCCGGCGGCGGGATGGTCGGCCTGGAGGAGACGGCTGCCTATGATTGGGTCTTCCAGTCCGGCGGCTCGCCCCTGCGCCAGGCGATGGAAAGCAATTTCTTGAACCGCAACATCCCGCTTCCTGACCGCATCCTCAACACCTCGTCGCTGCTCTTGACGCTGGTAATGGTGGCGCAATCTGACGCCATCGCCCCCGTTTCGGTGCAGGTGGCCAAGTTCATCCAGAGCGGCGACGGGCTGTCCGGAGCGATCGATGTCGTTCAGACCGAGTTCGACATCGAGGTCCGGCCCTACAGCCTGATCACGGTCAGGAACCGGGCGCTCTCGCCCGCCGCCAAGATGCTGCACGACTTCATCCTGCGCGAAGTGGGGTAATGGAACGAGAATGCTACCTGTGCGTTCAAACAGATCGGCAGTTCGCTGGAGCCCGTTTGGGTGAGGGAACCACCTGCCGATGCTGAACTATCGGGAGGTCTTTGATGGAACGTCGCTTGTTTCTAACTGGAATGCTTGGCGTTGCGGGGGCAGCGGCAATTGCAACCCTGGCTGGCCCCAGCAGGGCGGTTGCCGGAATTCCAAGCGGCAACGGAATTCTCGATGAACTCGATAAGCCCGATACCGCCGTCTTCGAGGATGGAGACGAACGTGCTGAAGTGGAGCAGGTTTACCATCGTCATTGGCATCACGGCCGTCGCCGCCGCAGACGGCGCCGCGTTTGGAGACGTGTTTGCCGCCGCTACTGGCGTCGTGGCCGCTGGCGTCGCCGCTGCTGGCGCGAACGTGTTTGGATTGGCTTTTGGCTTTAGGGGTCCATAGCGGTTCAGCTTTGGATAAGAGCCGCTCACCCGCAGTAAAGAACTGTTTTTACGGAATTCCGGACCGAGACGTGGTCCCGGATTGCTCAACCGGTCCAGAGCCGGCCGCCGCAACGTGGCTGGCTTCTTTTTCGCCATAGATCGCGCGGCGATCCTCTTCTAGGGCCCAAGCCCCTCGCCTTTCGAGCGGCTCTTTCGTTTGCGCGCTTTCGCCGAACGAGGTGGCTCCCTTCGGAGTGCGGTCAAAAAGCACGTTGATTTTCCAGTCCCCCTGCTGTTGAGCGGGCAGTTGGGCGATCTGGATGTTCGATGTTTTCAAAGCTGCCTGTTGTTAACCATCGCAATGTTAGCCTTGGTCTCGCCGGATGAGCGAGGTCACCAATATGCACGCCGATCTGCCGCGCGCGCGGGTTAAGCGGAGGCTGATAGCCAAGGCGCTAGCGTTCCTCGCCGCCGCCCTGACAACGCTGCCCGCAGATGCCGAAACGGTGCAGGAAAATCCCGGCGGTCAGATCGTGATCTTCGCTTTGCACGTCGCCGAGCTGCGCGCCGCGAACGAGCCTGTGGAATTTGACGGTGCCTGCGACAGCGCCTGCACGCTCTATCTGTCTTTGCCCGCCGAGCAGCTTTGCATCACGCCGCGTGCATCCTTCGGCTTCCATCTGCCTTACGGCGTCGGCGCCCATGAGAACGCAATCGCCGCGCAGTACCTGATCTCGCAATATCCCGACTGGGTTCGCCTGTGGATCGAGGAACACGGCGGCCTGTCGCACACCATCGTGCGGATGGAAGCCGCCGAGGCCGCAAAGCATCTTCCCCTCTGCGGCGTGCTGGCATGACCGCTAACGGCAACGATCGCATTCGCCTTCGGCCGCTTGAGGACGCTCTGCCAGATCGCTGCGACCGCGCGGCACTGTAGCGAGGGATGGAGCGGGTAGCGGGAATCGAACCCGCGCGTTCAGCTTGGGAAGCTGACAGGCTACCATTACATCATACCCGCGCAACAGCCTCGTTACCATGATGGCCCCGCATCTAGCAATCGGCGATACATTGAAAGCTGAGAGCCATCCACCGGCGCTTTGACGCCGCGCCACAACATGGTAATGGCTCAGGGGTTAAGGGTGGGGACCCAGCTTGGAAATCAATGTTCGGAAGAGGAAGCGAGCCTCTCGCTCCGGAAAAGCCTTTGCTGTGGAAGATCTCGGATTCCTGCTGAGGCTTCCTGTTTTTGTATTCGTCTCTCTTTTCGTGCCTGAGAAGAGATGGCGCAGTGTCTGCCTTTGGCTGGAGCGGCTGAAACGGGCGCCTGAGTCTCGGCGCGACGTTGGTGACCAACCGGATCTTGCCGCCTTTGGCATAGCCGGCCGCGAGGACCGGCTCCGGGTCGACGCGATGCGCAGCGAACACAACATCCAGATCGTCCGCGAGTGGCTCGTCGGCTGGCGACCCGAGATCGAACTCCTCGGCGCCGAGCATCTCGATGCGGCGCGCGAACAGGGCCGTGGCGCCGTCCTGTGGATTGCGCATTTCGCCTTCAATGCGCTTGCGGCGAAGATGGTTTTCGCCAAAGCCGGCTTCGATGTCTTCCATGTCAGCAGGCCCGAGCACGGTTTCTCGAAATCGCGCTTCGGCATCCGGTTCCTCAACCCGATCAGAACCGGCGTCGAGCTCAGACATGCCGCGGGCCGTATCGTGATCGACCGCGCCAATCCCGCCGCCAGCATGAACGAGGCGAGGCGGTTGCTTCGCCAGGGCAAGTTTGCGTCCATCACCGCTGGCGCCTGGGAGGGTGAGTTGCTCGTGCGTGCGCGAATCGGCCAGTCGGCCATTGAATTTGCCGGCGGTGCGCCCCGGTTGGCCAGGATCGCCGGCGCCCCCCTGCTGCCGGTCTTCGTCGTTCGTGACGACAGCACAGGCAGGATACGGGTGACTGTGGAAAATCCGATCGATCTTGATCGCGGCCAGGACAAGGCCGAACTGATCCAGAGCGCCGCGCAAGACTTCGCCGATCGGCACCTGGCCTATCTGAAGGCCAGTCCCCACCAGTGGCGAGACTGGGGCAAGTTGAAGGCTCACCAAGGCACCTTGATCGAGACGGAAGCCGGATGCCTCTCTTCAGCATTCTGATCACCGACGGCGGCAGCGAGCACCTTTCCGGGCTCGTTGCCGAAAACATCCACTCGCTCACGGCTGCTCATCCGGGCGACGAGCACCGCCTGTTCCGGGAAGCGGCGTTGGCGGAGTTCATTTCGACGCATTTCGGAGCAGAGGTGCTTTCGGCTTTCAGGACGCTGCGACCTTATTCATACAAGGCGGACCTCGCCAAATATTGCCTTCTCCATGAGCAAGGCGGCCTTTATGCCGATCTTTCCTATTTCTTCCTGCGCGGAGTGCCTCGCGCCGATGGAAAATTGTCGATCTTTCGCGATTTCCTCAGCTCGACCCCGTGGGACACCAGCATCGGGGTTGTTGCCGCGCCGCCTCGCCACAAGGCGCTCGCCAAGGCGATCGAGCTTGTCTGCGCCAATGTGAAACGGGAATATTACGGGCCGACTGCGCTCTGCCCCACAGGCCCGACCTTGTTCGGCAAGGCCGTCGCGCTGACCTGCGAACCGGAAGACCTCATCGTCGGCGAAGCCCTCAGGTCGGTGCCATCTGCCGCGCCTCTTCAGCCGTCCGCGGATTTCGGCCATTGCCTCAGCCATGATGGCGAGCCGGTCGCGATCAAGCGCAAGCGGGGCGGCAAGCCGATATCGCACCTCGGTATCGGCGGCGGCAACCGCTACAACAGGCTGTGGCGCTCCAGGGAAGTCTACCGCGACCGGCCGCTTTGGGCCCGCATCTTCCGGTGGAGAATCTGACCGAGCGAGCCACGTGTGCCGGCCGGATCGGGCTATCAAGGCCGCCGGCACAATAGCTTCGCGCGCGGCCTTCGGCTTGATGCCGGGTATCCGAGTGCGTATTTCTGAGGTCGCGCCCCGAATCGGGCAGCTCGAACCGGAGAACGGCCTTGTCCGCACTGACACGCTTTCTCGGCGATACGCCACTCAGGGTGCTTGTGAAGCTGCTGGTGGTTTCCTTCCTCGTCGGCCTCGTCATGCACGCTTTCGGCTGGTCGCCGATGGACGTGCTCTACGGCATCCGCCAGTTCTTCATCGACCTGTGGAATCTCGGCTTCCATACTCTCGACCGCTTCCTGGGCTATATCCTGCTCGGCGCCGCGATCGTCGTGCCCGCCTTTATCCTGCTCAGGATTGCGAGCTACAGGAAGTAGCCTGGCGAGCGTCAGCATACGCGGCCGCGACCTCGAACAGAATGGCGTGGCGCGCGGCAAGCGCCGGCACGTCGCTCGAATAGCCGCCGCCGATGACGCCGCATAGCGGGATGCCGGCCTTGCGGAAATGGCTGATGACCAGCTCCTCGCGGCTGCGCAGGCCGTTGTCGGTCAATGTCAGCCGGCCAAGCCGGTCCTTGGCATGGACATCCACGCCGGCATTGTAGAACACGATGTCCCAGCGCCGCCTTGCGCAAAGCTCTGGAAGAATGGCGCCGAGCCGGTCGAGATAGGCAGCGTCGCCGGTGCCGTCCGGCAGCGCGATATCGACATCGGAGGCGATCTTGCGCGCCGGATAATTGCGTTCGCCATGCATGGAAAAGGTGAAGGCGCGCGGCTCATCCTTCAAAATGTCCGCCGTGCCGTCGCCCTGATGCACGTCGAGATCGACGACCAGGATGTTTTCGACGGCGCCCTCCGCAAGCAGGACCAGGGAAGCCACGGCCACGTCGTTGAAGGTGCAGAAGCCCGCGCCTTGGGCACGCCTGGCATGGTGGCTACCGCCGGCGGCGTTGCAGGCTATGCCGTGTTTCAGCGCCAGCCGCGCCGCCAGCACCGTGCCTGCCGTTGCTAGCTGCGCTCTCAATGACACGCGCTGGCTGACCGGGAAGCCGATCTCGCGCTCGATCTTTTCAGGCACCTCGCAAGCGAGCACCTGGTCGACATAGTCGGCCTCGTGCGCGAGCTTGAGCCACGCCGCCGGCGCCCGTTCCGGCATCGAAAGCGCTCCCGCTGCTGCCAGCCCGCGGCTGTGCAAAGCCTCCATCAGCAACGGATATTTGCTCATCGGAAAGCGGTGATTGACGGCAAAGCCGGCGTCGTAGTCGGGATGGTGGACGATCTGCAAAGGCATGATGGGGCGGCCTGCGCCAGAGCTGGAATTCGGTTGGCCGTCACCCGATGGCGATTGCGCGGCAGCGGCAAACTGGGGCACATCGGCCGTTCTAGCAAGCCGCAATGAGCAAGGCAGCAATCCTTGGACAAGGGTGCGACCCACATCAACGCCGGGACCTTCATCGTCACCAACCGGTCGGTGCTGGCGATCGCTGTGCCGATGACCCTTGCCTATCTGACGACGCCGCTGCTCGGCATCGTCGACACCGCGGTGATCGGGCAGTTCGGCGATGCGGCTCTTCTCGGCGGACTGGCGGCAGGCGCGCTGGTCTTCGACGTCGTCTTCACCACCTTCAACTTTCCTGCGCTCCGGCACCACCGGCCTCGTCGCTCAGGCTTTCGGACGCGGCGATCCGCTGGAGGAGCAGGCGGTGCTCTGGCGGGCCGTGCTGATCGCGGTCGTCGCCGGCGTGGTGCTTGCAGCACTTGCGCCGCTGTTTGCGATAGGCGGCCAGTGGTTCATGGGCGCCGAGCCGCGTGTCAGCGCGGCGATGTCGGTCTATATCCGCATCAGGCTCATTGCCGCGCCCTTCTCGCTCATCAACTACGCCATTTTGGGCTACGTTCTGGGGCGTGGCGAGGGCGGGATAGGGCTGATGTTGCAGGCCGTGCTCAACGGCATCAACATCCTGCTCTGCTTCCTGCTCGGCCTCGAGCTCGGCTGGGGCGTGGCGGGCGTTGCCTGGGCGACCGTCACCGGCGAGTTCCTGGCCATGATGCTCGGCCTTGCCATCGTGCTGAGGCGGTTCCGCAAGCTGGAGCGGCCGTCACGCCGGCGCATCCTCGACCTGCCGGCCTACTTGCGCATGCTGTCGCTCAACCGCGATATCATGATCCGTTCCTTCTCGCTGCTTGCCGCCTTCGCGCTGTTCACCAGGCAGGGCGCGCAGTTTGGCACGGTGACGCTCGCCGCCAACGCCGTGCTGATGAACTTCTTCCTCGTCGCCGGCTATTTCCTGGACGGATTTGCCACCGCAGCCGAGCAATTGGCAGGCCGCGCCATCGGCGCGCATGCGGCCACCCCTTTCCGGCAAGCTGTCCGGCTGACGCTGATTTGGGGCGTTGGCCTGGCGGCTGCCGCCAGTCTTATCCTGCTGACGGCCGGCGCACAGCTGGTGGCGATGGTGACGACCGCTCCGGAAGTCCGCGCGGTCGCCGACACTTATCTGCCCTGGGCGGCCTTCACCGCGCTGAGCGGCGTGCTCGCCTTTCAGATGGACGGCGTCTTCATCGGCGCCACCTGGTCGCGCGACATGCGCAACATGATGCTCCTGTCTTTCCTGGCCTTCGCCGCGGCACTGATCACGCTGGCACCCGCCTTCGGCAACAACGGCCTATGGGCCGCGCTGCACGTCTTTTTGCTGGTGCGGGGTTTCAGCCTGCTTGCGGTGCTGAGGCTCAGGATGCGCACGGCATTCAGCTGATCGGCTTTGAAGCCCAGCGCTCGCAAGCCGAGTCGCGCAAATCCTGGATCGAGCCAAGCCGCTCGCGCTCCACAAACCGCGCCATGCCGGCAACGATGCGGCCAGGCAGCGCCGGGCCGGCATAGATCATGCCGGTATAGAGCTGGACGAGATCGGCGCCGGCGCGGATCTTCTCCAGCGCGGTTTCCACCGAGTCGACGCCGCCGACCCCAGCGATCGTCACTTGTGAGCCGAGCAGCTTGCGCATCCGGGCGAGTACCGCCGTCGAGCGCTCGAAAAGCGGCTTGCCTGACAGCCCGCCGGCTTCGCCGGCCAGACTTGCGCTGCGCAACCCGACCCGGGCAAGCGTCGTGTTGGAGACGATGACCCCGTCGATCTTTTTCTCGATGACTTCGGCGGCGATGTCTTCCAGTTCCGCTTCGACGAGGTCCGGCGCGATCTTGAGGAAGATGGGCGGCTGAACCGACGCAGCCGCGCGCGCCGCCACCACGCGCGACAGGAGTTCGCCCAGTTGCTCGCGCGCCTGCATGTTGCGCAGGCCCGGCGTGTTGGGCGAGGAGATGTTGACCGTCAGATAACTGGCATGAGCCGCGAAGCGGGCGACGCCGCGCTCATAGTCGGCAATGCGGTCGGCGCTGTCCTTGTTGGCGCCGATGTTGACGCCGACAATACCCGGCCGCCCTTTGCGCGCGGCAAGCCGTCTTTCGGCGGCCGCATGCCCTTCATTGTTGAAGCCGAGCCGGTTAATCACCGCTTCGTCCGCGGTCAGCCGGAAGATGCGCGGCTTTGGATTGCCCGATTGCGGCAGCGGCGTGATGGTGCCGACCTCGGCGAAGCCGAAGCCAAGCCCAAGCAGCGCGTCCGGCACTTCGGCGTTCTTGTCGTAGCCGGCCGCCATGCCGAGCGGGTTCGGAAAATCGAGCCCGCAGACGCTGACCTCGAGCCGCGCGTCGCGCGGGGGAGGCGAGGCGGCCGGCAGGCCGCAGCGCAAAGCCGCGATCGACAGGCCATGCGCCGTTTCCGGGTCGAACGAGAAAAGCAGCTTTTGGCCGATCCGGTCGAGCACGCTCATTCGTCCTCCAGCGGCGAGAATTCGTGGCCGTCGGCGCCGAGCGGCAACGGCCTCACCCAGAGAACGGCGTCGAGGGCGAGCGCGGCGTAGAGATGCGGGAACAGGGCGCCGCCGCGCGACACCTCGTATTTCAGCGCGTCGCCCAGCTTTGCCGCGTCGACAGCGATGAGAAGCAGGTCCGCCTGGCCGGCGAAATGCTTGGCCGCCGTCTCGCGCACTTGAGTTGCGGTGGAAAAGTGGATGAAGCCGTCGGCGATGTCGATCGGCGCCCCGGTGAAGCGGCCGTTCCGTTCCGCTTCGCTCCACATGGCTTCAGGCGCGATCTTGTAGATAAACTGAGACATTGGCGCGCTATAGTCCGAACGATACATGGGGGAAAGGGTGCTTGCGAACTCTTCCCCATTTCAGGCGCAAACCTGTGATATTGTTCGCACAACGGCTCATGGAGGATAACATGCGTCTGCAGCACATTCTAATCCCGGCGGCGCTTTGCTCGCTGGTCGCCGCATCGGCCTATTCCGAGGAGACGGACCGCTATCGGCTCGAAAAGTCCGCCAACGGCTATGTCCGCATGGACACCCAGACCGGCGCCATGTCGATCTGCGAGGAGCGCTCCGGCCAGCTCGTCTGCAAGTTGGCCGCCGACGAGCGCTCCGCCTTCCAGGACGAGATCGACCGGCTGCAGAGCACGGTGAAGGCACTCGACGAGCGCGTCGCGAAGCTCGAGAACTCGCTCTCGGCCCGGCTGGAGTCCCAACTGCCGAGCGAGGAGGATTTCAACAAGACGATGAGCTACATGGAGCGCTTCTTCCGCAGCTTCATGGATATCGTCAAGGACATCGACAGGCAGGAAGGCGACGGTGGCACGAAGCCCAGCCCGCAAAAGACCTGAGCTCCCGGGAAAAAGCCTGCGCGCGCGGCCTTTGCTGCTTGAAAACGCGCCGCGCCGCCGCATAATCGTTCCGATCCCCTAAGAAAGCACACAATCAGCAATGGGATCCGGGGAGGAGTATTTGCCGTCGGGCCACACTTTCGTCATTGCCGACGACCATCCGCTGTTTCGCGGCGCACTAAAGGAAGCGCTCGCCGGCATAGGCGACGTCGCCGCCATCCATGAGGCCGGCGATTTCGAAAGCGCCAAGGCGCTGGTCGTCGCCAATGAAGACATCGACATGGTGCTGCTCGATCTGTCGATGCCGGGCGCCAGCGGCCTGTCCGGACTGATCTCGCTGCGCGGCATCCATGCCTCGGTGCCGCTGGTGGTGGTGTCGGCTCATGACGATCCAGCCACCATCCGCCGCGCGCTCGATCTCGGCGCGTCCGGCTTCATCTCCAAATCGGCAAGCATGGAGGAGATACGCAGCGCCGTCCTGACCGTGCTTGCCGGCGATATCGCAGCACCCGCCGGCATCGAGCTCGGCGTCGAGCGCGACCCGGAGATTTCCGATCTGATCAAGCGCCTGCAGGCGCTGACGCCGCAGCAGACGAGGGTGCTCGGCATGTTGGCCGAAGGCCTGCTCAACAAGCAGATCGCCTATGAGCTCGGCGTCTCCGAAGCCACCATCAAGGCGCATGTCTCGGCTATATTGCAGAAGCTCGGCGTCGACAGCCGCACCCAGGCGGTCATCCAGCTTTCCAAGATCGGCGGCGACCCGCTGCAGCCGGTGAGCTGATCATTCCGCCGCGGGCGCCAGTGCCCTGACGCGCGCCATCATCGAGCGCAGCACGGCAGGCTTCAGCGGCTTGTTGATCACCGGCACATCAAGCAGACCAGCAGCAGTGCGCACCTCGCTGGAGCGGTCTGCGGTGACCAGCACGCAGGGCAGATCCTTGCCGTAGGCGGCGCGCAGCCTGGCGATGGCGTCGAGCCCGGTACCGCCGTCGAGATGATAGTCGGCGAGCACCACATCCGGCCTTGCCGCACCCGGGCGCATCAGGTCCTGCGATCCCGAAGCGGTCTCGACGCTGCAGCCCCAGCCTTCGAGCAGCAGGCGCATGCCGTCGAGGATGCGCGCGTCATTGTCGATGCACAGCACATTGAGTCCGGCAAGTGAGGATGGCGCGCGCGCGGAGGCCTTTCCCGTCTCGCGCGGCGGCGCCGCGATCGCGGCGACCGGCAGGATGACGGAAAAACGCGTGCCCTTGCCGGGGCTGGAGAAGATGCGGATCTCGAGCCTGAGAACCCTGGCGATGCGGTCGACGATGGAAAGGCCAAGGCCAAGGCCTTCGGCCTCGCGAGCGCCCTCGTCCAACCGGGTGAATTCGTGGAAGACGGTGTTCAGCTTGTCGGCGGCAATGCCGATGCCGGTGTCGATCACCTGGATCTCGGCCAGCTCGCCGCGCCTTCTCACGCCGACCAATATGCGGCCTTCGCGCGTGTATTTGATCGCATTGGAAACGAGGTTCTGGATCAGCCGGCGAAGCAAATTGCGGTCGGTCATCACGCCGAGCGACGACGGCATGATTTTCAGGCCGAGCTTCTTTTCGGCGGCGAGCGGGCGAAAATCGTTGCCGATCTGGCCAAGCAGCCCGCCGAGGCTGAAGGCGGTGTCCTCGGGCTTCAACGCGCCGGCGTCGAGCCGCGATATGTCGAGCACCGCGCCGAGGATGGTCTCGACCGATTCCAGTGAGGATTCAATGTTGGTCGCGGCCCTGCCGGCCGGCCCCTTGCCGGCCTTCTCGATCAGCGAGGAGCAATAGAGCCTGGCGGCGTTGAGCGGCTGCAGGATGTCGTGGCCCGCGGAGGCGAGGAAGCGCGTCTTGCTGAGATTGGCCTCCTCGGCAAGCATCTGCGCCTGCGCCAGCTCCTCGTTGACGCGGGTGAGCTCGGCGGTGCGGCTCCTGACCCGCTGCTCCAGCGATTCATTGGCCCGCTTCAGCGCCAGGTCCTGCTCGACGCGGCCGGAAATGTCGGCATAGGTGGCGACGATGCCGCCGTCGGGCATCGGGTTGGAACGCAGCTCCAGGATGCGGCCGCTGGTCCTGAGCTCCATCTGCCAAGGACCGACGAAGCTGGTCAGCCGGTTGAGCATCGTCACCCGCTGGTCGGCGGCGATATCGCCGCGCTCGGCCAGATGCCGCAGGATCTGGTCGAGCGACACGCCCACTTGGCCCATCTCGTCGGGCAGATCGAACAGCGCCCGGTATTGCCGGTTCCAGCAGATCAGCCGCAAATCCCGGTCGAAGACGGTGATGCCCTGCTCCATCTGGTCGAGCGCGATCTGCAGCAGGTCGCGGTTGTGCTGCAGCGCCTCGGTGGCGTCGTCGAGCAGCCGGAAGGCATCCTTGGAGTCGCGGTCGTTGCGGCGGAACAGCAGCGACAGGATAAGCCGCGCCGACGACGAGCCCACGGCGCTCGCCAGCAACTGCTCCGAGAAACGGATGACGTCCATGCTGGCCTGTTCCTTGCCGTGCAGGGAGACGTTCGCGTTCTTCTCGAAGGACTGGAAGGAGCGCTCGGTGCGCTCGACGCCGAGATAGCGGGAAATCGTGTCCTTGAGGTCGTTGACCGTGACCGCGGTGCGGAAGCGGCGCAGGCTTGGCATCGGCCCCGCCTCGCGCGGCACGAAGATCGCCGCCTGGATGCGCTCCAGCGGCACCGATGCGCGGGACAGCGAACCCATCACGAAGAACAGCGTGTTGACTGACAGGCTCCACAGCACGCCGTGGTTCAGCGGCTCGCCGACGGTGCCGAACAGCGCCTGGGGTCTCAGCGCCTCGAAGCCGAACAGTCCATGGACGACAAAGTCGGAGCCGGGACCGACGAGGGAAGGGAGCAGCAGCGTGTAACCCCAGACCGCGATGCCGGCGACCATGCCGAGCGCGGCGCCCCGGCCATTGGCGCGGCGCCAGATCAGCCCGCCGACCAGGGCGGGCGCGAATTGCGCGATCGCTGCGAAGGACATCAGCCCGATCGAGGACAGCCGCGCGCTGTTGGTGCTCTCGCGGTAATAGAGGAAGGCGATGAACAGCATGATGAAAATCGACGCTCGCCGAACGTTCAGGATCAGCGTCGACCAGTCTTCGTTCTCCGAAGAAGTGGTCTTGAGCAATCGACGCACGAACAGCGGGATGACGAGGTCGTTGGAAATCATGATCGACAGCGCCACGCTCTCGACGATGACCATGGCGGTGGCCGCCGACAGGCCGCCGATGAAGGCGATCATCGCCAGCACGTCGTGGCCGCTGAATAGCGGCAGCGACAGGACGTAGAGGTCGCTGCTGGTCCTTGCGCCGACCAGCGACAGCCCGGCAAAGGCGATCGGCAGGACGAAGAGGTTGATCGCCACGAGATAGAGCGGAAACACCCAGGTCGCGGTGCGCAGCTCGGCCTCGCTGCGATTCTCGACGATGGTGACGTAGAACTGGCGCGGCAGCATCAGGATGGCGAAGCCGCTCAAGGTCGTCAGCACCAGCCAGGTGACCAAGGACGTGTTGTAGCCCATCGCCTGGCGCACCTCGGCATTCGCCCCGAGCGTCGCCAGCATGTCGCCGGGGCCGCCGAAGATGAGAAACGTGACCATAAGGCCTATGGCGAGGAAGGCGGCGAGCTTGACCACCGTCTCGACCGCGACCGCCAGCACCAGCCCGTCCTGGTGCTCGGTGGCGTCGGCGTGGCGGGTGCCGAACAGGACCGCAAACAGCGCCAGCAGCATCGCCACCACCAGCGAGATGTCGCTTACAAAAGGATCAAAGGAAGGCGGCGATCCCGTATAGTGCTCGATCATCAGGCTGACCGAGCCGGAGATCGCCTTGAGCTGCAGCGCGATATAGGGCACGGCGCCGACCGTGGCGATCAGGGTCGCGATCGCCGCGACGGCAAAACTCTTGCCGTAGCGGGCGCCGAGAAAGTCCGCAATCGAGGTGATCTTTTCGCTCTTTGCCAGCCGGACGATGCGGTTGAGCAGCGGGAAGCCGAACACGAAGACCAGCACCGGGCCGGTGTAGATGCCGAGGAATTCGAGACCCCGCTCGGAGGAGAGCCCGACCGAGCCGAAGAAGGTCCAGGAGGTGCAGTAGATGGCGAGGCTGAGCGCATAAATGGAGGGCCGTGCGCGGCCGAGTCCGGCTGCCACGGAGCGCCGGTCGCCGACGCTGGCGATGGCAAAAAGCAGCGACACATAGGCGATCGCGATGATGACGACGAACCAGCCTTGCACGGTTCGAACTTCCTTCCTGACCGGCTGCTCGTCCGGTTATCAAACGCAACCACAGCTTTGACGCCAAGTCCACCGCGGCTTTCGGCGCATAGGTGCTTGGTGACGCCCAGAAGCGCGAACCGGTTAGGCACAAACCGGCGGCTCCGACCTTTTCCGGTTTTGCAACTGGGGGTTTTTGTTATTGTGGCTTCGGGGCCGGCGCCGGAGAGCCGGGGCGGCAGCGCGGCCCGTTATGGCAAGGAGGGTCGGATGCTGAAAGAATTCCAGGAATTCATCTCCAAGGGCAATGTGATGGACTTGGCCGTCGCCGTCATCATCGGCGCCGCCTTCGGCAAGATCGTCGATTCGCTGGTCAATGACATCATCATGCCGATCATCGGCGCGATTTTCGGCGGGCTTGACTTCAACAATTACTTCTTTGGGCTGTCCTCCAATGTGCACTCGGCCACGCTGGCCGAAGCCAAGAAAGAGGGAGCCGTTTTCGCCTATGGCAGCTTCATCACCGTCGTGCTGAATTTTCTGATCCTCGCCTTCATCATCTTCCTGATGGTCAAGGCGGTGAACAATCTGCGCAGGCGGCTGGAGCGAGAGAAGCCTGCGACTGCCGCGGCGCCGCCGCCGGCGGATGTCCAGCTTCTGACCGAAATCCGCGACCTGCTCGCCAGGAAATAACGCATCCAACGTTCTCGCTGGACCAAAACCCCGGCCGCTTGCGGCTGGGGTTTTCTGTTCAGTGATCTGGTAAGAGCGCAGCAAAACGAGCACGGATTTGTCCATGACCCTGAGTGAGACCTTGCGCGCCGAAGCCCGTGCTGCCCCCGAAAGCGGCATTGTCGCCGTCGTCAATCACGGCCGCTTGCGCGAAGGCCTGATTCCGCTCTGGGCCGGAGAGGGCGACCTGCCGACGCCTTCCTTCATCAGCGATGCCGCCGCAGGCGGCCTCGCCAATGGCGAGACCTTCTACACCTGGCAGAAGGGCATTCCCGAGCTTAGGCAGGCGCTCGCCCGCTACTATGCCAGGCATTTCGGCCAGCGCTTCGCCGAGGAAGAATTCATCGTCACCGGCTCGGGCATGCATGCCATTCAACTGGCCATCGACGCGATCGCCGGCAGCGGCGACGAGGTCGTCTATCTCTCGCCGGCGTGGCCGAATTTCGCTGCCGCCGCCGGTGTTGCCGGCGCTGTTCCCGTGCCGGTCACGCTCGACCAGTCCGGCAATGGCTGGTCCTGCGATGTCGACAAGATCGCAGCCGCCATCACGCCGCGTACCAAGGCGCTGTTCATCAATACCCCCTCGAACCCGACCGGCTGGACAGCCGACAAGGAAACGCTTCAAGCGATCCTCGATCTGGCCCGCACGAAGAAGCTTTGGATCATCGCCGACGAGATCTATGCGCTGTTCCACTATGGCCACGGCCGCGCGCCGTCTTTCCTCGATATCGCAACGGCGGAAGACCGCATCCTGTTCGTCAACAGCTTCTCCAAGAACTGGGCGATGACCGGCTGGCGAGTCGGCTGGATCAAGACCCATCCGGCGCTGCAGCAGGTGTCGAGAACCTGATCCAGTATTCGACCTCGGGCGTCGCCCAGTTCATGCAGCGCGGCGCGGTTGCTGCCCTCGACGAGGGTGACGGCTTTATCGTCGAGCAGGTGGAGCGGGCACGTGCGGCGCGCGATCTGGTCTGCGACATCCTGGGTGCCACCGGCAAGGCGCGCTTCACCGTGCCGCAAGGTGCGTTCTACCTGTTCTTCACCGTCGACGGCATCACCGATTCCCGCGCCGCCGCCTTCGACATCGTCGACAACGCCAATGTCGGGCTGGCGCCCGGCACGGCCTTCGGCCCCGGCGGGGAGGCCTTCCTCAGACTGTGCTTCCACCGCCGCCTCGATCAGCTCGAGGAAGCGGCAAATCGCCTGGCGAAATGGATGAAGACGGTGTGAGACGGGCGGCTTCAGCCGCCTGATTTCGGCACCAGGAGTGGAATAATCCGGTCGCTCTTGGCGACGGCCGGGCGGCCGGAGGCGGCATAGGGGATGCCGAGCGCGTCCCAGGTCTCGACCAGCGCGTCCTGCAGTTCGGCGATCAGCGCGTCGGAATGGAAGGGTGTCGGCGTGATGCGCAGCCGTTCGGTGCCGCGCGGCACCGTCGGATAGTTGATCGGCTGGATGTAGATGCCGTGGACGCCAAGCAGGCGGTCGCTCGCCATCTTGCAAAGCTCGGGATCGCCGACCAGCACCGGCACGATATGGGTGGCCGATTCCATCACCGGCAGCCCGGCCGCGGCAAGCACCTGCTTGGCCCGCGCTGCCTGGCGCTGCTGGGCGTCGCGCTCGGCCTGCGAGCGCTTCAAATGCCTGATCGAGGTGGTGGCGGCCGCCGCGATCGCGGGCGGCAGCGCCGTGGTGAAAATGAAGCCCGGCGCATAGGAGCGCACCGCGTCGATCACAGCGCTCGTGCCGGTGATGTAGCCGCCCAGCGTGCCGAAGGCCTTGGCCAGCGTTCCCTCGATGATGTCGATGCGGTCGGCAAGACCCTCGCGCTCGGTGATGCCGCCGCCGCGCGCACCGTACATGCCGACAGCATGAACCTCGTCGATATAGGTCATGGCGTTGTAGCGCTCGGCGAGCTCGACGATCTGCTTGATCGGCGCGATGTCGCCGTCCATCGAATAGACGCTTTCGAAGACAATCAGCTTGGCGCGCTCGCGTCCTGCCGCCTGCAGCAGGCTTTCCAGATGCGCAACGTCGTTGTGGCGGAAGATCTTCTTCTCGGCCCCGGAACGCCGCACGCCTTCGATCATCGAGGCATGGTTCAACTCGTCCGAGATGATCAGGCAGTTGGGCAAGAGCCTGGCGATGGTCGAGATCGAGGCTTCGTTGGAAACGAAACCGGAGGTGAAGACCAGCGCCGCCTCCTTGTCGTGCAGGTCGGCGAGCTCATGCTCGAGCTCGACCAGCGGGTTGGACGTGCCGGAAATGTTGCGGGTGCCGCCGGCGCCCGAGCCCATCCGGCCCGCCGCGTTCTGGAAGGCGGCGATGACGTCCGGATTCTGGCCCATGCCGAGATAGTCGTTGGAGCACCAGACGGTGATTTCCTGGGCGCGACCGTTGGAGCGCCAGATGGCGCGTGGAAACTTGCCCACGATGCGCTCGAGGTCGGCGAAAACGCGGTAGCGCCGCTCGGCATGGAGCTGGTCGATCGCGTCTTCGAAGAACCGCTGGTAGTTCATGTCGGCTTCCCAATTTTGCGCCGGATCATAGTCACGGGCCTATGTTACGTCCACCGCACCGCACCGGTCAAAATGCCACGCCCCGCGCCTGTTCCTAACGATGCCGGATCATGGCCTATTCCCGGGGATGTGAACCAGTTTTGTTTCGGTACGATGCCTCGGGCAGGCGGAACTGTTACAGACTTAACACTAAAAAGGGAGGCTAATGGGCTTACGGCGGAGTTTCCAGCACGGCTGCTGTTGAGACAGTTTCCGATAAATCTTGATCAGCGAGGTAAGCGATGACGGTTTTGGTGACGGGCGGTGCCGGCTATATCGGCAGCCACATGGTCTGGGAGCTTTTGGACGCCGGCGAAAGCGTCGTCGTGCTCGACAGGCTTTCCACCGGCTTCGAATGGGCGGTGGCGCCGGAGGCGAAGCTCGTCGTCGGCGACGTCGCCGATCGCGATCTGGTCGGCCGGATCATCCGGGAAAACAAGGTCGACGCCATCATCCATTTCGCCGGCTCGATCGTGGTGCCGGAATCGGTCGCCGATCCGCTCGGCTATTACGAGAACAACACCTGCAAGACGCGCGCGCTGATCGAAACCGCCGTGCGCGAGGGCGTGTCGCATTTCATCTTCTCGTCCACCGCAGCCGTCTATGGCGGCGCCGGGCTGGAGCCGGTGCGCGAGGATGCCCGGCTGGCGCCGGAATCGCCCTACGGCCTCTCCAAGCTGATGAGCGAGTGGATGCTGCGCGATGCCGCGATTGCGCACGACATCGGCTACACGGCGCTGCGCTATTTCAATGTCGCCGGCGCCGACCCCAAGGGCCGCACCGGACAGTCGACGCCCGGCGCCACGCATCTGATCAAGGTCGCCTGCGAGACGGCCCTCGGCAAGCGACCATTCATGCAGGTCTTCGGAAAGGACTATCCGACGCCGGACGGCACCTGCATCCGCGACTACATCCATGTGAGCGATCTGGCGGCGGCGCACCGGTTGGCACTGCAGCGGCTGCGCGATGGCGGGGAGAGCCTCGTGGCCAATTGCGGCTACAGCCATGGCTATTCGGTGCTGGAAGTGATCGACAGCGTGCGCCGCGCCTTCGGCCATGATTTCGACGTTCGCATGGGTGCGCGACGGCCGGGCGACGCCGCCGCCGTGGTCGCCAATTCCGACCTTGCCCGCAAGGAGTTCGGCTGGACGCCGCAGCGCGACGATCTCGACCAGATCGTCAAGGATGCGCTGGCCTGGGAACGCATCCTGACGACCAAGAACTCCGTTCGAAACTAAGCAGTTGAGGAAAGTGTGTAGCGGTTGGGTTCGGCGACTTCGCCGTAGCCTTCGTCCCGGAATTGCGTAATGAGACTGACCTGTTGGGCCAAGGGCTCGTCCGGCGAGTTTAGACGCGGTATTGAGGCTCATGCGTTGGTGTGCCGAAGGCGCACTGTTGGAATGAGCCTTGAGGGACGGCATGAAGGTCTTGGTGCTCGGCGCCGGCGTGATTGGCACGGCGGCCGCCTACTATCTGGCTAAAGACGGTCATGAGGTGACGGTGATCGAGCGCCATGAGGCAGCGGCGCGCGGCACCAGCCAGTCGAACGCCGGCCTGGTCTCGCCGGGCGACGCCACCGCCTGGGCCTCGCCGGCGGCGCTCAAGACCTTTCTGCGCGCGCTCTGGAACCATGACCTCGGCATCAAGGTCCGGCTGCGCCTCGATCCGTATTTCTATGCCTGGAGCCTGCGCTTCCTGCGCGAGTGCACCGTAGCGCGCCTGCGCGCCAACACCGACGTCAAGCTGAAGCTCGCGCTCTATTCGCGCGACTGCATCAATGCGCTCTCGGAGGCGACCGGCATCCATTACGACGAACGCAAGAAAGGCATCCTCTACTTCTTCCGCTCGCAGAAAAGCTTCGACACCGGCACCGACAATTACCGCTACCTCGGCGAGCGCGGCCTGCCGATCGAGATCGTCGGCCGCGACCGCTTGGCCGAGCTGGAGCCGGGCCTTGCCAGCGTGAAGGACAAGATCGCCGGCGGCATCTATTCTCCAATCGACCAGACCGGCGATTCCAAGCAATTCGTCGACAAGCTCGCCGCCTATGCGGCCGAGAAGCTCGGCGTCAGGTTCCTGTTCGGCACGACAATCGAGGGCCTCGACATCGAGGGCGAGCGGGTGCGAGCCGTGATGACCTCGGCCGGACCGGTAACGGGCGACGCCGTCGTCATTTCGATGGGACCCGAAAGCGGCCTGTTCGGCCGCCGCTACGGCATCGACCTGCCCGTCTACCCGGTGAAGGGCTACACCGTGACCGTCCCGCTCGAGGACGAAAGCAGGGGCCCCACCATGGGTGGCGCCGACGAAGACCGGCTGATCGGCTATTCGAGGCTGGGCAACCGGCTGCGGATGTCCTCGACGGCGGAATTCATCGGCTTCGATCGCAGCTTCAAGCCGGGTGATTTCAGAACCATCCTGGAAACCGGCAAGGACCTGTTCCCGGGCGCCTTCGACGAGAAGAAGGCGCTGCTTTGGGCAGGCCTGAGGCCGATGATGCCGAGTTCCGTGCCCATCTTCGGTCAGGCGAAATACCGCAACCTCTATCTCGACACCGGCCACGGCCATCTCGGCTGGACCATGGCTTGCGGCTCGGGAAAATTCCTGTCCGACCTCGTCGCCGGCCGCAAGCCCGAGATCGATACGCAAGGGTTGCTTTACGCGACAGCGGGCTGAGACGATCGGTGCGCAAGTTGCCACCGGCCTATGTCGGCGCTGGTCGGCGTGACCTGTCAAGTTGTGGCAAATACCATGGCGGGGATCACGTCCCGACGACCCGCTGCCACGCTCGCGCGTAATCATGCCAAGCCGGATCTGAGGGTGGCTCGGTCCGCTCGCCTTTGCTGATGACGGTAGCGCCGTCTGACGCCAGCAGTGCCGCGCCGATGCTCGTTCCTGTCGACGTCTCCGACGCAATGACAGCCCGTCCCGTTGCCGCCGCCAGCATGCGGATAAAAAGCGGGTTCCGCGCAAAGGGCCCTTCGACCGTCGTCGGCCCGTCGCCGCCAATCAACTCCAGGCAGGTCACGGTCATCAGCGCCAGATAGAACGAGATGGCGGTGAAGCGCTGGCCGGGAGGCAAGCCCTCGGCGTTGACCCATTGCGCGGCGCGGTGAGGGAATGGCCCGGAGCCTTGTTGGGTTGACGGCAGAAGCGATGCTTTTCGTGCCAGCGCGGCGGCAACATCGGCCTCGGTCCAGTCCTGCCGCTGGCCTTCAGTCAGCAGCGAAAACTCGCGTCCACCCATGAAGCGCGCCGACGGCACGGGATCGCCGAGCGCATTGACATTGACCAGCGTGTCGCGCGCCGGGTCGAGCTCGACCTTCTTGCCGCCGACCGCCATCGACACCACCCATGTGCCGGTCGAGACGACGGAGAAGGGCGGCCGATCGGACAGCAGATGCGGCAGAAGCGAGGCGTTGGAGTCGTGCAGGCCGCAGAACACGGGAGTCGCGGGGTCGAGCCCTGTCAGTCGGGCAATCGCCGGCAGGATCGATCCGAGCCTGTCCTTCGCCCGACGCACGGGCGCCATCAGCGGACGCCAGCCCATCCTGTCGACCAGCGAGGAATAGTCGGACGTCCAGGGGTTCCACAGATCGGTGTGGCAGCCCAGCGATGTCACTTCGTTGGCGGCGACGCCGGTCAGCCGCAGCGCCCAATATTGCGGATACATCAGCATCGCGGCGGACTTGGCGAATTCCACTGGAAAGCGCTTTTGCTGCCAGAAGAATTGCGCGCCGAGATTAAGGCCGATGGGCAACCGCGGCGTGCCTGTTTCGGCGAAGGGAGCGCGTACGGCGTCGTAGTCGGCCGCAAGCTGGTCGGGGCCGTCGAACTCATAGTCGAGCACCGGCAGCACCAGTTCGCCGGCGGCGTCGACCAGCGCCCCGGTCGCGCCATGCGTGGTGATCGAGATCGCATCGATCCGCCGCTCGCGGTTGATATCGGCGAGGCTGTTCAGGATGAACGTCCACAGCGCCTCGACATCGTGATAGGGGTAGGGCGCCTGCCAAACGGGCGCGTTCGCGGTGCGGCGCAGCGCGATCTCGCTCGGCGTCGTGAGCTCGACCAGCGCCACCTTGGCGTTGGTCTTGCCGATATCGATGACGGCGACGTGGCGGATCATGCCATATGGAACATGGTTTCCAGCGGCACCGCCACCGGCTCATTGTCGGGTTTGGTTTCCATGAGGTCGGCCATATGCGCCCACCAGCGCTGCATCACAGGATGTTTCGGCAGGTCGGCCATGCCGTGATCGTCGCGTCGCCACAGCACGCCGAAGAGGATGCTGGTCTCCTCGTCGAGATAGATCGAATAGTCGGAGACGCCGGCATCTCTCAGCAGCTCCGCCAGCTCAGGCCAGATCTCGTCATGGCGGCGCTTGTACTCGGCCTTCATGCCGGGATTGAGCTTCATCTTGAAGGCGTGTTTCTCCATCAGGCGAAACGTCCTTCGCGCAGCCGCCGCCAGACGATCGGCAGCGCAATGACGATGATCAGCAGCAGGCCGATGAAGATCGACATGACGATGCCGGGCACGTTGAGCAGGCCGAGGCCGAAGGTCACCAGCCCCATGATGAAGGCGGCAAGAACCACGCCGAGGATGCTGCCGGCGCCGCCGAGGATCGACACACCTCCCAGCACCACCATGGTGATGGCCTCCAGCTCATAGCCCTGCGCAATCGACGGCCTTGTCGAGCCGAGCCGCGACGTGATCAGCACCGAGGCGATGCCCGACATCAGCCCGGTCAGGCAAAACAGGATGAATTTGATGCGGTCGACGCGCACACCGGAGAACTGGCAGGCGACCGGATTGTTGCCAATGGCAAAGACGCGCCGGCCGAAGCTCGTGCGATGCAGCACGAACCAGTAGACCAGCGCCGCGAAAAGGAACAACGCCAGCTCGAACGAGAAGACCCACCAGACATAACCTTGGCCGAAGAAGGCGAAACTCTCCGGATATCCCTTATAGGCTTGGTCGCCGAGGATGATGAAGGCGATGCCGCGAAACAGGCTCATCGTGCCGATGGTGACGACGATGGAAGGCAGGCCGAGCCTGGTGACGAGCAATCCGTTGAAGGCGCCGCAGCCGAGCCCCACGGCGATGCCGATCGCGACCAGCACCGGCGTGCCGGCGCCCGCCTGCGCCGCCATGCCCATCATCGTCGAAGCGAGCGCGACAATCGCGGCAACCGACAGGTCGATCTCGCCCGAGATGATCAGCAGCGCCATTGCAAGCGCAATCAGGCCCTTTTCGGTGAAGTTGAAGGTCAGATCCGAGAGCGACCACGGGTCGAGGAAATAGGGCGAGGCGAAGCTGTTCACCGCGAAGATGAGGATCGCGATGACTACGAGCAGTGCCTCCCAGGAAAAGATCGCCGAAGAAAGCGGCTTGTCGAGCCGGTCGGGGATATGGCGCGGGGCAGGGGTGGTGTCCGTCATGCCGCTTCCGCCTTTCTGAGGATGATGCGACCCTGCCGGCGCTCGCCGCGCGCGTTGAGCACCACGGCCAGGATGATGGCGCTGCCCGAGATCGCCATCTGCCAGAAGGGCGAGATGTTGATGACCGGCAGCGCGTTGGAGATGATGCCGAGGAAGAGCGCGCCGAGCACCGCGCCGCCGACCGAGCCAATGCCGCCGGCGATCGAGATGCCGCCGATGACGCAGGCGGCGATGATGTTGAGCTCGTAGCCGTTGGCGACTTCGACCGAGGCGATCACGTAGCGCGAGATCCATAAGTACCCGGCTAGCCCGCCGATCATGCCGGAAATGCAGAAGACGATGAACTTGGTGCGGCCGACATCGATGCCGGCATAGACCGAGGCGGTCGGGTTGACGCCGATGGCATAGATCGAGCGGCCGATCTGCGTGCGCGTCATCGCCAGAAAGAACAGCGCAATGACGAGAAGCGCGATCCACGACAGGACCGGCAGGCCGAGGAAGGCGGCGCGCTGGAAGTTGATGAAGTCGGGGCTCATCTGGTCGGCATTGACCCAGGCGCCGCCGGAGACGACGAAGGTGGCGCCGCGATAGATGGTGAGCGTGCCGAGCGTGACCACGATGGACGGGATATTCAGCCGCCACACCAGGAAGCCGTTGATGGCGCCGAGCAGGAGGCCGACAAGCAGTGCGATGACGATCAGCACCGGGATCGGGATCGCCGGATGGGCGGCGTTGAGCATGGCCACGACCATGCCGGTGAAGCAGAGGTTGGACGCCATCGACAGATCGATCGAGCGCGTCAGGATCACCACCATCTGGCCGAGCGCCAGGATCATCAGGATCGAGGTGTCATTGAACACCTGGCGCAGATTGGCCGGATCGGCAAAACCGGGGAAGCGGGTCGAGATCAGCCCGATCAGCAGGACGATGCCGGCGAGCAGCCAGATCTCGCGGTACTTGAGAAAATTCTTCATGCCGCGATCCCCGCTGCGGTCCTGACCAGCGTCTCGGCGTCGAGGCCTTTGTTGTCGTAGGTGGCCGCGATACGGCCTTCACGCATGACCACGACCCGGTCGGACATGCCGAGGATTTCCGGCAGTTCCGAGGAGACCATGATCACCGATAGCCCCTGCGCCACGAGCTCGGCCATGAAGCCGTGCACGGCGGCTTTGGAGCCGATGTCGATGCCCTTGGTCGGCTCGTCGAGGATGATGACCTTCGGCGTGGTCGCCAGCCATTTGGCGATGACCACCTTCTGCTGGTTGCCGCCGGAAAGCGTGCCGACATCCTGGCTGAGCGACGAGGCGCGCAGGTCCAGCCGCTCGGTGTAGGAGCGGGCAAGTGAGAACTCTTTCGCCAGCTTGAGCACGCCGGATTTCGAGGTGCGCGCCAGCGAAGGCAGCGACACGTTCTGAAAGATCGGCAGGCCGATGACGACACCCTGCTTGCCGCGCTCTTCCGGCACATAGACGATGCCGGCCTTGATCGAATCCGCCGCCGATTTCGGCGCGATTGAGTTGCCGTCCAGCGAAATCGTGCCGCGGCTGGTGCGCGTGATCCCGGCGATCGCCTGCATCACCTCGCTGCGGCCGGCACCGACCAGGCCATAGAAGCCGAGGATTTCGCCCTTGCGCAATTCGAAGCCGATATCGTCGAACTCGGTCGGGTGCGACAGGCGGGAGACCGACAGCACCGGCGCGCCGATCTTCGGCTCGCGCTGCGGAAAGATGTGGTCGACGTTGCGGCCGACCATCATACGCACGATCTCGTTCTGGCCGGTGTCCTTGAGCAGGCCTTCGCCCACCATCTCGCCGTCGCGGAAGACGGTGTAGCGGTCGGCGATGCGGTAGATCTCGTCGAACTTGTGGCTGATGAAGAGCACCGCCTTGCCTTCGCTCTTCAGGAATTCGATCAAGAGGAAAAGCTCCTCGATCTCCTTCATCGAAAGTGCGGCGGTCGGCTCGTCCATGATGACGATGCGCGCGTCGATGGACATGGCGCGCGCCACCGCCACCAGATGCTTGTTGGCGATGCCGAGGTCCTTCAGGCGGGTGTCGGCGTCGATGTGACCGGCGCGCATCGTCTCCAGCACCTCGCGCGCATTTTTGCGCATGGTGCGCCAGTCGATGGTGCCGAAGCGGGTGCGCGGCGCATGGCCGAGGAAGATGTTTTCGGCGACCGAAAGGTCGTCGAACAGCACCGTCTCCTGATGGATGGCGGTGATGCCGTGGCCGAAGGCGGCATGCGCGCTGGGCAGCGTCGTGGCCTGGCCGTCGATGCTGATTTCGCCGGCGTCGGGCTGGTAGATGCCGGTCATGATCTTGACCAGCGTCGACTTGCCGGCGCCGTTCTCGCCGATCAGCGCCGTCACCTGTCCGGGATAGAGCGACAGGCTGACATTGTGCAGCGCCCGAACGCCCGGAAAACTCTTGGAGATGCCTAAGAGCGTCAGGCGCGGGGCCAATTTGTCCTCGCCCTCGCGGGGAGGGTCGCGAACAACGTGAGCGGGATGGGGGTTGTCTAGCATATCAAGTTAAGGTCCTGGTGCATGGAAGCGTCGTCACCCCCGCCCCGTCTCGCCAGTTTTGCTTCGCGACACCGCCTCGCCGACCCTCCCCACAAGGGGGAGGGTGCAAGCTCCTCAGATCAATAGATCTTTGAGAACTTCTCGATGTTGGTCTTGTCGAACTGGAAGGGCGGAGCCATCGCAGCCGAGTTGGTGTCGTCGAGCGTCACCTTGCCGACGCGGCCGATCGACAGCGTGGCGCCGGGCTTGGCCTCTTCTTTCTTCACCGCCAGGTCATGCGCGAGATAGATCGCCGAGTAGCCGAGGTCGATCGGGTTCCACAGCGCGACCGCCTGGCTGGCGCCGTTGTCGATGAACTTCTTGAACTCCGACGGCAGCGCGAGGCCGGTGACGTTGACCTTGCCGATCAGGTTCTCGTCGGTGACGACCTGCGCGGCGGCAACGACGCCGACGGTGGTCGGCGCGATGATCGCCTTGAGGTTCGGATAGGATTTCAACAGGCCCTTGGCTTCGTCGGTGCTCTTGGCGGAGTCGTCATCGCCATAGACGATGGCGACCAGCTTGATCTTCGGGAACTTCTCCGGCAGCACCTTCTTGGCCGCTTCGATCCAGGCATTCTGGTTGGTCGCGGTCGAGGATGCCGAGAGGATGGCGACATCGCCGCCTTCCGGCAGGTAGTCGGCGGCGAGCTTGATGATGGTCTCGCCGATCAAATTGGTGTCGGACGGGTTGAGGTGGAGCTGGCGGCCTTCCTTGGCGACGCCGGAGTCCCACGAGATCACGGTGATGCCGCGATCCATCGCCTTCTTCAGCACCGGCACCAGCGCATCGGCGTCATTGGCCGAGACGGCGATGGCATTGACCTTCTGCGCGATCAGCGAGTTGATCACCTCGATCTGCGCCTCCGCCGTCGCTTTGGTCGGACCGGTATAGATCACGTCGACGTCGCCCAGTTCCTTGGCCGCTTCCTCGGCGCCCTTGTTGGCGGCGTCGAAGAAGCCGTTGCCGAGCGACTTCACGACCAGTGCGATCTTGACGTTCTCGGCATAGGCGCCATTCACGAACATGGCGGCGGAAAAGGCCGCCGTGACCAGCAGTTTCTTCAAAAAGCTCATCGAATATCCTCCCTTGAGCGTTGCATTCCATCGCCGCTGCGGGCGCGAGTTGTCCTCAGACCTGCAGTGAAGATTCCTCCTTGTCGCTTGACTGTTTGCGGGCGACGATCAGCGCCACACCCGCGGTTTCCAGCATCTTGGCTTCGCGGTCGTCGATACCGTCGTCTGTGATCACGGTCGTGATGCGCGACAGCCCGCACAGGATCAGGCTGGAGCGCATGCGAAATTTCGAGGAATCGACCAGCACCACCAGCTCGTCGGCCTGGTCGATCAGTTTTTGCTCCGCCTGGATCAGCAGCGGGTCGCCTTCCATCAGGCCGAGCGGTCCCAACCCTTGAGCGCCCATGAACATGCGCCGCGCATAGAAATTGCGCGTCACGTCGTTGTCGAAGGGCGACAGGATGATGTTCTGCTCGCGATAGATCGTGCCGCCCGACAGCATCACCGTGTTCTTCGAGTGCTTGAGCAGGTGCTCGGCGATCGGGAACGAGTTGGTGAAGATCGGCATGCGGCGGCCGGTCAGGAAATGCACCATCTGGAAGGTCGTGGTGCCGCCATTGATGATGATCGGCTCGCCGTCCTTGCAAAGGTTCACCGCTTCGCGGGCGATCGCCCGCTTCTGCGCGGCGTTCAGCGTTTCGTTGACCGAGAAGGGCCGGCCGGCAAGGCCGATGACTTGCGGCGGTGAGATCGCCTCGGCGCCGCCGCGCACCCGGCGCAGCCGCTTTTGCACATGCAGCGCCGCGATATCGCGCCGAATCGTCGCCTCGGAGGAGTCCGTCAGGTCGACCATTTCCTGCACCGTCACCACAGGCTTTTCCTGGACGGCGGACAGAATGATCCTGTGGCGCTCTTTTTCGTGCATGGTTCCTCCCTGCCTGGCTATCAGGCACCAGAAAACGCGCAGTGTCAATCATTTCCAATCACATATTTTCATTGTGCAGTGCAATATGATCGATCTTGATCGTTTATGATTGACAAGAGGCCCTGTTGCGTAGACATTCCAGCCAAATTGGACTGCTCGGTTTTAGCGTCCCAAGGGAGGATACCTATGCTCGACAAGCGCTCCGGCTCGCGCCTCGCCAATCTGTGGGACGATGCAAGGGCCGAAGGGATGAGCGGTCCCGAGCTTCTGGTCTATCGCTCGAACACGCTGGGTTCAGACAAGCGCGTCACCAATTATGGCGGCGGCAACACCTCGTCCAAGGTCTGGCAGAAAGACCCGCTGACCGGTGAGGACGTCGAGGTGCTGTGGGTCAAGGGCTCGGGCGGCGACAGCGCTTCGATCAAGCTCGACGGGTTTGCGACCCTCTACATGGACAAGCTGCGCGCGCTAAAGAGCCTCTATCGCGGCGTCGACCACGAGGATGAGATGGTGGGCTATCTGCCCCACTGCACCTTCAACCTCAATCCGCGCGCGGCCTCCATCGACACGCCGCTGCATGCCTTTGTGCCGAAGGCTTGCGTCGACCACATGCATCCCGATGCCATTATCGCAATTGCCGCGGCGAAGGACTCCAGAGCGATCACGAAAGAGGTGTTTGGCGAGGCCATCGGCTGGCTGCCTTGGAAGCGGCCGGGCTTCGAGCTTGGGCTGTGGCTGGAGAAATTCTGCCGCGAGAACCCCGACGCCAAGGGCGTGGTTCTCGAAAGCCACGGCCTGTTCACCTGGGGCGACACGCCGAAGGAATGCTACGAAAGGACGATTTCGGTGATCAATCAGGCGATCGACTGGTTCGAGCGCAAATCCGACGGCAAGGCGATCTTCGGCGGCGAGGTGGTGAAGGCGCTCGACGCGCCGGCACGGCGTGCCATTGCCGCGAAACTCATGCCGAGAATCCGCGGCCTGATCTCGGAAAAGAGCCATAAGCTCGGCCATTTCGACGACCAGCCGGCAGTGCTCGAATTCGTCAATTCGAAAGACCTGCGCCCGCTGGCGGCGCTGGGCACGTCCTGTCCGGACCATTTCCTGCGCACCAAGATCCGGCCATTGGTGATCGAGTTCGATCCGGCAAAGCCGGATGTCGATGCCGTCATCGCGCGCCTCGCCGACGACATTGCAGCGTATCGCGTCGGTTACCAGGCCTACTACGACAGCTGCAAACATCCGGACTCGCCCGCCATCCGCGATCCGAACGCGGTCGTCTATCTGATGCCGGGCGTCGGCATGTTCACTTTCGCCGGCGACAAGGCGACGGCGCGCATCTCCGGCGAGTTCTACGTCAACGCCATCAACGTCATGCGCGGCGCCTCGACGGTCTCGTCCTATGTCGGCCTGCCGGCACAGGAGGCCTTCGACATCGAATACTGGCAGTTGGAAGAAGCCAAGCTCCAGCGCCTGCCGAAGCCGAAGGCGCTGGCGGGACAGATCGCCCTGGTCACCGGCGGTGCCGGCGGCATCGGCCGCGCCACCGCCAACCGCCTGCTGCGCGAAGGCGCCTGCGTCGTGCTGGCCGATATCGATGAGACCGCGCTTGCCGGCGCTCACGAAGAACTGTCGAAAGCCTACGGCAAAGACTTCGTCCGTCCGGTGCGGATCGACGTGACCTCGGAAGATCAGGTCACGTCGGGCTTTGCCGAAACTTCGGTCGAGTTCGGCGGCATCGACATTCTGGTTTCCAATGCCGGCCTGGCCTCCTCGGCGCCGATCGAGGAAACGACGCTGGCGTTGTGGAACAAGAATATGGACATCCTGTCGACCGGCTATTTCCTCGTTTCGCGCGAGGCTTTCCGGCTGTTCCGCGCGCAGAAGATCGGCGGCAATGTCGTCTTCGTCGCCTCCAAGAACGGCCTTGCCGCTTCGCCCAACGCCACCGCTTACTGCACGGCCAAGGCGGCCGAGATCCATCTCGCGCGCTGTCTCGCGCTTGAGGGTGCGGAGGCGCAGATCAGGGTCAACGTCGTCAATCCGGACGCCGTGCTGCGCGGCTCCAAGATCTGGACCGGCGAATGGAAGGAACAGCGCGCCGCCGCCTACAAGATGTCGACCGACGATCTCGAGGAGCATTACCGGTCGCGTTCGATGCTGAAACGCTCGGTATTTCCGGAAGATATCGCCGAAGCGATCTACTTCTTCGCTTCCGACATGTCGGCCAAGTCGACTGGCAACATCGTCAATGTCGACGCCGGCAACGCGCAGAGCTTTACGCGGTAAATTGTCAAAGCCAGCGCTGCCCCTCACCCTTACCCTCTCCCCGTAAGAACGGGGAGAGGGGGCGCCAGCGCTGGAGCGCGTCCCTTCTCCCCGTGACTATACGGGGAGAAGGTGCCGGTAGGCGGATGAGGGGCAGCGCAGACGAATTGGGAGGAAAAAATGTCCGAACACATCATCGCAGCCGACCTCGTCGCCAAACATAACGCTGTGCGCAACGCTTACCTGGAGCGCGACTACGCCTCGCTCGGCGAACGCCTCGACCGGCGCGGCATTGCCATCGACGCCATCCGCGACAAGGTGGAAAAATTCGGCGTCGCGATCCCGTCCTGGGGCGTCGGCACCGGCGGCACGCGCTTTGCCCGTTTTCCCGGCCCCGGCGAGCCGCGCGACATCTTCGACAAGATCGAGGATTGCGCCGTCATCAGCCAGCTGACGCAAGCGACGCCTACCGTCTCGCTGCATATCCCGTGGGACAAGGCCGATCCGAACCGGCTGAAGCAGGCGGCGGCGCGTTTCGGGCTCGGGTTCGATGCGATGAACTCCAACACCTTTTCCGACGCGAAGGACCAGAAGCTCTCCTACAAATTCGGCTCGCTGTCGCACGCCGATGCCGGCACGCGCCGCCAGGCGGTCGAGCACAATCTCGAATGCATCGAGATCGGCAGGACGCTTGGGTCGAAGGCGCTGACGGTTTGGATCGGCGACGGCTCGAACTTCCCCGGCCAGGTCAGTTTCGCCAAGGCCTTCGAGCGCTATCTCGACGCCATGCGGCAAATCTACGCCGGCCTGCCGGACGACTGGCGGCTGTTTACCGAGCACAAGATGTACGAGCCGGCCTTCTATTCGACCGTCGTGCAGGACTGGGGCACGAACTACATCATCGCCAAGGAGCTCGGCGACAAGGCCTTCTGCCTCGTCGACCTCGGCCACCACGCGCCCAACGTCAACATCGAGATGATCGTGTCGCGGCTGATTCAATTCGGCAAGCTCGGCGGCTTCCACTTCAACGATTCCAAATATGGCGACGACGATCTCGACGCCGGTTCGATCGATCCTTACCGGCTGTTTTTGGTCTTCAACGAGCTGGTCGATGCAGAGCTTTCGGGTGCCAAGGGCTTCCATCCCGCGCATATGCTCGACCAGAGCCATAACGTCACCGATCCGATCGAAAGCCTGATGCTGTCCGCGGTCGAGGTGCAGCGCGCCTATGCGCAGGCGCTGCTGGTCGACCGCAAGGCGCTGGACGGTTTTCAGGAAGCGAACGACGCGCTGATGGCGACGCAGACGCTGAAGACCGCCTACCGCACCGATGTCGAGCCGATCCTCGCCATGGCGCGGCTGAGAACCGGCGGCGCCATTGATCCGGTCGCCGCCTATCGCGAGGCCGGCTACCGGGCGAAGGTCGCGGCGGAGCGGCCGGGCGTCGCCGGCGGTGGCGGCGGGATCGTCTGACACCCTCATCCGGCCGCTTCGCGGCCGCCTTTCTCCCAAGGCAGAAGAGGTTGGCGTCGGCGCTGACGAGCTCCTTCCCCCGCGGGAAGAGGTCGGACTGCCCCGAATTGCCCTTCGCAATTCGAGGCAGGTGAGGGGCTCTGCCCAATGCTACTCCAATTGTTATTGGACTAACGCGCTCCAACGGTCTTTCCTGGGTGTCCCCCCGCCTTGGAGACCCACCATGCATCTCACCCGCCGGACGCTGATCGCCGTCAGCTTTGCGCTCACTGTTGCCTTCACACCATCGGCCGCCGTTTTTGCGGCTTCGCCGGCTCCCGCCAAGGGCGAGCACGGCATGGTGGTGACCGCCCAGCATCTCGCCACCGAAGTCGGCGTCGACGTGCTGAAGAAGGGCGGCAACGCCGTCGATGCGGCGGTCGCCGTCGGCTATGCGCTGGCCGTCGTCTATCCGAATGCCGGCAATATCGGCGGCGGCGGTTTCATGACCATCCGCTTGAAGGACGGCCGTTCGACCTTCATCGATTTCCGCGAGCGCGCGCCCCTTGCGGCGACCAAGACGATGTATCTCGACAAGGACGGCAAGCCGATCAAAGGTGCCAGCCTCGACGGTTATCTCGCCGTCGGCGTGCCTGGTTCGGTGGCCGGCTTCGAGATGGCGCGCGAGAGATACGGGACCTTGTCCAGACAGGATCTCATGGCCCCGGCGATCGCCTATGCCAAGGACGGCTTCGTCCTCAACCAGGGCGACGCGGCCTCCTTCGCCGGCGGCGCCGACCGGCTGGCCAAGGATCCGGCAGCGGCCGCTATTTTTCTGAAAAAAGACGGGAAGCCCTATGGCATCGGCGAGAAGCTAGTCCAGCCGGACCTTGCGGCCTCGCTCTCGGCGATCTCCGAGAAAGGCCCCGATGCCTTCTACAAGGGGCCGATTGCCGACGCGATCGTCAAGGCGAGCGGCGCCAAGGGCGGCATCCTCGCCAAAGGCGATTTCGAGCAATACGCGGTGCGCGAGCTGAAGCCGGTGACCTGTTCCTATCGCGGCTACGAGATCATCTCCTCGCCGCCGCCGAGTTCGGGCGGCGTCATCATCTGCGAAATCCTCAATGTGCTCGAAGGCTATCCGCTGTCCTATCTCGGAGCCGGCTCGGCCGAGACCGTCCACGTCATGGTCGAGGCCATGCGTCATGCCTATGTCGACCGCAATTCGGCGCTCGGCGATCCGGATTTCGTCGACAATCCGGTCTCGAAACTGCTCGACAAGGGCTATGCCAAGGACATCCGCGACAAGATCGATCCGTTCCGCGCCGGCGTCTCGAAGGACTTGATGCCCAAGGGCTTCGGCGAGTCGAAGGAAACCACCCATTATTCTATCATCGACAGGGACGGCAACGCGGTAGCCGTCACCTATACGCTCAATGGTTCCTTTGGCGCCGGCGTCGTCGCCGACGGCACCGGGATCCTGCTCAACAACGAAATGGACGATTTCACCCAGAAGCCCGGCGTGCCCAACCTCTACGGACTGGTCCAAGGCGAGGCCAACGCGATCCAGCCGAAGAAGACGCCGCTGTCCTCGATGAGCCCGACCGTCGTTGTGAAGGACGGCAAGCCGTTCATGGTCATCGGCAGCCCGGGTGGCTCGCGCATCATCACCATCACGCTGGAGGCAATCGTCAACGTCATCGACCACGGCATGAACATTCAGGAGGCGATCGACGCTCCGCGCATGCACCATCAATGGCTGCCCGACACCGTCTATGTCGAGCCTTTCGGGCTTTCTCCCGACACCGAAAGGCTGCTTGCCGGCATGGGCTATCATCTCGATCTCAGTGACCAGACCTGGGGCCAGGCGGCCGGCATCCTTGTCGGCGGCAAGAGCCTGGCGGAGATCGAGAAAGGTGGCGGCGCCCGCTACAACGGAGCCATCGACAGCCGCGCCGCTTCCGGCGAGGCGCTGGGCTACTGACTATACGACAAGGGTAATGGTCGAGGCAATCAGCAGCACCGCCGCGATGCCGACGAACAGCGCATACATGCGCGGCCGGTCAATCAGCAGCGCGTTGCCCGAAATCCAGGCCGAAGTGGCGCCGCCCAACGCAAACAGGAAGCCGTTGCGGTGGCCGAAGGTCATCGAGGCGGCCATCAGGCCACCGATGATCAGCGCGCCGAACACGATGATGACGGCAACGGCATATTTCTCGAAATCATTGCCGCTGCCCATCGCCGGTCCCATTGCGTTGAGATTCGGCAGATCGTCCGGATCAAAGGGGCTGGCCGAGCCGTATTCGTCTTGACCGAGGGATTCGCGCATCATTCGTTCTCCGCTGAGCGGCAACAAACCATCAACGCTTGCCAAGTGCAACCGGCAACGCCACCGCCATCATGCGTTCGCCACCCGGCTGGTGCCAACGTGCCACGGTTTCCTGGATAGCCTCAACGCCGAGGGCTTCGATCCGGTTCCACAAGCTTGATCTCTCTGGAAAAATCGCTGCGCACGATGCCGTGCCGCTGCAGCTTGTCGTAGAAGGTCTTGCGCGGAATGCCGAGCGCCTCGATCGTACGCCGGACATCGCCGCCATTGCGGCCAAGTGTCTCGCGGATGATCTCGGCCTCGTAGCGCTCCAGCCGTTCCGGCAAGGGCATCGAGACGTCCAAATCTGTCGGCTGAGCGGCGGGGCTGCTGCCGATCTCTTCCAGACCGAGCACGAAGCGCTCGGCAAAATGGGCGAGCTCGCGGACATTGCCGGGCCAGTCGTGTTCGCGCAGATGGCGCTGGACGGCGGCCGGCGCCGCGGGCACCTGGCGATGAAAGCGGGCAGCGGCGCGCTCGGCGAAATACCCGAACAGCAACGGCACGTCGTCCCGGCGCTCGCGCAATGGCGGGATCGAAAGCGTCACCACATTCAGCCGATAATAGAGGTCTTCGCGGAAATTGCCGCGCTGGCCGGGATCGCCGAGATCGATCTTGGCGGCGGCAACGACGCGCAGGTCGACCGGCCGGATTTCGTTGGTGCCGAGTGGCGTCACCTCGCGCATTTCGAGCACGCGCAGCATCTGCACCTGAGTGGAGGGCGGCATGCTTTCGATCTCATCGAGGAACAGCGTGCCGCCGCTCGAATGCTCGATGCGGCCGACGCGCTTCTTCTGCGCGCCCGTGAAGGCACCGGCCTCATGGCCAAACAATTCGCTTTCGATCACCGTCTCCGGCAACGTGCCGCAATTGAGCGCGACGAAATTGCCCTTGGCGCGGCGGCTCCAGCGATGCAGCAGGCTCGCCACCACCTCCTTGCCCGAGCCTGTCTCGCCGGTCACCAGCACATCGACATCGGTGTCGGCGATCTGTCTCAGCGTGCGGCGCAGCCGCTCCATAGCCGGTGTCTGGCCGATCAGCGGAAGACCTTCCTGCGCCTGCTCGGCCGCTTCGCGCAAGGCGCGGTTCTCCATAACAAGACGGCGCTTTTCCGCGGCGCGCCATACACTTTGCGCCAGCCGGTCGGCCGCGAAGGGCTTGGTGATGAAGTCATAGGCGCCGTCCTTGATCGCCTTTACCGCCATGGCGATATCGCCGTGCCCGGTGACGAGGATGACGGGGATATCCGGGTCAAGGTCGACCACGAGGTCGAAAAGCTGCAGGCCGTCCATTTCGGGCATGCGGATGTCTGACACCAAGACGCCGGCAAAGCCGGCATCGAGGCCGGCGAGTGCCTCGCTTGCCGAGGAAAAGGCAGACACGGCAAAACCGGCGAGTTCGAGCGTCTGCTTCGTCGCCTTGAGCAGGTCACTATCGTCATCGATCAGGATGACCGGATTGCCGTCTGTCATCTCGGGCCAGCCTTCGAGAGATGGATGGTGAAGCGGGTGCCGGTCCCGCTGCTTGTCACCTCGATACGCCCGCCATAGTCGGCGACGATGTCCTTCGAGATGACGAGCCCGAGCCCCAAGCCCTTTTCCTTCGAGGTATTGAAAGGCGTGAACAGCGATTTCAGGATCGCCGGCGGAATCCCCGGTCCGTTATCGGACACGATCAGCGCGACGCCGTCGGCGGTTTCCGCGGCGGACACTTCGACCCGAGCACCGTCACGCCCCTCGAGCGCTTCCAACGCGTTCTGGAACAGGTTGATCAGCACCTGCTCCAACCGCAGCCGGTTCCCCATCACTTTCAGCGTCGCCGGCGGCAGCGTGATCGCCAGCGCGTCCAATCGGCCGGCAAAGCGGCTCCTGAGCAGCACCACTGCGCCTTCGATGACGCTGCGCAACTCGACCGGCTCGGCGGCGGTGCGACCCTTGCGGGCGAAAGCTTTCAGCTCCTCGGTGATGGAGCCGATGCGTTCGGTCAGCGCGGCGATGGCGCCGAGATTTTCCTCCGCCGGCGCCGTCTGCTTGCGTTCCAGGAAAACGCGCGCATTGTCGGCATAGGCGCGGATGGTCGCCACCGGCTGGTTGATCTCATGCGCGACGCCCGCGGCAACCTGGCCGAGCGTCGCCAGGCGGTTGGCCTGCACCAGCTCCTGCTGCATGACCTGCAGCTTGGCTTCGGTGCTGCGGTGGTCGGCGATCTCGGCCTGCAGCCGGTCGCGCGCGAGGCTGAGGTCCTGCGTGCGCTCGACGACGCGCCGTTCGAGTTCGGCGCGCGCCGCCTGCTCGGCAGCGATCCGCATCTGCGCGGACTGCCGGCGCCACAACAGATAAGCGGCCAAAGCGAGCAGCGGGACAAGGACGCCGAGGGCCAACAAACGCATTTCGCGCTGCGCCGCCGCGATCGGCGCTTCCGCCGGCACGAGATAGTCGAGGCGCCATGGCGTCGACGGCACGGCGGTGGATAGCCGCAGATACTCCGCGTCGCTGCCGCCGGGCGTGATGGCGTGCACCAACGCGACATCGGGGCTGAGCGGTTGTGGCCTCGTGATGGGCAACGGCACCAGCGGAGCCTCGCCGAACTGCTGGCTGGCGCGGATGTCGGCCGCGACTGGAGCGGCCAGCGGCGCCGTCGTCATGAAGCGCCAGGAGGGCACGCTGGTGATCAGCACCACCCCATGCTCGTCGCTGACATAGGCCGGGCGGTTCGCCTCGTGCCAGTCGGCTTCGAGCTGGTCGAACTCCATCTTGACCACGACGACGCCGAGCGGGGCCGCCGCACTCCCGACACGGCGCGAAATGTAGAGGCCCGGGCGCTTGCTGACATTGCCGAGCGCGAAATACTCGGCCGTGCCGGATTGCATGGCGCCCGAGAAATAGGCGCGAAAACCGTAGTCATTGCCGACGAAGCTTACCGGCTCGCGCCAGTTGCTGGAAGCGATGGCCAGCCCGTCCGGGCCGGTGACGTAAAGCACCGAGGCCTTGGTGCCCGAAACCAGCCCTTCGAGCTTGCGGTTCAGCACGTCGATCGAGGCGGGGCTGCGCTCAGCGAGCGCGTCATGCACCTGCTGGTCTTCGGACAGAAGCAGCGGCAGCGCGCGCGGATTTTCCAGCACCGCGCGCAGCAGCGCGACCTTGAGATTGGCGTCGGTCCGCCCTTGTGCCGACAGCGCCTCGATCTCGGTCGAGCGTCCGTAGAGGCCGGCGCCATAGAGTGCTGCAAAGACGATGAGAAGCGCCACCGCCGCAAACAGCAGCCAGGCGCGCCGCGCCCGCCCGGCGAGCAGTTCGGGCGTCGAAGCGAGGGCAGCGGCGGGGCGTTGCAGCATCGCCCATTTGTGCATGATTTCGCACAAAGCACAATTCGAGCTATGCGGATCGCCGCACTGCGCTGTCGAATGGCAAAGCGCGTTGCGTCAGAAAACCAAACAAAATCAATGCTCGACGCCTCAAGGCGCAATCTGGCACGGCCGTTGCAAATGCATCCGCAGCAGCCGCGAGGCTGTGAAGGTCAACTGCCCCGGGAGGTCGAGCTTCTCGATCGGGGCCGAACGGAGGACATCATGCAGACGGCAATCGCTGCCGCGGAACCGCGCGGCAAAGTTCCCTTTTATCGGCATCTTTACGTGCAGGTCCTGGCGGCGATCGCCGCCGGCATCCTGCTCGGCCATTTCTATCCCGACATCGGCGCCTCGCTGAAGCCGCTCGGCGATGCCTTCATCAAGCTGGTCAAGATGGTGATCGCGCCAGTGATCTTCCTCACCGTCGCGACCGGCATCGCCGGCGTCTCCGACCTGCATAAGGTCGGCCGGGTCGCCGGCAAGGCGATGATCTATTTCCTCGTCTTCTCGACACTGGCGCTCATCGTTGGCCTGATCGTGTCAAATGTCGTCCAGCCCGGCGCCGGCATGCACATCAATCCGGCGACGCTCGACGCCTCGAAGGTCTCGACCTTCACCGAGAAGGCGCATGATACGACGATCGTTGGCTTCCTGCTGAACATCATCCCCGACACCATAACCGGCGCCTTCGCCCAGGGCGACATCCTGCAGGTGTTGTTCTTCTCGGTGCTGTTCGGCGTCGCTCTCGCTTTGGTCGGCGAGCGCGCTCGTCCGGTGGTCGACTTCCTGCAGGCGCTGACGGCGCCGATCTTCCGCCTCGTCGCCATCCTGATGAAGGCTGCGCCCATCGGCGCCTTCGGCGCCATGGCCTTCACCGTCGGCAAATACGGCATCGGGGCGATCGCCAATCTCGCCTTCCTGATCGGCACCTTTTACCTGACGTCGTTGCTCTTCGTGCTGATCGTGCTGGGCGCGGTGGCATGGTACAACGGCTTCTCCATCCTCGCGCTGATCCGCTACATCAAGGAAGAGCTGCTCCTGGTGCTCGGCACCTCATCGTCGGAGGCAGCACTTCCCGGCCTGATGGCCAAGATGGAGCGCGCCGGCTGCAATCGCTCGGTGGTCGGTCTTGTCATCCCGACCGGCTATTCTTTCAACCTCGACGGCACCAACATCTACATGACGCTGGCAGCGCTGTTCATCGCCCAGGCGACCGATACGCCGCTCACCTTCGGCGACCAGATCCTGCTGCTGCTCGTTGCCATGCTGAGCTCCAAGGGTGCCGCCGGTATCACCGGCGCCGGCTTCATCACCTTGGCGGCCACGCTTTCGGTCGTGCCTTCGGTGCCGGTTGCCGGCATGGCGCTGATCCTCGGCGTCGACCGCTTCATGTCGGAGTGCCGCGCGCTGACCAACTTCGTCGGCAACGCCGTCGCGACCATCGTCGTGGCGCGCTGGGAAGGCGAGCTCGACCAGAAGCAGTTCGCCGCCGCCATGGCCGGCCAGATGCCGGAGGAGGCAGACCTCGCGCTCTCAGGCGGCCTGCAGCCGGCCTGAGCGACCGAAGCAATTCCGGGAAAATTGCCTCGGTGACTTCACCGTAGCCTTCGATCCGGAGTTGCGCAGACAAAGAGCGTCCACCCA
This sequence comes from Mesorhizobium sp. AA23, assembly GCF_001672435.1. Classification (NCBI taxonomy): domain Bacteria; kingdom Pseudomonadati; phylum Pseudomonadota; class Alphaproteobacteria; order Hyphomicrobiales; family Phyllobacteriaceae; genus Mesorhizobium; species Mesorhizobium sp. AA23. The sequence continues at coordinate 81,810 of NZ_LYTP01000009.1, forward strand.
AGCCGAAACAGGCCGTGGCTCCGCCGCGGCCTGTTCTTTTTGTCGGACGCCGCATAGGGTGGCGCGGGCCGGCATTCTTGCCGGTGCATCCAAGCGTGAGGGCCGGCGGATGAGCAGCGCGTTTCCCGAGATCTACCTTGTCCGCCATGGCGAGACGGAATGGAGCGCATCGGGCAAGCATACCGGCCGCACCGACGTTCCGTTGACCGCGAAAGGCGAACAGGCCGCACGCGGCGTCGCCGACCGCCTCAAGGACCAGGCCTTCCAGGCGGTCTGGTCGAGCCCGTCGCAGCGCGCCTTCGACACCTGCCGGCTGGCCGGCTTCGGCGAGCGCGCGCTCAAGAAGGCCGATCTGCAGGAATGGGACTACGGCGCCTATGAAGGCGTGACAACGAAGGAAATCCTTGCCGGACGCCCCGGTTGGCAATTGTTTCGCGACGGCTGCCCGGGCGGCGAGACGGCAGCCGATGTCGGCGCCAGGGCCAATGCGATCGTGGCCGAAATCCGGACGGCGGCCGGCAATGTGCTCATCTTCTCGAGCTCGCATTTCCTGCGCGTGCTTGCGGCGCGCTGGATCAGCCTGCCGCCGGAAGGCGGCGAACATTTCGTCCTCGATACCGCGAGCCTCAGCATCCTCGGCTACGAGCACGACCTGACCGAACCGGTCATCCGCCGCTGGAACCAAAAGTAGTTCCGGCCCCTGTTAAGCGGCAAGCATCGCCAGCTCCACGGCCGTTAAATGCCGCGCCTTGCCCTTCGCGAGATCACCCAACTGCAGCCTCCCGATCGCCACCCGCACCAGCCTGAGCACCTCGATGTCGAAGGCGCCGAGCATGCGGCGGATCTGGCGGTTGCGGCCTTCGTCGAGCACGATCTCCAGCCAGGCCGTGTGCCCGCCGCTGCGCAAGAGCGCGATCGAGCTCGCCGTCAGCAATTCCCCGTCGACGACAGCGCCTTGGCGGAACCGCTCGAGCATCTTCTCGTCGGGCGCGGAAGCAATCTGCACATGATAGGTCTTGGCGACATGCGAGGCAGGATCGAGCAAGCCGTTCGCCCAGCGCGTGTCGTTGGTCATCAACAGCAGACCTTCGCTCGCTTTGTCGAGACGGCCGACCGGCGACACGAAGGGCAGGTCAAGATCAGCAAGGCAGTCATAGACCGTGCCGCGCCCGTCGGGGTCGTCGCGCGTGGTGACCAGCCCGCGCGGCTTGTTGAGCATCAGATACACTTTTCGTTCCGCGGCGACCTGTGCGCCATCGACTGCGATGCGGTCGCGATCCGGATCGACGCGCAGCGACGGATCGCGCGCCACCTTGCCGGCAACGCGCACGCGTCCTTCGGCGATCATCAGTTCGGCCTGCTTGCGCGAGCAGAATCCTAGCTTCGACAGCGCTCGGTTGAGGCTGACTTTTCCAGCGATCGGTCGTCGCGGGAATTCGGGAAGCTGTCGTAGGGGCTTGCGTGTCATCGGCCGACAGATGCCATGCCGGGCAACGCCGGCGCAACCTGGCCGCCGTGCTTGCACTTCTCGCATTGCCTTTCGCTCGCAGATCGGCCGCACCTTGATCCCGCGCCAGATCCCGGCCGGCCTGGTCGCCACGCTCGCTGGCGGTCTCGTGCTGATGTGGCTGCTCCGGTGACGAGAAGCGGTGCAGCCAGCGTTTCGGGTGGTGACGAGTACGTGACTTTGCTGAACCGGCAGCGTCGTCGACCGCAATCAAATCACGGTTCCGGCGGAGCGCTCAACCGCCGGTAAGGGACGCCGTCGAAGGTTGCCGTCACGAAGCTCTTCACCGACATCTTGCGCTTATGGCCGTCGCTGCAGGCATAGACCGGCCAGCCGGCCTCGCTGCATTCGCTGGCCGCGCAGAGGCGGGCAAGGCAGTTGCCGACAGTCAGCCGGAAGCCGCCTTTGCCGGCGAAGCCCTGCAGCAGGCTGCCATCGGCCGAGCGCCATGTCCGCTGGCGAAATTCCGGCCGCAGGGCCAAAGGTTCGAGAGGGGCGGCGAGATTGGCGGTGCCGGTACGCGCCATGAGCTGAAGACGGTACCGGGCCATCCCGGTCGTATATGCGGTTACGAGGTCGGACTCACCCGAATACGCGGACGCCAGATCGGAGCGGTCGAAGAGAGGAGCCGCTCGCTCGCCTGCTTCTGTTGGCCTCGCAAGGGCAACAAGGGCGACAAGGGCCAAACAAGCTCGCACCATTTTGATTTCCAGCAGCCATGCATCTCCGGCCTGCCAGCGCCCCCGGCTGCCTTCCACACCATCCCGCCAATTGCTGCGCGGTGCAAGCCGCTGCGCCAATAACCCGTGTCACCCATTGGGCGCCGGCGGCAGTTCGAACAGGGTGGCGCCATTCTCCTGTCCCCGCTCGACATAGCCGATGAGCCGAAACCATTTTGCGACGTCCGGTCCATCGAGCCAGCTGCGCGAGTGCACGGGCAGGTTGCCGGCGAGCGCCTGGATGTGGCGGATGTGACGCCTGCAGAAGCGAACAGTTGCCGCTCTGAAGAAGTCCTCCTGCGCGGCAAACAGCGTGTCGGCCGCGTCGCCATGCTCATGCCAGGCGATAAAGGCGACGGCCTGCGCGCCCTCGACCAGCGCATGGGCCCGGCCTTCCTTCAGATTCATCATCAGATTGTCGTAGGCGGCCTTGCTGTCCTTGCCGGCCGCCAGGTACTCGTCCGACATTCGCTTGGACAGGCCGCGGAAAACATCCTCGAGATCTCCGACCGTCGCTGCGCGTGCTCTCATTTCTCCTCCTGACAGCCCGGCGGGAGTTTGGCCCATGGGAGGAGGATCACCAAGCAAATGAAATCCGCCATGCGCCTGACACGCGCAAATGCATTTCACTTGGCTTAGATGGCCGGTTGCCGCGCTCGTACGACCCGCGGTCCCGATTTGCCCAATGGACACAGGTGTCCATTCAAGCTAAGTTCGCCCCGCGCGAAGGTGGACGACTTTGTCGAACCGCGGCAGAACGGGATGGGTTATGGACTTTCGAGGACGGGGCGAGTTGATTGCGCCGGTTCGGTACGGCGCCGCCGATATGGCGTCTCAGCGGTTCTTGGCCCGTTGCACTATCGCTCACGTGATGCGGGCCTGAGCGCATGACAAGGCACTATTCAGCGCTTTCGCTATTCAAGGAAGGCGTCGCCGGCCAGACGGGCTGGGAGAAGGCCTGGCGCTCGCCGGAGCCCAAACCGCGTTACGACGCCATCGTCGTCGGCGGTGGCGGCCACGGCCTCGCCACGGCTTACTATCTCGCAAAGAACCACGGCGTCACCCATGTGGCGGTGCTCGAGAAAGGCTGGATCGGCGGCGGCAACACCGGCCGCAACACAACCGTGGTCCGCTCAAATTACTTCTACCCGGAAAGCGCGGCGATCTACGGATTGGCGCATAGTCTCTACAAGAGGCTATCGAAGGATCTGAACTACAATGTGATGTTTTCCGCGCGCGGCATTCTCACCCTCGCGCATAGCGAAGCGGGAATGGAAACCGCTGCCCGGTCCGTCAACGCCATCCAGGTCAACGGCATCGATTGCGAATTGTTCTCGGTCGAGGACGTCCGCCGGGTGGTGCCGATCTACAATTTCGGCCCGGATGCCCGCTACCCCGTCTATGGCGGCACCTGGCAGCCGAGCGGCGGCACGGCCCGTCATGACGCTGTCGCCTGGGGCTATGCGCGCGCCGCCAGCCGTCTCGGCGTCGACATCATTCAGAACTGCGAGATCAGCGACTTTATCATCGAGAACGGGCGCTGCCGCGGGGTCGTCACGTCGCGCGGCGCAATCCGGGCAGAGCGTACGGGGATGGCGGTGGCCGGCCACTCCTCGGTGCTGGCGGCGAAGGCGGGATTCCGGCTGCCGGTCAATTCCTATGCGCTGCAGGCCTGCGTGTCCGAGCCGGTCAAGCCGATCATCGACACGGTGGTGATCTCGCCGGATACGGGCGTCTATGTCAGCCAATCGGACAAGGGCGAACTGGTGATCGGCGGCGCGCTCGACCGCATCCCGTCCTATGGCCAGCGCGGCAACTTGCCGGTGCTGGAAGGCGTGATCGCAGGCATGCTCGAAATGTTCCCGATCTTCGGCCAGCTGAAGATGATGCGGCAATGGGCAGGCATCGTCGACGTCGTCCCCGATTCCTCGCCCATCATCGGCGAATCGCCACTGCCCGGGCTTTTCCTCAATTGCGGCTGGGGCACGGGCGGCTTCAAGGCGATTCCCGCCGGCGGCACGCTGCTTGCCCATTTGCTTGCCACCGGCAGGCACCACGACATCAGCCGGCCTTTCGATCTCGACCGCTTCGCCCGCGGCCGGCTGATCGACGAGGCTGCCGGCTCCGGCATTGCCCATTGAAGGTGTAGAAAAGATGCAGCTCTTTCCCTGTCCGTTCTGCGGGCCGCGCGAAGAAAGCGAGTTTCACTATGGCGGCGAGGCCGGCAATTTGCGGCCCGACGGCGGGGACGTGACGGCCGAGCGCTGGGCCGGCTATCTCCATATGCGCAACAACCCGAAGGGGCCGACTCGCGAGATCTGGATGCACCTGACCTGCGGCGAGTGCTTTGCGATGAGCCGCGACAGCGTCAATCACAAGGTGTCGGGTTCCTCCGTGCTCGGCGACGCGGAGCATGGCGCATGAGCGCTTCGCGTCTTGCCAATGGCGGCTGCGACATCGATCGGGCCCGCCCGCTGAGCTTCACTTTCGACGGCACGCGCGTCGACGGCTTTGCCGGCGACACGATCGCGTCTGCCTTGCTGGCGAGCGGCCGGGCGATCGTCGGCCGCAGCTTCAAATATCATCGGCCGCGTGGCATCTGGGGATCCGGCGTGGAGGAGCCCAACGCGCTGATCGATGTCGAAAGCGCCGGCGGCCGCGCGCCGAATGCGCGGGCAACGACCGTGCCGGCGCGGGACGGCCTCACGGTCAAGAGCGTCAACGCGTCGCCGACGGCGCTGGCCGACCGCAACGCGATGCTGGACCGCCTTGCCCGTTTCCTGCCCGCCGCATTCTACTACAAGACCTTCATGTGGCCGGACTGGCACCTGTTCGAGCCGCGCATCCGCGCCATGGCCGGGCTCGGCGTCGTCGACCGCAATTGGAAGCCGCGTCACGTCTCGGACCAGATCAATCACCATTGCGACGTCCTGGTGGTCGGCGCCGGACCGGCCGGCCTCGCCGCGGCTGCCGGCGCGGCGGCAGCCGGGCACTCGGTCGTGCTGGTCGACGAGCGGACGCATCCCGGCGGGTCGCTGCGCCACCGTGCAGGCGCAGTCGACGGTGTCAAGGGTGCGGCATGGATCGATGCGACGGTGGCCCGGCTGAAGAGCAGTGGGCATCTCGTGCTCAGCGATACGACCGCCTTCGGCCTATATGATCACAATCTGGTCGCGCTCAACCAGCTTCACCGCGACGGCCGACCCGACACGCTGTGGCGCGTGCGCCCGCGCCGCATCGTGCTGGCGACGGGCGCGATCGAGCGGCCGGTCCCGTTCGCCAACAACGACCTTCCGGGCATACTCTCCGCTGACGCGGCGTTGAGCTACCTGCGCAGGCATGGCGTCCTTGTCGGCCGGCAGATCGTGGTCGCAACCAACAATGACAGCGCCTACGAGCCGGCCTCGGCGCTGGCTGCGGCCGGCGCTTCGGTGACGGTGGTTGATTGCCGGCGTGAGGGTGGCGTACAGGCGAAGAGCGGTATTCGGGCCCTCGCCGGACGCGCCATTGCAGCGGCGCGCGGCCGCAACGCCGTTCAGAGTGTTCTGCTCGACGACGGTACCGCCCTTGCGGCCGATTGCCTGCTCGTCTCGGGCGGCTGGACACCCACCGTGCATCTGTTCTCGCAGGCAAAAGGCAAGCTCGCCTGGAGCGATCAACTGTCGGCTTTCATTCCCGCAGAAGCGATCGAGGGGATCGGCGTAGCCGGCGCCGTCGCCGGCACGGTCTCGCTTTCCGAGACCTTGGCCAGCGGCCTGGCGGCCCTCGGCGGGTTCGGCTCGGCGCCGCCGGCACCTCGCAGCACTGGCGAGGAAAGAACGCTTGGCGTCGTCAGCCTGTGGCCGAAGCCCAAAGCCAAGGGCCGCGTCTGGATCGACTACCAGAGCGACGTCACCGCCAAGGACGTCGAACTGGCGACGCGGGAGAATTTTGTCTCCGTCGAGCACCTGAAGCGCTATACGACCCTTGGCATGGCGACCGACCAGGGCAAGACGTCGAACCTGAACGGTCTGGCGCTGCTGGCCGCGGCTACCGGCCGCGCCATCTCGGATGTCGGCATCACCACCTACCGGCCGCCTTTCACGCCTGTGCCGTTCGCCAGCCTGGCGGGAGCGCGTCGGGGCAGCATGCACGCCCCGGTCCGTCGCCTACCGCTGGAGGCAAACCATCGCGCAGCAGGCGGAGTGTTCCAGGAATATGGCGGCTGGCTGAGGCCGGCCTATTACGGAAGCGGCGAAGCCGGAGCCACGATCCAGGAGGATGCGCGGCGCGCCCGGCAGTCCGTTGCGCTCTTCGACGGCTCGACGCTCGGCAAGATCGAGGTGATCGGTCCACGCGCGGCCGAATTCGTCGACTTCATCTATTACAACACCATGTCGACCCTCAAACCCGGCCATTGCCGCTACGGTTTCATGCTGTCGGAAAATGGCGTCGTCTTCGATGACGGTGTGCTGGTTCGTCTCGACGAGCACCGCTTCATCGTCTCCTGCTCGTCGTCGCATGTCGCCGCTGTCCACGCGCGTCTCGAAGAATGGCGGCAGGATCGTTTCGGCCGCGATGCGGTCTATATCCACAACGCCACCGCGCAATACGCCACCTTGACGATTTCGGGTCCGAAAGCGCGCGGCCTGATAGAGGCGCTCGATCTGGGTGCTGCGCTGGACGATGCCAGCCTGCCGCACATGGCGGTTACCGCCGGCCGCTTTGCCGGCGACGAGGTGCGCATTGCCCGGGTCTCCTTCACCGGCGACCGAAGCTACGAGATCTCCATCCGCGCCGACCGGGCCGAGGCGCTCTGGGCGAAAATGCAGCAGGAAGGCCGCGCGTTCGACGCCGTGCTGCTCGGGCTTGAATCCCTGATGATCCTGCGCGCCGAGAAGGGCTTCATCGTCATCGGCAAGGACACCGACGGCAACGTCATGCCGCACGACCTCGGCGTCGCGGGACCGCGGACCAAGCGTACAGGTGAGTTCGTCGGCCGGCGCTCGCTTTTCACCGAAGCGGCGAGCCGAACCGATCGCAATCAGCTTGTCGGCCTGGCTGTCGCCGAAGGCGAGGCGCCGCTGGCGACCGGCGCGCATGGTGTGGAGAAAAGCGGCGGCCGGCTCCGGAGCATCGGCTTCGTCACCTCCAGCTATCAAAGCCCGACCCTGGGCCGCCCCGTCGCCCTGGCGCTCATCGAACGGGGTGCCGCACGGCATGGCCAAACGATCGACGTTCAGCACCTCGGCGTCCTGCGCCAGGCCACCATCGTCGCGCCCTGCGCCTTCGATCCGGAAGGGAGCCGCCTGCATGCGTAACCTTGCCGAAAAATGGCCCGCAGCGCCCGACTGGATCACCGCGGTCCTGAACACGGACGGGATCAGCGTGCGCACATTGGACGGGCTGAAGCAGCTTCTGGTCAGCGGCGACCTGACGGCTTGGGCGCAGGCTTCGGGTCTCGCGGGGGAAGGTGTCGGTGCCGGCGCGGTTGCCAATGGCGACAAATACATGGTGCGCATCGCGCGCGATCGCATTCTCGCCGTAAGCGAACGGCCATTGCCCGTCGCGGCCGGCTGGCACGCGGCCGGTTTCGCGGTCACGGTCATGGATGCCGGGCTGCATGTATTCGAGATGAAAGGGCCGGGATTGGCCGGTCTGGTCGCCAGGGGCACGGCGCTCGATCCGAGGCAGGCAAGTCCCTCGGCTTCGATCCTTTTTGCCGGCGCCGGCGTTCTCTTCTACCGGTTCGGCAACCCCGATCGGGCGCGGGTGCACGTCGACCGGGGCCTTGCCCCGTATCTTTGGGGGTGGCTCGAACAGGTGCAAGTATTCTAGCGGGGGCGGTTTCAGGTCTATCTAGCCGGCATTCAAACCTGGCCAGCCCGAGATGCTTTCGGATTCCAGTGCAGAGGCAGTCGTGCGACGGTCCGGTCTGATCGGCAACACCAAGGTGACGCGCGAGGACTGGATGAAGCTCGCGCTGGAGACGCTGATCTCCGAAGGCGTGGAGGCGGTGCGCGTCCTCGCGCTCGGGCAGAAGCTGAACGTCTCCCGTTCCAGTTTCTACTGGTATTTCAAGAGCCGTCAGGACCTGCTCGATCAGCTTCTCGACTATTGGCGCAACAACAACACCCGTTTCATCCTCGAGCAGGCCGGCCGGCCCGCCGCGTCGATAACTGAGGCCGTACTCAATGTCTTCGAGTGCTGGCTGGATGAGAGGCTGTTCAATCCGCGCTTGGATTTCGCGGTGCGTGCCTGGTCGCGCCACTCCGCCAAGGTCCATCGTATCGTGAACGAGGAAGACGATGCGCGGGTCGATGCCATCCGGGCGATGTTTTTGCGGCACAGTTACGCAGACACCGAAGCCTTCGTGCGGGCGCGCGTGCTGTACTTCACGCAGATCGGTTATTACTCGCTCGAGATCGTCGAGCCGGTGAGCAACCGTCTGTCTCTGACGCCGGCCTACCTGTTCACGCACACCGGCAAGCAACCTCGTCAAGGCGAGGTGGAGGCCTTCGCCGAAAAGGTACGGGTGCGAACCGGCAGTTGACCACGGCCGACTGCTCAGCGGTCCGCAGCGCCGTCACCTTCGTTTCTCAAACACGTTTCAGCGCTGCGAGATCGGAAATCGTCTTCCTGATGACCGCTTCCACTTTCGACCGTTCCTCGCCGCCGATCGGCAGGCGCGGCTTTCGAACGTGTTCCGGAGCGCTGTACACCAGATGCTCGGCGAATTTGATGTACTGCACCAGCTTGACGTCCGTATCGAGATGAAATGCCGGCGTCATCAGCCGGTAGAGCGGAAGCGCTGCCGCATAATCGCCGCCGCGGGCGGCGTTGAACAGCGATACGCACTCGGCCGGCCATGCATTGGTCATGCCCGACACCCAGCCGACAACACCGAGCGTCAGGCTTTCAAGGATAAGATCGTCGACGCCGCAAAAGATGTCGAAACGGTCGCCGAAGGCGTTGAACAGGTCGGTTACCCTGCGGATATCGCCGGTCTCTTCCTTGATGGCGACGATGCCGGAAACATCGACCAGCGCCTTCAGCGTCTCGACGTCGACGTCGACCCTGTAGGCGAGCGGATTGTTGTAGATCATCACCGGCAGATCGCTGGCCTCGGCCACGGTCTTATACCATGCCACGGTCTCATGGCGGTCGGTGCGATAGGCGAGACTGGGGAAGGTCATCAGCCCCTCGGCTCCGAGCTTCTGGTAGTTGCGAGCCGCCGCGGCCGCGTCGTCGGTGGACAATTCCGCAAGACCGGAGAGCAGCGGCACCCGTCCCGCCACGACTTCCCTGGCTGCTGCAACCACGGCATCGCGCTCGGCCTGTGTCAGCGTGGCATTCTCGCCAAGCATGGGCAGGACGATTACGCCCGACACGCCGTTCTGAACAAGCCGCTCGATGCTGGCTTGCGTGGCTTTCAGGTCGACTGCGCCGGAAGCCTGCATCTTGGTCGTCACTGCTGGAAACACGCCGCTCCAGGTCATGGAATGCTCCTTGGTTGGGGTGTGGCCGGCGGAGGCGTCATAGAAGGGACGCATGCCGTATCGCCGGTCGGCACCAGCTTCCCATTTCTAACGCCACATGTTGATCTGCCAAGCCGCAAATGCGTCTTCGCCATAGCCCAGCGGTTTGTCGCGAAAAAACCGCCGCCGACCGTCAGCGGCCTATTGCAGCGGATGCCGATGCGATCGGCGCCAGCAGCAGCATGCCAAGAGCCGGGCGCATAAGACGGCTGCTTCGGGTAACGGCGCCTAACCGGTCGCCAAGGCGCGCGCCGCTCTGGTCAGGCCGTCACGTAAATGCTCCCGGCCTCGACGGTGACTGGGAACGTCCGCGCGCGAACGGACGGGTTGACCAGGGCCGCACCCGTCTGGATGTCGAACTCCCACCCATGCCAGGCGCAGCGAACGATTTCGTTCTCGCGGTGGTAGATGAATTCGGGTCCCTCGACTGGAGCGGTCGTTCCGCATTGCGGCCCTTCGCAAAGCGGAGCGCCTCGGTGAGGACAAACATTCAGCAGCGCATGGAAACTATCGCCGATCCGGAACACGCCGATCGACAGGCTGCGCACCTCGGCGATGAATGGCGTCCCGACCTGGATCTCGTCGGCGCGACAAATATACGTCTTCTCGGCCATTTGGGTCCTCGTCACGCTGCCGCGGCGGCTTGCGGGCGGGGGATCCGCTTGTAGACGTCCAGCGCATTCTGGCCGAGCACCTTGCCGCGCCATTCCGGCGGGATGTGCAGCGTGTTGACGTCATCGTAATCCCAATGCGGGTAGTCGGACGCAAACAGCAGCGTGTTCTCCCCGTCTATCGCCTCCAGGATCGCCCAGAGGTGTTTGACGTTCGACGGTTGCTCCAATGGTTGCGTGGAGAAGCGTATGTTGCGTCGACAATATTCCGACGGCAGCATCTTCAGCCATGGCGTCTCCTTGCGCAGGGCTTTGTAGTCGGCGTCAAGTCGCCAGAGCACCGACGGCACCCAGGCGATGCCGCACTCGATGACGACAAAGTAAAGATCCGGCCATTTTTCGAACACACCATGCGCGATCATGCTCGCGACATGCGACATGGCCGACATGTGCAGGATCGCATGGGTCTCCCAGAAGAAAGTCGTGGGCGCGGGCGCGACGGCATTCCAGTTGATGCCGCCATGCCCGCCAAGATGTATGGCGAACGGCAAGCCGACCTCGGCACAGGCCTCGAAGATCGGGTGATAGAACGGATCGCCATACGGCCGCACCGAGCCTTGGGAGGCCAGAACTTGCGCCATCCGGGGATGCGCGCCGAGCCGCCGGATCTCCGCCGCCGCAAGGCGTGGGTCCTGCGGCGCGATGACGATGGAGCCCATCAAGCGGCTGTCTTTCGGCAGCCATTCATTGATCTGATACTCGTTATAGGCGCTTACCAGCGCGCTGGCGTAATAGGGATTTGCCAGCGTCGAAGCCTCGATCGGCTCGTCGCCAGTCAGGATTGCCACTCCGATATTGTATTTATCGAGGTGCTTCTCCTTCATGATCAGGTAATTGTCCGCCTCGACCTTCGGACGCACGTCCTTCCGGGAGAAATCCTGCGGATGAAACCAGGGGCGATGGCCGTGCGGAAAGGCGCCGACGGGGCCGGTCTTCTCGCCTTCGATGAACATGTCTTTCCAGACGCCGGACAGGTAGGGCTCCAGCACCGTCGCGCTGGACCAGTAATTGTGGCAATCGCAATCGACTATGAACACTTGTCCCTCTTGATGATGCGGGCGCCGCTGAACGCCTCTGGATTCCTGCATCGAACTTCCGCCTTGTCAGTGTTTGGATCAAGCGTATGATCGGGCCGATACGATCGTAAAAATCGATTGGCTGGCCCATGCAGCTGGAACAGGTCGAGACCTTTCTGGACATCATCGAATCGCGGAACTTCAACCGGTCGGCGGAGCGCCTCGGACTGACGCAATCGACGGTCAGCACCCGTATCAAAAATCTAGAAACCGCCGTTGGATCCGAGCTCTTCCACCGCGGCCGCGCCGGTGCCGAGCCGACGGCGGCAGGGCGGCGGTTTGAGGCCTATGCGCGGTCGATGCTGTCGACCTGGTCCCAGGCGCGTCACGATGTGCGCGCCTTCAACAGGTTCGAGGGCAGCCTACGGGTCGCTGCCCAGGTCGGGATGACCCGCTCGATCCTGCCTGGTTGGCTGGAAATGCTGCTGCAAGTCTTGCCCCGGTCCTCGATCCACGTCGAATCCGATTATTCGCCGCAGATGATATCGGATCTAAGCCTGGGAAACCTCGATATTGCCGTTGTTTATGCTCCGCGCTACCTGCCCGAGATCACATATGACCAGCTCATGGTCGAGGAATATGTGATGGTCTCGACCACGGCGCGCAGGCTTTGCGATGTAAGCCCCGACACTTACATCCGGCCGGGTTACACGGTGGTGCTCGAGAAGGCTCATGCCGAGGCGCTGCCAAACCTGACTGCGTGCCGGCTTTCGATGGGCTCCGAGACGCTTGCGGACAATATGCTGCGGCGGGCCGGCGGCACATGCTACATGCGCGCCGACGATGCGCGACGCTTCGCCGCCGAGCGCCCCTCCCACATCGTGGAAGAAGCTCCAACTCTGCATCAGCCCGTCTACACGGCGGTCCTCGCACGACGCCGACATGAGCCGATCATTAAAAAAGGCGTGCGCGCGCTTCACCTTGCCGTCATGTCGCTGGAGGGTTGATCGATATAATCGATCGTAAACGCCTGGAGCACCCTCCTGCATCGAACGCAGGCCTGCTGGCAATGTCGGCTCGTTAAACGCGAGCCAGCTGGTGAATCATTCAGGAGACACACGACGTAAAGACGTTCGTCCTCTCCCCAAATGGCTGGCGGGTAGGTCAGTTCAAAGCTGGCCAGTTGATCATGCTGAATCTGGTGATCGACGGCGCTCCGGTCGCACGCAACTACTCGATCTCTTCATCGCCCACGCGGCCGGATGACCTGAGATGACGGTCAAGCGCGTCCCCGGCTGAGCGGCGATGTGGAAACGCTCGATCTCGGCGGGCTCAGCGCAGAGGAGAAGGCCATGCGATGCGTACTCGCCTGCTGCACCGTCCCCTATGGCCGGTCTGCGTGAACCTCTAATCAAGGCGGCGCATCCAACAGGAGGATGGCCGACGTCTCTGCAGCGATCGTGCTGATCGGCACGGCGGCACACGGTCCTAAGCGATCTTCATCGCCTTGCAGATTTCTTCGACCAGCATTGCGGCCGAGACCGAGCCGGGGTCCGGATGGCCGAGCGAGCGCTCGCCGAGACGCGCGGCGCGACCGACGGTTGCGATCATGTCGCGCGTCGCTTCCGTGCCCCGGCGGGCAGCGGCGGCTATGGCATCGGCGTTGTGGCCATTGACTGCCGCGTCGGCGGCCGGCCCCCAGGCGTCGAGCATTGTCTTCTGGCCGGGTTCCGCCTTGCCACGCTGGGCGATGCCGTCGCGCATCGCCGCAATGATGGTACGCAACTCGCCGGTCGGCATCGATGCGCGCGGACCCGCGGCCTTGCCGGCGCGCAGAAGGGCGGTCGCGTAGAGCGGTCCGGAGGAAGCGCCGACTGCGTTGAGAAAGCCTTTGGCGGCGGCATTGAATATATCCTGCAGCGTGCCTTCCGCGGCTTGCGCCGCTTCGGCCGCGGCTTTCATGCCATGTTCCATGGCAATGCCGTGATCGGCGTCTCCGATCACTCCGTCCAGCGCGCAGAGCCTGTCGCGTTCCGTCGCCATCCGTTCGGCGAAAGCGCCGAAGAGGGCTTTCAAATCCCCGGTCGTGAAATCCATCGCGCTCAGCTCCGGAACATGGCGCAGTCGCACGGATGGTCGATCATGCGTTGCAATTCGTCATCGAGATGCATGACGGTGATCGAGGCGCCGGCCATGTCGAGCGATGTGCAGTAGGGACCGACCAGCGTCTTGTGGGCGACCAGCCCGGCAGCCTTCAGTCGTTCCGCGATCCGGGCGTTCAGGATGTAGAGTTCCATCAACGGCGTTGCGCCGAGCGAGTTGACCAGCACCGCGACACGATCGCCGGCCGGCGCATTCATTTCCGCCAGGATGGCGTCCATGATTTCGTCGCCGACCTCGTTGGCCGCACACAATGGCCCGCGTCGCACGCCGGGCTCGCCATGGATGCCCATGCCGATCTCCATCTCGCCGACGGGGAGATCGAAGCTTGGCCGCCGCGTCTGCGGCAGGGAGCAGGACGAGAGCGCCACACCCATGGTGAAGGTGCGGTCGTTGGCGTGACGGGCGATCCGCTCCACCTCGTCCAGCGGCATCATCATGTCGGCGGCCGCGCCCGCGGCCTTGAAGATGAAGACGTTGCCGGCCACGCCGCGGCGCTTTTGCCGTTGGTCGCGCGGCGCCGACGCAATGTCGTCGGTGGTCAGCACGGTGTGCGCCTCGATGCCTTCCATCTCCAGCAGCTCCGCCGCCATGTCGAAATTCATCACGTCGCCGGCATAGTTGCCGTACATGAATAGGACGCCGGCACCGCCGCTCGCGGCCATCGCCGCGTCGACCGCCGGCTGCGGCGGCGGCGAGGCGAAGACGTTGCCGATCGCGGCGGCATCCGCCAGGCCCTTGCCGACATAGCCGAGGAAGGTCGGCTCATGGCCTGACCCGCCGCCGATCACCAGCGCCACCTTGCCGGCGCGAGGACCATGCTTGGCGACGACCGCACGCGGCGCGTTGTCCGGACGCCAAAGATGCTCGGGATGGGCGGCCATGATGCCGACCAGCATTTCGTCGACCGCCGCATTGCCGTTGTTGATCAGCTTCTGCGTCAGGCTCATTCACACCTCCTGCATCGTCCTCGGCCATGAGACTAGAGCAATTCCAGGAAAAGTGTGTAGCGGTTTTCCGTCCGGATTTGCGTGAAAACAAAGAGATAGAGCGTTTCGCGCCGGCGTGGAATCGTTCTTCTCCTGGTGTTGTTTCGGATGTGATCGCGTAGCGGAAGGTATCGGTCAGCGAGCGTTGTACTTGGCGTCCATCTGGTCGATGGCGGCGACATTGCCGGCCGACCGCCCCTTTGGATCGAAGGTCTCCTTGAGAAAGGCATCGGCAATCGACTTTGCCAGCTCAGGCCCGATCACCCGTGCGCCCATGGTGATGATTTGGGCGTTGTTCGACAGTGCGGCGCGCTCGGCCGAGTAGGTGTCGTGGGTGAGCGCCGCGCGGATGCCCGGCACCTTGTTGGCCGAGATGCAGACGCCGATCCCGGTGCCGCAGATCAGGATGGCGCGGTCATATTTGCCGGCCAGCACATCGCTCGCGACCCGGTCGGACAGGTTGGCATAGAACGGGTCGGGCCCGGCTTCGGTGCGCGACACTTCCGACACCTCGTGCCTGTCCTTCAAGTAGTCGGCCAGAACCCTGGCCAGGCCTTCGCCGGCGCTGTCGCCTGCTACCGCGAGCTTCATGATCGTCTCCTTCAGAGTTTGGCGGCGCATCTGGACAGGATGTCGAGATAGCCCTCGACCGCCCATGCGGCGCGTCCGATGAACAACCCGTCGATATGCGGGCATGCGATGAGTTCGGCGCAATTGTCGGGGTTGACCGAACCGCCATAGAGGCAAGGGACCCGGACACCGAGCACGTCCCGGGCGGTGGCGATGATCTCCGCCTGGCGCGCGTCCGCATAGTCCGAGGTCGCCGGAATGCCCTTGACGCCGATGGCCCAGACCGGCTCGTAGGCAAACAGGATCGGCGCGCGCCTCTGCGCCGCATCAAGTTTGGACAGCGCGCTTCGCACCTGCCTGTCGAGAACCTCGCGGGCACGGCCGGCCTGGCGCTCGGCCAGCGTCTCGCCGATGCAGATCAAGGGCGTCAAGCCGTGGCGTATCGCGGCCTCCGTCTTGAGGCCCACCGTTTCGTCGGTTTCGCCGAAATGCTCGCGGCGCTCGGAATGGCCGAGCTCGACGATATCCAGGTCACAATCCTTCAGCATCAGCGGCGAAATCTCGCCCGTCCACGCGCCTTCGCCGGCCCAATGCATGTTCTGGGCTCCGACCTTGACCGACGTATCCTTCAGCATCGCCTTGACCTCTCGCGCCGCCGTGAAGGGCGGGATCACAAAGCGCTGGACACGTGGGTCACCTTCCGGTTCGGCAAGCAGTCCGCCGGCAAAGGCGCGCGCCTCGACGAGCGTCTTGTTCATCTTCCAGCTTGTGCCGATCCAGACGTGGGGCATCTGTGTCATTGGTCAGTCCCGTGGCGACAGCGATTTGAATGCGGGTGAGTGCGGCATGGCGCCATCAACCTCCGAGACCGTCACGGATGGCCGAGAAATAGCGATCGGTCCCCACCTGCCCGCCCTTCAGCGCCACCTCCAGACCGTCGATCGCAGCGATGCTCGAATGGGCGACGCAGAGCGGCGAGCCGGGCGATGCAGGCAGCGGCATCCTGACCGTCAGCGCATCGACACCCATCTGGCCGAGCGCGTGGCTGGAGGTGTCGCCGCCGGCAATGATCACGCGCTTCAGCTTCTGTCCCACGCTCAAGGCACGCAGCAGTTCGCCGAGCCCGCGGCCGAGCTTGTGGCGGGCGCCCTCCTGGCGATCGATCTCGGCGCC
>NZ_LYTP01000010.1:0-92506 GCF_001672435.1 Mesorhizobium sp. AA23
ACATCTTGGCTGCCCATCCCCTCGACAAACCAATCGCCAGCAAGATGCGCAGGGCCAACTGGAGCAAAGACTTCTTCTATGAACTCTTTACTCATATGCGATAGCCCTGCCCGCAAGGGGGGAGATTGGCTGTCGCCTTCGCTTTCGCAAATCGCCGACGTTGCAAGAAGAGCGCCGGCGACAAAGCTGCTGATCTTCCGTCCTGCGGGGGAGATGCCCGGCAGCGCAGAGGGGGCTGTGCCGGAACGCGGCCTTCGCAACGATGCTGGCGGCACATCCTGATGACCGCCACGACGTCCACCGCCAAATCCGAATTCCCCTGGTGGCTGGCCGCAGCGGCCGTCCTGGCGCTCGCCGCGGCGCTGGCCATCGCCGCCAGCGACCTTTACGCTGAGGTCTTCGCCACCGTCGCCAAGGGCATCGGCATCACCGTCTTCGTCACCGTGGTCGGCTTCGCGCTGGCCTCGGCGCTTGGACTCGGCATCGCGCTGATGGCCTTGTCGGGGTCGCAATGGCTGCGCCAGATCGCGCGCTTCTATGTCGAGATCATCCGCGGCGTGCCGATCCTGGTGCTGCTGTTCTGGATCGCTTTTGCCGGGGCGCCGGCATTCGTCGCGGCGTGGAACGGGCTGACGGCGCCGCTGCAGAGCGCCGGCTTGATCGGCGAGCTCCTGGTGCGCGACATCTCGCTTCTGTGGCGCGCCATCATGGCGCTGACTATCGGCTATTCGGCCTTCATCTCGGAAGTGTTCCGGGCCGGCATCCTGTCGGTCGAGAAGGGTCAGATCGAGGCCGCAAAGGCGCTTGGGCTGACGCGTGTGCAGCGCTTCCGGCTGATTGTCTTTCCGCAGGCGATCCGCACCATCCTGCCGCCGCTCGGCAATGATTTCGTCGCCATGGTCAAGGACTCCTCGCTGGTCTCGGTGCTGGGTGTCGCCGACATCACCCAGATCGGCAAGGTCTATGCCGCCGGCTCGTTCCGCTTCTTCGAGACCTATTCGATCGTCGCCTATATCTATCTGATCTTGACGGTCGGCCTGTCGCTGGCGCTGCGGGCGCTCGAGAAACGGCTGCGACGGCAGCATGAGCAATAGCCCCCGGGCCAAGAGCGCGCTACGCTTCCTGGGTTGGTAACGTCCAGGAGCTGACCCATGAATTTCGACAAGGCCAATGCGGCGCTGGATTCCGTCTATTCGGCCGAGACGCCGGAGGCGCTCGCCAAGGCCTATGCCGAATGGGCGGCGACCTATGACGGCGAGACCGCCTCGCTCGGCTATCTGCTGCCCTTCCTTATCACCGCCTGGGTGGCGCGGCATGTGCCGGCGGGCGAAGGCCCGCTGCTCGACGCCGGCTGCGGCACCGGCCTGTCCGGGCCGTCATTGAAAGCGCTGGGCTATGGCGACATCGCCGGTCTCGACCTTTCAGACGACATGCTGAAGATCGCAGGCAGCCGCAATGCCTATGGCGAGCTGAAGAAGGCGATGCTCGGCGGTCCGCTGCCCTGGCCCGACAGTCATTTCCGCGCCTTCTTCTCGACCGGCGTATTCACCATCGGCCACGCGCCGGCCGAGGGCCTGCACGAACTCGTGCGCATCACGAAGAGCGGCGGCCACGCCATCTTCACAGTGCGCGACCAGGTTTTTGAGAGCGGTGGCTTCCAAGCGGTGTTCGACGATCTCAGGCAGGCAAGGAGATGGCGGCTGGCCGAGGAAAGTCCGTGGTTTCGCTGCTATGCGATCGGCGACCCGCACGCGCTGGTGAAGACTTTCGTATTCGAGGTGCTGTGAGCGCGGCTTCCCCTTCTCCCACAAGGGGAGAAGGCAAAGCTACCGCAATTGCCGAAAAGCCAAAACGTTGATATGAGCAGCGCCATGGAAGAGCTTTTCAGCGATCCGGCCTATAAGGGTTTCGTGCTGCAGGACAGGAAGCGCCTGCCGTCGCGATTTGCCGCGCGCGTCTGCGGCGCGCTCACCAGCCGACTTAGCTGAGGCGACCGATCCGGTCGCTTCGCCGGTCAGAAGCCCCGGCGCCAGCTTTTGCCATTCTCATATCGACGGATTTACGCACATGAGCGCACCGCGCACCCTCTACGACAAGATATTCGACGACCATGTCGTCGACCGCCAGGACGACGGCACCTGCCTGCTCTATATCGACCGCCACCTCGTCCACGAGGTCACCAGCCCGCAGGCCTTCGAAGGCCTGCGCATGAGCGGCCGAGACGTTCGCCATCCTGAGAAGACGCTCGCCGTGGTCGACCACAACGTGCCGACCTCGCCCGAGCGCAAGTTCGGCATCAAGAACGAGGAAAGCCGCATCCAGGTCGAGGCGCTGGCCAAGAATGCCAAGGATTTCGGCATCGAATATTATTCGGAGAACGACGTCCGCCAGGGCATCGTCCACATCATCGGGCCGGAGCAAGGCTTCACGCTGCCCGGCATGACCATTGTCTGCGGCGACAGCCACACCTCCACGCACGGTGCGTTCGGCGCGCTGGCGCACGGCATCGGCACTTCGGAAGTCGAGCATGTGCTGGCGACGCAAACTTTGATCCAGCGCAAGGCCAAGAACATGCTGGTGCGCGTTGACGGCCAGCTTCCGGAAGGCGTCACCGCCAAGGACATCATCCTCGCCATCATCGGCGAGATCGGCACCGCCGGCGGCACCGGCTACGTCATCGAATATGCCGGCGAGGCGATCCGCTCGCTGTCGATGGAAGGCCGCATGACGATCTGCAACATGTCGATCGAAGGCGGTGCGCGCGCCGGCCTGATCGCGCCGGACGAGACCACCTTCGCCTATGTGAAGGACAAGCCGCGCGCGCCGAAGGGTGCCGCCTGGGACGCCGCGCTTGCCTACTGGAAGACGCTGCATTCCGACGAAGGTGCGCATTTCGACAAGGTGGTCGTGCTCGATGCGCAAAAACTGCCGCCGATCGTCTCCTGGGGCTCCTCGCCCGAGGATGTCGTCTCGGTGCAGGGTTTCGTGCCGAATCCGGCCGACATCGCCGACGAGAACAAGCGTTCCTCGAAGCTGCGCGCGCTCGACTATATGGGGCTGACGCCCGGAACCAAGATCACCGACATCACGCTCGACCGCGTCTTCATCGGGTCCTGCACCAATGGCCGCATCGAGGACCTGCGCGCCGCCGCCAAGGTGGTCGAGGGCAAAAAGGTCAATCCGCGCGTGAACGCCATGATCGTGCCGGGCTCCGGCCTGGTGAAGGAGCAAGCCGAAGCCGAAGGGCTCGACAAGATCTTCGTCGCCGCGGGCTTCGACTGGCGCGAGCCCGGCTGCTCGATGTGCCTGGCGATGAACGACGACCGGCTGAAGCCACATGAGCGCTGCGCCTCGACCTCGAACCGCAATTTCGAGGGCCGGCAGGGTTTTAAGGGCCGCACCCATCTGGTCTCGCCGGCCATGGCGGCGGCGGCGGCAATCGCCGGCCATTTCGTCGATATCCGCGACTGGAAGTAACGGCCTGCCGCGGACGCGATCAAAGGCCCGGAGCGCACCGCGATCCGGGCCTTTTGTCGGTCAGCGGTCGCCGAGCCGGATAATCTCGTGGAACTCCTCACGTCGGCCAGGCTCGTCGGCAGCGACGATCAGCGCCAGTTGCTGCTCGTCGAAAATCTTGAACCACTCGTCCCACTCGACCAGCTCGTAGCCGCCGGCGTTGGGAGGCCGCTCCGGGCGGTCGTCGTCCTCATAGGCGTTCTGGCCAAAAACCAGGCGCAGCATGGGTTGCGTGCCGGCCTCGGGCGAAATGTCGACAATGGCCGGAAATCCGGCGCGCGCCGCCGCCCAGGAACGGATCGCATCGTGCTCGGTCAGGGTGATTGTACCGGCCATAGGCGTTCTCCTGTTTTGTGTTGAGAACGCCGGCCTCCCGGAGCTGTTCCGTGCCGTCGCTTAACCGCTTGTTTGTGCTTCCGGACTAGCATCTCCCCCTGGGTAACTTGGGGAAGTCACGGTCCGTTGGACACCGGTCTGCTCATAGCGCTGCTCAATCCGACGATAGCGCTGGCGCTCGGCGCTGCGTTCCTCGTGCTGTGGTTCTATCAGCGCCATCGTCCGTATCTGGCGGTGCTGGCGGCGAGCTACTGCCTGTCGGCGTCGGGTTTCCTGCTGCAATATTTCACGCTGCCGCTCGGCATCGTGGCGACCAAGCTGATCTCCAACATATGTTTCACGATAGCCGCCTGCTGCCTTTCCGGCGCGATCATCGCCCGCTACGGCCGGCGCGTGCCCTATTTCGGCATCGGCCTCATGGCCGGCGGCGGGCTCGCCGCCTTCGCATGGTTCATGTTCGTCGAGCCGGATCTTACCTGGCGCGTGCTCAGCATGAATTTCGGCTTCGGCGGCCTGAGCCTGCTCGTCGCCGCCGAGCTCAGGACAGTGCGCAACAATGGCCCTGAGAAAATCCTGGTCGCGCTGGCCCTGCTTTCCGCGCTGAATTTCACCGCCCGTACCCTGATCGTCGTCATCGCGCATGGACCGTTCCCAAGCTATGACGGCTTCTACGGCTCGTCCTACTGGACGACGGCGCTGCTCTCGCACGCGCTTTTGTCGCTTCTGATCGCGCTCTGCCTGTTCACGGCGGCCGCCCTCGACGTGCTGAAGGCACTGAAGGCCGAGACGCACACCGACCCGTTGTCCGGTCTTCTCAACCGCCGCGGCTTCGAAGACCGGGCAGCACTGCTGCTCGATCAATGCGCCAAGGCCGGGTTTCCCGTCGCGCTGGTGCTTGCCGACCTCGATCACTTCAAGGCGCTCAATGACCAGCACGGACATGAGGCGGGCGACCGAGTGATTGCCGACTTCGCTGCCAAGCTGCGCTTTGCCACGGGCGCGCGCGGGGCTGCGGGCCGCATCGGCGGCGAAGAGTTCGCCGTGCTCCTGCCGCTCAGCGATCTCGCCGCGGCGCGCCTTTTCGCCGAAGCGATCCGCACTTTCTATTCGGCCGGGGCCGTCGACGGCCTGCCGCCCGGCACCAGGGTGACAGCGAGCTTCGGCGTTGCGGCCCGCAGCGGCGCGGAAGGGCTGGCGCCGCTGATGCGGCGCGCCGACGAGGCGCTCTACAAGGCCAAGAGGAATGGCCGCGACAGCGTCCGCCTTTCCTACGAGCGCCCCGAAACCGCCTTCGTGCCCGAAGCGGTGAGCGTCGGCTGATAATCGCAGGCTCCAGAGCACCTGACAACAGCCAACATCACTGCCCGAAGGCGACGGACGTTAACGTGTTTTTCGCCCGTCGATGGTTTTCTGCCCGGGGGGCTTCGAAGGGAACATGGGGCAGCGCTGATTTCATCCTGGTGATCAATCTGCTCGTCGCCGGGCTGTTGGCCGCGACCTTCGCGGCGATCGCCGTCCACGACGTCGGGCGTGTGTCGGCGCGCTGGCTGGCTTTCGGCTATTTGCTCGGCATGGCCTATTTTGCCATCGAGTTCAGTATCCCCGCTTTTGCCGATGCCCGGCTGCCGGTTGTCATGGCCTTCGCTGTCTTCCTCGGCGCAACCATCGCTTTCAACGGCGGGCTTGCCCACAAATATGGCGTGACGCCGCCCTGGGCGCCGATGCTGGTCTTCCTGGCCGTGGCCTCGGCCGCCGTCTATCTGGTGCAGGACCTGCCGCGATACTCGCTCACCCGCATGTTGGCCTATCAGCTTCCTTATGCGGCCATGCAGTGCACCGCGCTTGGCATCGTGCTGTCCTCCAGGCAGCGGCTCGAGCGGCTCGATCACCTCCTGATGCTCGTGCTCGCGGCAAGCGCCCTGCAGTTCGCATCAAAGCCTTTCATCGCCGGCGCGCTGGGCGGCTGGGGCGCCAATCCGCAATCCTATGTGCAGACGGGTTATGCACTGGTGTCGCAGTCGCTTGGCACCGTGTTCGGTCTGGCGCTGGCGCTGCTCGCGCTCGCCATCCTGGTGCGCGACGTGCTGGCCGAGGCGATGTCGAAATCGGAGACGGACACGCTGTCGCGGCTCCTCAACCGCGGCGGTTTCGAACGCCATGCCGAGCTGGCGTTGCGCGATGCGGTGCGCCGGGGCGCACCGGTGGCGCTGGTCATCGCCGACCTCGACCACTTCAAGAGGATCAACGACAGCTACGGCCATGCCTGCGGCGATCGTGTCATCGAGACCTTCGCGAGCTTGCTGCGCGAGGCGGCGGCCGAGCATCACGTCGCCGGCCGCATCGGCGGCGAGGAATTCGCCATCATCCTGCCCGGTACCAACCTCGCTGCCGCGCGATTGTTCGCGGAAGGCGCGCGCAGCGCCTTTGGCGGGTTGCCGATCGAAGGCCTGCCCGCCGATCATCGCTGCAGCGCGAGCTTCGGCGTCGCCGAGCTTGCCGTGGTCGAGGATTTTTCAGATCTGCTGCGGCGCGCCGACGAAGCGCTTTACGCAGCCAAGAATGCCGGCCGCGACTGCGTGCGCGTCTCGCTCGGGACCGCGCGCCGGCAATTCCCGGCGGCGGTCAGCGGCAGGGGCTGAGGTTGGGCATCTCGCCGTCGGAGAGCCCGTACATATAGGAACGGCCCTTGATGAAGACCGGCGGCTGGTAGCAGCCCGGGGCACCGGCAGCGTCGGAATCGTAGAGGACGTCGGGCTGGCCGGCGCCGGTGAAGTTCGAGAGCTGCTTGGCGTGCCTGCCCTCACCGACGATGATGCGCTTGTAGCCGGCGGCGCTGTCGATGACGAGATTGCCGAAGGAATCGGCATAGACGCGGTCGTGATGGCGCAGGCCGGCTTCGGCCGGCACAGCAATGGCGGTGGCAAGTGCGGCCAGCGTCGCGACCGCCAGGCCTGCCCGCACTGAATTCGAACGCATGTCGCTCTCCCTTGGACGGTGCGACCCTCGGGATCGCCCTGCAAACGTCGTGCGAATCGGAAATTAACCCTTTCTTAACCTTTGTTAAGGGGCAGACAGGCTTCAGGAGGGGAACTTAATGAACATGGTTAATTTCGGCGCCTTGGCTCCACTCCGTCCATCGCCCCGCCCCGGCCCAGGCGAGCTTGATCTTGGCGCATTGCGTGGCTAGCGTGCCGCGCACGAAAGGGGCAGCACATGATGTTTGGCCGTGCGATTTGGGTGTCGCTCGTTGTTCCGCTGCTTCTTGCGGCTGCGGCCTGTATGCCGCAGGACGGCGTGCCGAAGGCGGCGAATACTTTATCGCCAACAGTCTCGCCCGTTCCAACCAGCCAACCCGTCGCTCCCGGGGCCGGAGCTGCCGCAGCGCCCAAGACATCGGCAACAGCTTCGCCACCCGCAACCAAAATCACCACCGACTTGACCATGCCGCGAGCCGGCGTCGGAACGGCCACCTACAGATGCGGCGATGGCGGCATGATCACCATCCAAAATCTCGGCTCTTCGCTGCGCGTGCTCGGGCCGGATGGCTCGGCCGAAGTGTTTCCAGCGTCGCCCGCCAATCAAACCAGCCGCTACCAGGAAGCGGCGACGCATGACGCAATCGTGATCGACGGTCGCGAGGCGCTGGTGATGAAGAAGGGGTCCACGCCGCAGAGCTGCAAAAGATAACGGATCTTATTGCACTGCAGCGACGTTGCGCCGGTTGCAGATCGGCCGCTAATCGATTGAAGCTGAATTTCCCCGTTTTGTCAGACTAAATGACGTTTCCAAAACGATTTTCCGGCTTTGACGCGGTGCAAAAAGCGCATTAGAAACCCGCTATCCGAGGCCCTATGTCGTGGCGGCAAAAGCCGCATCCTTCGCGGCTCAGGAACGCCGATCTGGGGGAGCCATGAGCAAATCACCAGCCACCCGCGCAATTGCCAGACGTGAACGGCCGCTTTCGCCGCACCTGACGATCTACAGGCCCCCGATCACGATGACGATGTCGATCATCCATCGCATCACCGGCGGCGCGCTCTATTTCGGCACGCTCCTGGTGGCGGCCTGGTTGATCGCTGCGTCGAGTTCGCAGGCTGCGTTCGACTGGGTCAACTGGGCCTTCGGCTCCTGGCTCGGCCGGCTGGTCCTGTTCGGCTACACCTGGGCGCTGATGCACCACATGCTGGGCGGGTTGCGCCATCTCGTCTGGGACACCGGCGCCGGGCTCGAAAAACACACCGCCTCGAGGATCGCATGGGCAACGCTCGCCGGCTCGATCGTGCTGACGCTATTGATCTGGATCGCGGGCTACATGGCGCGGGGGGCACTCTGATGACCGCAAAGAATTCGGACATGCGCACGCCGCTCGGGAAGGTTCGCGGCCTTGGTTCGGCGCGTGAGGGTACCGGCCATTTCTGGCGCCAGCGGTTGACGGCGGTGGCCAATATCCCGCTCATCCTGTTCTTCGTCGGCTTTCTGATCGCCCTCAACGGCCACGGCTATGCTGAAGTGCGGGCGTCGCTCGCGAACCCCTTCGTGGCGCTGGTGCTGTCGTTGGTGCTGATTTCCGCGCTCTACCACATGCGGATCGGCATGCAGGTCATCATCGAGGACTATGTGCATGGCGAGGGCATGAAGCTGGCGCTGATCGCCCTCAACACATTCTTCTCAATAGCAGTCGGCGTCGCCTCGCTCTTCGCTCTGCTCAAACTCGCATTCGGAGGCTGACGTCTTGGCCAGCGCAAACACAGCCAGCACGGCTTCGGCCTACACCTTTGTCGATCACAAATTCGATGTGGTGATCGTCGGCGCCGGCGGCGCCGGGTTGCGCGCCACGCTCGGCATGGCCGAGCAGGGGCTGCGCACCGCCTGCATCACCAAGGTGTTTCCGACACGTTCGCACACGGTCGCGGCGCAAGGCGGCATCGCCGCCTCGCTCTCCAACATGGGCCCAGATTCCTGGCAGTGGCACATGTACGACACGGTCAAGGGCTCAGACTGGCTGGGCGACGTCGACGCCATGGAATACATGGTGCGCGAGGCGCCGGCCGCCGTCTATGAGCTCGAGCATTACGGCGTGCCATTCTCGCGCACCGAAGAGGGCAAGATCTATCAGCGGCCGTTCGGCGGCCACATGATGAATTATGGCGACGGCCCGCCGGTTCAGCGCACCTGCGCCGCCGCCGACCGCACCGGGCACGCCATCCTGCATACGCTCTACGGCCAGTCGCTGAAGAACAACGCGCAGTTCTTCATCGAGTATTTCGCGCTCGACCTGATCATGGAGCCGGGCGGCACATGCACCGGCGTGGTGGCGTGGAACCTCGACGACGGCACCATCCACCGCTTCTCGGCAAAGATGGTGGTGCTGGCGACCGGCGGCTATGGCCGCGCCTATTTCTCCGCCACCTCGGCGCATACCTGCACCGGCGACGGCGGCGGCATGGCCGCGCGGGCCGGGCTGCCGCTGCAGGACATGGAGTTCGTGCAGTTCCATCCGACCGGCATCTACGGCGCCGGCTGCCTGATCACCGAAGGCGCGCGCGGCGAGGGCGGCTATCTCGTCAATTCCGAGGGTGAGCGCTTCATGGAGCGCTACGCGCCGTCGGCCAAGGACCTCGCCTCGCGCGACGTGGTCTCGCGCTGCATGACGCTGGAGATCCGCGAGGGCCGCGGCGTCGGCAAGAACAAGGACCACATCTTCCTGCATCTCGACCATCTCGATCCGGCGGTGCTGCACGAGCGGCTGCCGGGCATCTCGGAATCGGCCAAGATCTTCGCCGGCGTCGACCTGACCAAGGAGCCGATCCCGGTGCTGCCGACGGTCCACTACAATATGGGCGGCGTGCCGACCAATTATTGGGGCGAGGCGCTCAACCCGAGCTTCGACAACCCCGACCGCGTGTCGCCCGGCCTGATGGCGGTGGGCGAGGCCGGCTGCGCCTCCGTGCATGGCGCCAACCGGCTCGGCTCCAACTCGCTGATCGATCTCGTCGTGTTCGGCCGCGCGGCCGCAATCCGCGCCGGCCAGGTGATCGATCGCAAGTCGGCGATTCCGTCGCCCAATCAGGAATCGATCGACAAGATCATGGACCGCTTCGACAAGCTGCGCCACGCCAGCGGCTCGACCCCGACCGCGGCGCTGCGCGAAAAGATGCAGCGGGCGATGCAGGAAGACGCAGCGGTGTTCCGCACGCAGGAATCGCTGGAAAATGGCTGCAAGCGCGTTTCGCAGATCTGGAGCGAGCTCAAGGACGTCAAGGTCTTCGACCGCTCGATGATCTGGAACTCGGACCTGGTCGAGACGCTGGAGCTCGAAAACCTGATGGTCAATGCCATCGCCACGGTCTACGGCGCCGAGGCGCGCAAGGAGAGCCGCGGCGCGCATGCGCGAGAGGATTTCTCGGCGCGCGACGACGCCAACTGGCGCAAGCACACGCTGGCCCACGTCGGCGAGGACGGCAAGGTGACGCTTTCCTACCGCCCGGTGCACACCGACCCGCTGCTGGCGGAAAAGGATGGCGGCATCAGCCTGGCCAAGATCGCGCCAAAGGCCAGGGTCTACTGACATGGCATTGGCGGCCGCGGGATATTCCGGCACGCCCCTTCCGGCCAAGCTCGGCCTGAAGGACGGCATGGTCGCCGCCTTCATCGCGCTGCCGCCGGAGCTCGACGAGTTGGCTGGGGCCGTCGCGTTTGCCGGGGTCGACCGAGTGCCCAACTGGTCGGCGATCTCGGGCAACCGGAAATACGATGCCGTGCACGCTTTCACCCGGCAGCGCGCCGAGATCGAGGACGGCCTGGCCGGCATCGAGACGGCGATCAAGCGCGACGGCATGGTCTGGGTCTCCTGGCCGAAGAAGGCTTCGAACGTGCCGACCGACGTCACCGAGGACGTCATCCGCGCCGAGGCGCTCAAGCGCGACCTTGTCGACGTCAAGGTCGCGGCCCTCAACGAAATCTGGTCCGGGCTGAAGCTCGTCATCCGAAAGGACCGCAGGTAATGGTCGAACTCACGCTTCCCAAGAATTCGAAAGTCCAGCAGGGCAAGACCTGGCCGAAGCCGGAGGGCGCCACCAATCTGCGCGAATACCGCATCTACCGCTGGTCGCCGGACGACGACGAGAATCCGCGCATGGACACTTATTTCGTCGACATGGACGATTGCGGGCCGATGGTGCTCGACGCGCTGCTGTGGATCAAGAACAAGATCGACCCGACGTTGACGCTGCGCCGCTCCTGCCGCGAAGGCATTTGCGGGTCCTGCGCCATGAACATCGACGGCTCGAACACGCTCGCCTGCACCAAGGGCGCCGAAGACATTTCCGGCGCGGTGAAGATCTATCCGCTGCCGCATATGCCGGTGATCAAGGACCTCGTGCCCGACCTCACCAACTTCTATGCCCAGCATGCCTCGATCGAGCCCTGGCTGAAGACGGTCTCGCCGACGCCCGCCAAGGAATGGCTGCAAAGCCATGAAGACCGCGAGAAGCTCGATGGGCTCTATGAGTGCATCCTGTGCGCCTGCTGCTCGACCTCGTGCCCGAGCTACTGGTGGAACGGCGAGCGCTATCTCGGCCCGGCAACGCTGCTGCAGGCCTATCGCTGGCTGATCGATTCCCGCGATGAGGCGACCGGCGAGCGGCTCGACAATCTCGAGGATCCGTTCCGGCTCTATCGCTGTCACACCATCATGAACTGCGCGCAAACTTGCCCGAAGGGGCTCAATCCGGCGAAGGCGATCGCGGAGATCAAGAAGATGATGGTGGAGCGGCGCGTCTAGAGTTTAGCGGCTCAAGTTCGTACGCAGCGATTCTTCGCGCCCCCCTCTGGCCTGCCGGCCATCTCCCTCACGGGTGGGGAGATTGGCTGTCATCGCGGCTTTCGCCAATCGCCAACGTTGAAGGATGAGCGCCGTCGGCGAAGCTGCTGATCTCCCCCCAAGTGGGGGAGATGTCCGGCAGGACAGAGGGGGGCGCTGTCCCGCCGACGTTCCGAAGGTTCTGCCTTGTCGCGGCGATCCGATTTCTGTCAAAATCGGTACCCGGAGAACCGACCTTATCGAAAAGCCAACCCCAATGACCGATCTCCCCGTCCTCTCTTCCGTCGAAGCCCGCGTGCTCGGCTCGCTGATCGAGAAGAAGGAGCTGACGCCGGACGTCTATCCGCTGACGCTGAACGGTGCGCATGCCGCGGCAAACCAGAAGACGGCGCGCGAGCCGGTGATGGCGCTGGAGCTGACCGACGTTAGGCGCGCGCTCAGCTCGCTCGAACAGAAGGGTCTGGTGCGCCAGGCTTTTGCTTCGCGCGTCGAGCGTTACGAGCATCTGATGGCGCAGCGCTTTTCGCTGACCACGCCGCAGATCGCGATCGTCGGTCTGCTGCTTCTGCGCGGCGCGCAGACGGCGCATGAGCTGCTCGCCCGTTCTGAGCGCATGGCACGCTTCGGGTCGATCGAAGAGCTTCGCGATAATCTCGACCTCCTCATCGGCCGCCGGCCACCGCTCATTCTGCTGCTCGAACGTGCGCCCGGGCAGCGCGAGGAGCGGTATGTGCATTTGCTCAGCGGTCCGGTGGAAGCATCAGCGGCGGCAGCGCCATGGGAACCGCCGCAATCCTCCGACGCTTCCGATCTCGAAGCGCGGGTGCGGGCTCTGGAGGAAGAGGTTGCTTCGTTGCGGGCGAAGATCGAGGCGCTGGGCGGCTAGCGTGAGATGATGGCGGGACAGCGCCCCCCCTCTGTCCTGCCGGACATCTCCCCCACAAGGGGGAGATTGGCAGTTCCAGCGCTTCGCTCGTTCATGCGGCGTCGGTGACTGGCCAAAGCCGGCGCGATAGCCGATCTCCCCCCTCGTGGGGGAGATGCCCGGCAGGGCAAAGGGGGGCGCGAAGGATCGCTGCCCCGCGCAGCCTACGTCAGCCCAGCCTGGCGTCCAGCGAGACTTTGATGGCGCCGAGCGCCTTTGAGACCGGGCACTCGGCCTTGGCCTTCTCGGCCAGTTCCTGGAACTTTGCCGCATCGATGCCCGGGACCTTGCCGACCATGGTGATGGCGCTGCCGATTATGCCGGTGCCGGGCACCAGTGTCACAACAGCCTTGGAGTCGAGCGCGGTGGCCGGGGTGCCGTTCTCGGCGAGGAAATGCGACAGCTGCATGGCGTAGCATCCGGCATGGGCGGCGGCGATCAGCTCTTCCGGATTGGTGCCGGATTTGCCGCTCTCATCCTCGAAGCGCGCCTTGAAGGAATAGGGTATGCCCTTCAGAGTCCCGCTCTGCGTCTCCAGCGTGCCTTTGCCCTCTTTAAGATTGCCTTTCCAGACGGCGTTTGCGGTGCGGTCCATGAAGTCCTCCTGGCTTGTCGGGGTTCGCGCCGGCGGGCGCCGGCGTTCCGCTGAACTATAGCGCGAGCGCGCCGGAAGACCATGGCACGATTGGGTCGACGCCCGCGAAAAAAT
The DNA here is from genome assembly GCF_001672435.1 of Mesorhizobium sp. AA23. Lineage (NCBI taxonomy): Bacteria > Pseudomonadati > Pseudomonadota > Alphaproteobacteria > Hyphomicrobiales > Phyllobacteriaceae > Mesorhizobium > Mesorhizobium sp. AA23. Next base: position 13,309 of record NZ_LYTP01000010.1, read on the forward strand.
TCTCAAAAAAAGCGCGTGCAGAATGTCGACTTCCCGGCGGCCGGACCGTCCTGGGGGCGGCCACGAAGTTCGGGGCCGAAGGAGGTTGAAGATGGACAATCTGTTTTTCGCACTTTGGAGGCGCCCCGGCGGAAGGGTGCAGCGACCGGAAGAGTTCTGGCTGGATCCCCCGGCCTTCGGCCTCGGCCGGCTGGCGGCGGCCGTGGCCATAATCGGGATTGCGGCATGCCTGCTCGATCATGCGGCGGCCAGAAGCAAGGCTGACAGCATCGCGGTCGCCTCCTATGGTTCATCGCAGGAAGGGAACTGACAATGAAATATGTCCTGCTGGTCTACGGCGAGGAAAAGGACCTCTTCGCGCTCACGCCGGAACGATCCGCCAAGCTCGACGCCGATTCGCTCGCCTATGACAGGGAACTCGATCGACAAGGCAAGCTGATCATCGCGCAGGCGCTGCAGCCGGTGAAGATGTCGAAGTCGCTCAGGCGTCGCAAGGGCAAGCGGCTGGTTACCGACGGGCCGTTCGCCGAGACGAAAGAACAGCTGCTCGGCTTCGTCATGATCGAGGCCGCGGATCTCGACGAGGCGATGGCGATCGCAGACGGCATTCCGCTGGCCGAGCTCGGCACCGTCGAGGTCAGGGCTGTCTACGACATACCGGGGTCATGACCCGGAGCTATTAGCGGTTTGTTCATCGCCGCAATTGTCGCGAGTTGAAGCGATGCTGTACTTCTTCTATCGTTGCCGCAGTTTCGGGGGAATTCGGCATGCCTTTTCTGCTCGCTATGCTTGGCCTGCTCGGCGTGGCGGCCATCTGGTGGTACCGGCTGAAGGCGATGAACGAGGCGGCCAGCGAGGTCGCCGACGTTATCGGCCGCGTGCAGGGCAATATCCGCCGCAAGAAGCTGCGCAAACAGGCGGCACTTTCGCCGCTGACGGCGATCGACGATCCGGTCGTGGCCGCCGCGACGCTGATCACCGCGATCGTTTCGGAACATGGCCCGATCCTGCCGCAGCGCGAAGCCGTCATCCGTGAGGTGATCGCGCAGATTGCCGACAACCCTAAGAAAACCGACGAGGCCGTCGTCTACGCCAAATGGGCGGCCGCGCAGGTCGACGACACCACGATCGTCATCGACAAGCTGGCGCCGTTCCTGCGCGAGCGCCTCGAGCCGCACGAACGGGACGATCTGCTCAGCATGCTGAACCGGGTGGCACAGGGCGGCGAGCAACGCCTGCGGATCGCCGACCAGCGGATGGTGAGGCTGCGGCAGAAGCTGGGTTTTGAGGTCAATTAAGCTGAAGCAGTGGCGGCCGGATCGCCTACCTTCGTGATTGGCCGAAACGCCTCTCGCATCCTCATTATATGGCGGAGCAAGGAGCGAAGCGGCGCGGCGCAGACCATAGAATCCATTCCCTTACCTATAAGCGTTGCAGCGGTGCAGAATTCTGCTCGGCGGCATTCTTCGACCAAGGTCACGGCATGGATCCTCGGGTCTTCGCGTCCGCTTCGCTCCCGCTCCCGCCGTGGATGACGACGTCGCGTAGGCACCGGCCAATTGCTAGGCGCTAGATCGCTTCGCCCTTCAATAGCCGCGGCGTGTCGCCTGACAGGCCAGACGCCTGGCGGATGAAGAAGTCCTTGAGCTTCGGCATGCGCTCGACGAGGCCGAGGCCGATGTCGCGCACGGCGCGCAGCGGGCCGATGTCGTTGGAAAACAGGCGGTTCAGCACGTCGGTGGTGACGCCCATCTGCAGCGTGTCGAAGCGGCGCCATTGCTGGTAGCGCTCGAGCACGTCGAGCGCGCCGATGTCCTGGCCGAGCCGGTCAGCCTCGACCACCACTTCGGCAAGTGCTGCGACATCCTTGAAGCCGAGATTGAGGCCCTGACCGGCGATCGGATGGATGCCGTGCGCCGCATCGCCGGCGAGCGCGATGCGCGGTGCGACGAAGGCGCGCGCAAGGATCAGGCCGAGCGGCCAGGCGCGCGGCTTGTCGGCGACTCGTATCTCGCCGAGCTTCAGCCCAAAGCGCTGCTCCAGCTCATGCTCGAAGACGAACTCGTCGCCCTCGACCAGCTTCTGCGCGTCTTCCGTGCGCTCAACCCAGACGATCGAGGAGCGATTGGTGCCGTCCTCCTCAGGCTTCAGCGGCAAGGTGGCGAAGGGGCCGGCGGGCAAAAAATGTTCCTCGGCGCGGCCATTGTGCGGGCGCTCATGCGCGACCGTGCAGACGATGCCGGACTGGCCGTATTCCCATTTTACCGTCCTGATGCCGGCCATGTCGCGCAGCTTCGAATTGACGCCGTCAGCGGCGACCAGGAGGCAGGCCTTAAGCGCGGCGCCGTCGGCCAGATGCACGGTGATGCCGGCGCCGTTCGTGTCGAAGGCGCTGACAGCCATGCCTTCGATGACGTCGATGCCGAGTTTTTCGGCGCGGCAGCGCAGCGCGCCGTTGAGGACCCGGTTGGCCACCATATGGGCGAAGGGTTCGCCGGGCGCCACCTCGCCGTCGAAGGTCAAAAACACCGGGCGCACCGGATCGGCGGCGCGCGAATCGGTGATGATCATCTCGGTGATAGCCTGCGCCTCGGGCGCGATCTCGTCCCAGACGCCGAGCTGCTCCAGCATGCGGCAGGCCGCGGCGGCGATCGCCGAGGCGCGGCCGTCCTTCTGCCAGACGCCGGCAGGTGCCGCATCGACAATGGCGACGGCAAGGCTCGGTCGCGCCTGCTTCAGCGACACGGCCGCGGCAAGGCCGACGTAACCGGCGCCCGCCACCAGCACGTCCACCGAGGTTTTGTCCGCTGCATCCGCCTTGCGGTCGACCATGGCACTTTCCTTTCGCGGCCTCCGGCCACCGCGGCGGCCGTTGCAGCTTGACTGCCCGGCTCTCCTGTCCGAAACCCGCCATGACACATCTTCAAGGGAGGTGGAACATGACGGCGGCCATGGACGAGCTTCTCGACATTCTCGACCTCGAGCAGCTCGAACACAACCTGTATCGTGGTCGCAGCCCCAAGCTCGACTGGCAGCGCGTGTTCGGCGGCCAGACGATCGCTCAGGCGCTGGTCGCCGCCCAGCGCACTGTCGAGCCCGGGCGCCATGTGCATTCGCTGCACGGCTATTTCATGCGGCCCGGCGACACCAAGGTTCCGATCGTCTATGAGGTCGACCGCATCCGCGACGGCGGCTCTTTCACCACGCGCCGGGTGGTGGCGATCCAGCATGGGCAGGCGATCTTCTCGCTGGAAGCCTCGTTCCAGCAGGACGAGGTCGGGCTGCAGCATCAGCTGCCGATGCCACGCAACGTGCCGGCGCCCGACACCCTTCTGTCGCAGCGCGAGCTGCTCGGCAAGTTCGGCGAAGCGGTGCCGGAAGGCATCAAGCGCTACTGGGAGCGCGACCGGCCGATCGAGATGAAGCCGGTAATGCTCAAGCACTATACCAGCCGCGAGAAGCTGGAGCCGGAGCAAAATATCTGGATCCGCACCACGGGCCCGGTGCCGGAAGACCGCGCCACGCAGGCGGCGGTTCTTGCCTATCTCTCCGACATGACGCTGCTCGACACCTCGACCTTCGCGCATGGCCGCGCCATCTTCGATCGCGACATCCAGGCGGCCAGCCTCGACCATGCCATGTGGTTCCACCGCAGTCATTCGCTGGACGACTGGATCCTCTACACGCAGGACAGCCCCTCCACGCAAGGCTCGCGCGGTTTCACCCGCGGATCGCTGTTCGCGCGCGACGGAACGCTGATCGCCTCGGTCGCGCAGGAAGGCCTCATCCGGCTGAAACGCTGAGCCGGCTTCGAGGCAAGCCTAGAAAGCAGGCATTTTCCAAATTTTGCCCATTTTTTAATCATGAGCCATTGCGGCCCTGCGCCCGTTTGTTGAGCAAGGGCTGCGGACCCCGTGTGTTTACAACAGGTTAATGCCCTGCTTCGGCAATTGGCACGGAGCTTGAATCCTGTCCTGCACTCTCCGGCTCTCCTCGGGATCGGTGAAGGTGTGCAAACGCGGGGGACCGCAACAGCAAAGGGTGAAACCTTATGAAAATCGTGATGGCAATCATCAAGCCGTTCAAGCTGGACGAGGTGCGCGAAGCGCTCACCGCCGTCGGCATCCAGGGCCTGACCGTCACCGAAGTCAAAGGCTACGGGCGTCAGAAGGGACATACGGAAATCTATCGCGGCGCCGAATACGCGGTCAGCTTCCTGCCCAAAATCAAGATCGAGGTCGCCGTCGGCGCCGACATGGTCGACAAGGCCGTCGAAGCCATCAGCTCCGCCGCCAAGACCGGCCAGATCGGCGACGGCAAGATCTTCGTCTTCGGCATCGACCAGGCGGTGCGCATCCGCACCGGCGAAACAGACACCGACGCGCTCTGAGCGGCGACCAGCTATTCCAACGGAGAGTTCAATGAATATTCCTTCCCCCTTGAAGACGACGGGACGCGCGGCCGCTGCGCTCGCTTTCGTAGCGTTCAGCACCGCCGCCGCCTTCGCGCAGGAGGCCGCCCCGGCAGCCACCGCCGCAGCGCCGGCCGCCCCGGCGCCCGCGCTCGACACCGGCAACACCGCCTGGATGCTGACCTCGACGGCGCTGGTGCTGATGATGACCATCCCGGGCCTGGCGCTGTTTTACGGCGGCATGGTGCGCAAGAAGAACGTGCTCGCCACCATCATGCAGAGCTTCGCCATCACCTGCCTGGTGACGGTGCTGTGGTTCATGTTCGGCTACTCGCTGGCCTTCTCCGACGGCGGCGGCATGAACAAGTTTATCGGCGGTGCCTCGAAATTCTTTCACCACGGCATCACCACTTCCTCGCTGTGGGCGCCCGGTGTGGCGAACATCCCTGAATTCGTCTTCTCGATGTTCCAGATGACCTTCGCCATCATCACCCCGGCGCTGATCGCCGGCGCCTTCGCCGAACGCTTGAAGTTCTCGGCGCTGCTCATCTTCATGGCGCTGTGGCTGCTGGTCGTCTACGCGCCGGTCGCGCACTGGGTATGGGGCGGCGGCTTCCTCGCCACCGCCGGGGTGCTCGATTTCGCCGGCGGCACGGTCGTCCATATCAATGCCGGTGTCGCGGGCCTGGTCTGCGCGCTCGTTCTCGGCAAGCGCGAGGGCTATGGCACCACCAACATGGCGCCGCACAACTTGGTCTATTCGGTGATCGGCGCCTCGCTGCTGTGGGTCGGCTGGTTCGGCTTCAATGCCGGTTCGGAACTGGCGGCCGACGGCCTCGCCGGCGCTGCGATGTTGAACACGCAGGTCGCCACCGCCGCGGCGGCGCTGGCCTGGATGTTCGCCGAATGGATCGTCGCCAAGAAGCCTTCGGTGCTCGGCATCATCTCGGGCGCTGTCGCGGGCCTTGTCGCGGTGACGCCTGCTTCCGGCTTCGTCAACCCGACCGGCGCCTTCTTCGTCGGCATCATCGCCGGCGTCGTCTGCTACCTGTCGGCGGTCAAGCTCAAGCACGCCATGGGCTATGACGATTCACTCGACGCCTTCGGCGTCCACGGCGTCGGCGGCATCGTCGGCGCACTGCTGACCGGTGTGCTCGCCGATCCGGCGATCAACAGCCTGTCGTCGGGCGCCTCGCTCGGCAAGCAGGCATACGGCGTCGCTGTCACCATCGTATGGACGGCGGTCGCCACCTTGGTGATCCTCTACATCGTCAAAGCGCTGGTCGGCCTGCGTCCGAGCACCCAGGAAGAGGTCGAGGGTCTCGACGTCACCCAGCACGGCGAAGTCGTGCCGTAAGGCCGACCCTGCCAGGGCCGGCGGATCCTTCTCCCGCCGGTCCTGACATCAAGGAAAGCCGCGGCGCGGCTTTCCCGATTTACTCCCAAGATCCCGTCGTGATGCTCTCGAAAGGGGCTCACGCCTTGAGGCCCGGAAGATCTTCCGGGCCTCCTTTTTTCTGGGATATGAGCATGGAGCGTTTCGATCACATTCACTTGATCGCGAATGTGTGAAACGTCCGCCCTTCCGGTTCCGTACTGGGATTGCGACCGCCATCGTGGTGTCGCCAAATATCAGGGAAGGAACCGACCAATGAACTGCAAGAACATCTTCCTGGGAGCAATGGCTCTGTCGATGGTCAGCGGTGTTGCACTTGCTGGCGCGCTCGACTCGCCTGACAACATGGCCCCGTTCTTCACCGATTCCAGCATGAAGACCATGAAGTCCGAGGCCGATTTCAAGGCCGCCTGGGCGACGACAGCAAAAGACAAGCAGGACGCGATGATGAAGGAGTGCCAGGACGCGGCGATGAGCAAGCCGCATGCCGAATTCTGCGCCAACCTGATGCAGTACGCCGGCCATAAGTGATTTGCGGCAGGTCGGGTCCTTACGGGCCTGACCGTTTCGTCTTTGCCAATGAGAGATGGCGGGCTTCATGGGCCCGCCATCTCCTTTCCGGGGAGCATCTCGGTAAAAGGCCATGGTTAATGCGCCCTTAACCTTCCCGCCGATAGTCTGGGAGACGAATCTCCCGGCATGCGTCACGCATCCGGCCAGGCATCGACACACGGGGAAGAGGCATGCGTTCAGGCGCTTCAGCACCGCTCGCGCTGACCGATACGGGGCACGGCATCCAGGCGTTCGCGCGGCGGCAGGTTGGGCGCCTGGTCGGCGCCGGGATGTTCGTGTTGACCGCTTTCGGCGTCGCCAGCCTCGCTACCTGGAACGTCGCCGATCCAAGCTTCTCGCACGCCACCAACAATCTCGTCACCAACGCCATGGGCTATGCGGGCGCGGTGTTTTCCGACCTTGCCATGCAGTTCTTCGGCCTTGCCGCCGTCGCCGGGCTGGTGCCGGCGGTGATCTGGGGCTTTCTGCTCTTCTCCGCCCGCGGCGTCGACAGGCTGGGCAAGCGCGGGCTTGCCTGGTTCGGCTTCGCGCTGCTTGCCGCGGCGATCGCCGGCTGCGTGACGCCGCCCAACACCTGGCCGCTGCCGACCGGTCTCGGCGGCGTGTTCGGCGATATGGTGCTGAAGATCCCGGGCATCGCCGTCGGCGGCTATCCGAAGGGCCTTTTCGCCACCATCATCGCCGCTGTGCTTGCCACGCCGGCGCTCTGGCTGTTCGCCTATGGCTCAGCGCTGATCGCGCGCGAGAACGGCTTTGCCGTCATGGAGCGCGCCGCCGAGCCGGAACCGCGCGAGCAGGACGATCTGCTCTTCGATGAGGATGAAGACGAGGGCGACGAAGGGATTCTTGCGCTCGGCGCCATCACCCATTGGTGGCTGTCGTTCCGTGCATGGATGCATCGGCGTGCCGCGCGCCGCAGGCAGGAGCGTGACGAGTTCGAGCCTCAGATTGAGCCGCGGGCCAGCGCCTGGCGCCGCGCCGCCGAACGGGTCGAATCGGCCGAGTACGCCGAATCCAGGATGAGCCCCGGCGGCCGCGCCCGCGTCGAGCCGGAATTCTTCGCCGCAATGGTCAACGACCGCAGCGCTTCGGTCGATCCGGTGGACGACAATGACTTCGACGACGAAGAGGCCGATCTCGACGACTTCGACGACGAAGAGCCGGTCCAGCGCCGCGCCAATGTGCGCAACTTCCGCTCGGACGCGGCGACGCGCGTGGAGGCGCCTGCGCCGCGCCCGGTGCAAGGCGCACGCGTTCAGCGCGAGGCGCAGACCTCGCTCATCGGCTCCGGCACGTTCGAGATGCCGTCGCTGCATTTCCTGTCCGAACCGAAGAACGTGGCGAAAGACCCTAGCCTGTCGAAGGACGCGCTGGAGCAGAACGCAAGGCTGCTCGAAGGCGTGCTCGAGGATTTCGGCGTCAAGGGCGAGATCATCCATGTCCGCCCGGGCCCGGTCGTCACCCTCTATGAGCTGGAACCTGCGCCCGGCATCAAATCCTCGCGCGTCATCGGCCTTTCCGACGACATCGCCCGCTCGATGAGCGCGATCGCCTGCCGCGTCGCCGTCGTGCCCGGCCGCAACGCCATCGGCATCGAACTGCCGAATGCCAAGCGCGAGACAGTCTATCTGCGAGAGATCATGGCGAGCCGCGACTTTGAAACCACCAAGGCGAAGCTCGCCTTGGCGCTCGGCAAGACCATCAACGGCGAGGCGGTCATCGTCGACATCGCCAAGATGCCGCATGTGCTGGTCGCCGGCACCACCGGCTCGGGCAAGTCGGTCGCCATCAACACGATGATCCTGTCGCTGCTCTACCGGCTCACCCCGCAGGAATGCCGGCTGATCATGATCGATCCGAAGATGCTCGAGCTCTCGGTCTATGACGGCATCCCGCATCTGCTCACGCCCGTCGTCACCGATCCGAAGAAGGCCGTGGTGGCGCTGAAATGGACGGTGCGCGAGATGGAAGACCGCTACCGCAAGATGTCCAAGGTCGGCGTGCGCAATATCGACGGCTTCAACGCTCGCGTCAGCCAGGCCGAGAAGAAGGGTGAGAAAATCTCGCGCACCGTGCAGACCGGCTTCGACCGCCAGACGGGCGAGGCGATCTACGAGACGGAGGATCTCGACCTCGAGCCGATGCCCTATATCGTCGTCATCATCGACGAAATGGCCGACCTGATGATGGTGGCCGGCAAGGACATCGAAGGCGCGGTGCAGCGCCTGGCGCAGATGGCGCGCGCCGCCGGCATCCATGTCATCATGGCGACGCAGCGCCCGTCGGTCGACGTCATCACCGGCACCATCAAGGCCAATTTCCCCACCCGCATCTCATTCCAGGTAACGTCGAAGATCGACAGCCGCACCATCCTGGGCGAGCAGGGCGCCGAGCAGCTGCTCGGCATGGGCGACATGCTCTACATGGCGGGCGGCGGCCGCATCCAGCGTGTCCACGGTCCCTTCGTCTCGGACGACGAGGTCGAACGGATCGTCGGCCATCTCAAACTGCAGGGCGTGCCGGAGTATCTCGACGCCATCACCGAGGATGACGAGGAAGACGATGAGGACGGCGCCTCGGGCCGGGGCGGTTCCGGCGGCGGCGGTGGGGGCGGCAATTTCGAGGATTCCGACGATCCCTACGATCAGGCGGTGGCCGTGGTGCTGCGCGACGGCAAGGCCTCGACCAGCTACATCCAGCGCCGGCTGGGCATCGGCTACAACCGCGCGGCGTCAATCATCGAAAAGATGGAGAAGGAAGGCATCGTCGGCCCGGCCAACCACGCCGGCAAACGCGAGATTCTCGTTCCCACCGAGGACGATAAGTTCTAGAGCGGCGACGTCCACGGGAGGCGGCCGGCAACTTTGAACCCTCTGGCGCGTTGATGCGACCAAGCGCCGTGCGACCCGCCAAACTTAGGCCCAACTGGCGGTCCAAAGACTGCGACCAAGGCAAATCACAGGAAGTGAACGGCATGAAGACCCAGACAGATTTCGCTCCGACCCGCCGACAGCTGCTCGGCCTTGGCCTGGTGCTTGCGGGCGCCGCCGCCATCAATGTCGTGCCGGGCTTCCAACTTCTGGCCTTGGCTCAGGCCGCCGTTCCGCCGGCGGCGCAAAAGATCGCCGACCATTTTTCCTCGGTCAAATCGATGAGCGGCGAATTCGTGCAGTTCGGCCCGAAGGGCGAGCAGACCGGCGGCAAGTTCTTCCTCGAACGTCCCGGCAAAATCCGTTTCAACTATGACGGATCGTCGAATTTCCGGGTGATCTCGGACGGCAAGTCGGTCGTCATCCTCAACAAGAAGCTGAACACCTCCGACCTCTATCCGCTGTCGAAGACGCCCTTGAAGCTTTTGCTCGACGACCGGATCGATCTCTCCGGCGGGCGCGTGAAGGCCGTCAAGGAAGAAGACGACCTCACCACCATCCAACTCTCCGACAAGTCGGTGTTCGGCAACGCCAAGATCACCATGATGTTTGATCCGAAGACCTATGAACTGCGCCAGTGGACGATCACCGACGCGCAGGGCAAGGACACGACGGTGATGATCTTCAACGTCAAGGAAGGCGTCTCCATTCCGGACGGCACCTTCGCCATCGACTATACGGCGAACCGCGAGCTCAATACCAAGACGCGGTAGGTCCGCCCATATTCAGGGCAGGGCCGGCTTGCAGCGCGGGCCGGCTTGTCTTTATGGCGCGTGGCTGGCAGTAGATCGGCGATCTTTTGCCGGACCTGCCTGAATGCCCTTCACCATAGCCACCTGGAACATCAACTCGGTGCGTCTGCGCATGCCGATCGTCGAGCGGCTGCTCAAGGAGCACGCGCCGGACGTGCTCTGCCTGCAGGAAACCAAGGTCCCGGACGAGCTGTTTCCGGAAAAGGCTTTCCGCAAGGCCGGATACCAGCACATCCTGTTCCACGGCCAGAAAGGCTATCACGGCGTGGCGACGGTCGCGCGCCGGCCGATCGCGCTGGTCGAGAAGCGGCGTTTCTGCGAGATCGACGACAGCCGGCATCTCTCGGTCAGGGTCCAGGCCGGCGGCAGGTCGATTCTGCTGCACAATTTCTACGTTCCGGCCGGCGGCGATGAGCCCGACCCGGAGATCAACCGGAAATTCCGCCACAAGCTCGATTTCGTCTATGAGATGAACAGCGTGCCGGCGAGCGAGCACGATGCCTCGATCCTGGTGGGCGACCTCAACATCGCGCCGCAGGAGCATGACGTGTGGTCGCACAAGCAATTGCTCAACGTCGTCAGCCACACGCCGGTCGAGACCGAAAACTTCGAGGCGATGCGGCGGGCCGGCGGCTGGGTTGACCTGATGCGGCTCAACGTGCCGGCCGAGCAAAAGCTCTACACCTGGTGGAGCTACCGCGCGAAGGACTGGCAAGCATCGGACCGCGGCCGGCGGCTCGACCATATCTGGTCGTCCGCCAATCTGGTGCCGAGCTTTGCCGGTTACGAGATTGTCAAGGCGGCGCGCGGCTGGGAGAAGCCGTCGGACCATGTGCCGGTCATCGCTAAGTTTGAATTGGATTGAGCGCTATCAATCGGCAGAGACGCTGCGGCGCGTCTATTCCGTAAACCGTGGCGCGAGCTCCTCGATGCGGGCGATCATCTCTTGGAATTCCTCCAGGATGCGCTCATGCAGCTGCACCGCGAGCTCCGGATATTCCTCGAGGATGCGGCGAAACATCTTTCGGCTCAAGCGGATAACTTCCGAATCGATCGCGGCCGAGGCGCTGGTCAGCCGGTTGGTGTCGGCGATAAGGGCCAGTTCGCTGAGCATGGCGCCGGGGCCTGCCGTGCCGATCGGGACGCGTTCGCCGGTGCCTTGCTCGCGATAGAGGACTATGCGCCCGCTGACGACGATATAGGCCGAGTCGGCCACGTCATCCTCGCGGTAGAGCTTGTGGTCGGCCTGCAGAAAAGTGGTCTCGGCGCCGAAGGCCAGCAGGCGCAACTGTTCCTGCGTGAAGCCCTGAAAAAGCTTCACGGCGGACAGGATGCGGATGTCGTCATCCAGCGCCATGCTAGCTGTGTCCCCGAGCGGTCAGTCCAGTCCCTCCTTTGGAGCGCCGTCTCCTTGCGGGAGCGCGCACTCCAACTTTCAATCACGCATCGTGCGATGCGTGCAGCGAGCCGATCCATCACCCTCCAGCATCAGGATCGTACCCGAGGCAATCCCGCCCGACCGCCTATCTGTTTGGTTCGACGCAATTCCGATCGGAAAACCGCTTTCACACTTTTCCTGGAATCGCTCTAGATCATGAAATGTTTAAGGAACCAGCTTGTAGCCGCCGCTTTCTGTCACAAGAATTTCGGCATTGGAAGGATCGCGCTCAATCTTCTGGCGCAGCCGGTAGACATGGGTTTCCAGCGTGTGGGTGGTGACGCCGGAATTGTAACCCCACACTTCTTCCAAGAGCACGTCGCGCGTTACCACCTTCTGGTCGGCGCGATAGAGATATTTGATGATCGAGGCTTCCTTTTCGGTCAGCCGCACCTTGGCGCCGCGCGGATCGATCAAAAGCTTCTGGCTGGGCTTGAAGGTGTAGGGGCCGACCGAGAAGGTGGCGTCCTCGCTCTGCTCGTGCTGGCGCAACTGCGCACGGATGCGCGCCAAGAGCACCGCGAAGCGGAAAGGCTTGGTGACGTAATCGTTGGCGCCGGCCTCGAGCCCCAGAATGGTGTCGGAATCGGTGTCGTGGCCGGTCAGCATGATGATCGGGGCCTTATAGCCGCCCTTGCGCAGGATCTTCACCGCCTCGCGACCGTCCATGTCTGGCAGGCCGACGTCCATGATGAGCAGATCGACAAGGCCGCCGCGCGCCGTGGCGACGCCTTTTGCGGCAGTGGCTTCCTGCTGGACGTCGAATTCCTCGTAGAGCGCCAGTTGCTCGACGAGGGTGGCTCGCAGGTCGTCGTCGTCGTCAACGATCAGAATGGTGCGTGATGTCATGATCAATCCGTTGTTTTAAAAAGAATATTCAGTTGACCTCCCCCCATTTATGCGGAAGCTCACCGGCGCAACAGTCGTTCACAGTGATTTGTTCCGTGAGACAATCATACAAGAAAAAACGCGCGCGCAATGCGGCAGGCGAATTTTTGCCGAAGGGGCTGCATGTCCTGGTTGTGCGTGCGAGGCCCGGCAACCCTGCGCAGGGATTGCTGCAAGCCGGCCAAACGGTGTTTCCCTGCGCCCTCGGGCGCGGCGGCATTTCCGCCAGCAAGCGTGAGGGCGACGGCGCGACGCCACTGGCTGCGATGCGGATATTGTCAGGCTATTTCCGCAACGACCAGTTTCCCGGCGGCCGCCGGACGGGGCTGGCGATGGCGCCGATCGGCCCGGATCTCGGCTGGTGCGAGGTGCCGGACGACCGCAACTACAATCGGCCGGTGAAGATCCCTTACGGCGCCAGCCATGAACGGATGCGGCGCGCCGACCGGCTCTACGATGTGTGCCTGGTGCTGGACTGGAACATCGTGCCGCGCCGGCGCGGGTGCGGCAGCGCGATCTTCTTCCATCTGGCGCGTCCCGGCTTCACGCCGACGCAAGGCTGCGTCGCGGTGACGGCGCGCACCATGGCGAGGCTGCTGCCGCTGCTGTCGGACCGGACGGTGGTGAAGGTGGTGAGGTAGGGAGTAGGGGGTAGGGGTAGGGGAGTAGGATATGTCACGGAGGACGCACGGCCACCGAAGCGAGATTCTCTGCCTACTCCCCTATTCCCTCAGTGCCGCTTAGGCTGCTGCCAGCCGGTATCCAGCAATCCGATCCGGCCAAGGTCCCGGTTCATCGCCTTTGCGACGTCCCTGCGCTCGACGCCGATGTCGCGCAGCTGGCGGTCGGAGAGATCCTCGACGGATTCGTCGGGAAGCCGAGCGGCGACCCGGGCCTGGCGCAGCCACTCCAATGCCGAACGCAGCCAAAGCGTGATGCCGGAGTTGGATTTCGGAGCGGCGTGGGACTTCAGGACGATCTCGGTCATGGCGCTATCCGTGTTCTCCGGATATCAAATCCGGTTTGATGGTTTATCGATGCAGCCATCTTGCCGGATTGAAAAACAAACGGGAAACGAGTAGTTCTTGTCCGATCATCAAGTTTTGTTTGGAGATTGGGATGGCCCGCTTGCTGCCCGGAACGCGTGCGTTGAGGACGTTCGAGGCAGCGGCGAGGCACCTCAATTTCACCCGTGCCGCGGACGAGCTTGGCCTGACGCCGGCGGCGGTCAGCCACCAGATCAAGGAAATAGAGGATCAGCTCGACCTCGTGCTGTTCACGCGCACCAGCCGCACCATGCGGTTAACCGAAGCGGGAAACGTTCTGTTCGAAGCTTCGGTCGATGCGCTTGACCTGCTTGGCCGCGCCGTTACCCGCGCGCGCAAAATGACGAGAGGCACGGCGCTGCTGAAAGTGACGCTCGACGCGCAGTTCGCAACCAAGTGGCTAATGCGGCGCGTCGACGGTTTCCGCCGGCAGAAGCCGGGCGTCGAGTTGCGCTTCGATATTACCTATGAAGTCAGGGATTTCGAGCGGGACGATGTCGATATCGGCATTCGTTTCGGCAGCGGCAAATATCCCGGGCTCTGCGCGCACCGGCTGTTCGAGAACATCATCATCCCCGTCTGCAGCCCGGCGCTGCTCGCCTCAGGCCCGCCGCTGAAGGAGCCGCGCGATCTCTTCCACCATACGCTGGCGCATATCGAATGGTCACGGCAGGGCGTCACTTGGCCGAACTGGAGCATGTGGATGCACGCGGCAGGGGTCGAAGATTTCGACGACAGCCGCACCCTTGTCTTCGGGTCCTCGGCCGACGCCGCGCAGGCGGCGCTCGACGGCAATGCGGTGGCGCTTGCCGACTTCGCCATGGTGGCCAACGACCTTTCGCAAGGGCGGCTGATCCGGCCCTTCGAACTCGGCATCAAGGTCGCGCCGGAGTTCGCCTATTTCCTGGTTTATCCGGAAGCGATGAAGGACGACGCGCGCATCGTCGCCTTCCGCGAATGGCTTCTCGACGAAGTCACGAAAGACGCAGACGCGGGTTAGCGACGCTCCGGACCGCTCTCTCTGTTTATCGGGCGCAATTCCGACGGAACCGTTTCACTTCCTGGAATTGCTCTAGCCTGCCGGCGCGGCCGGCGCGCCGAACCAACCGATCACGGCGCCGATGATGAGCAGCACGCCGAGCCAATGGCCGGCATCGATCAGCGTGAGGTCCCAGCCAAAGCCCTGATAGCGGTGGTTGACCGACAACGTGGTGGCGACGAAGCCAAACCAGAGCACAAAGCCGAAGATCACGCCGGCGAGCGGGTTGGGCTCGCCGCCGGTCATCGCGCCGACCACCAGCGTCATGACCAGCGCCATGACGAGCTCGGCGACGAAGCTGACGATGAACGGAACGGCCGAGCGCTTCATCGTCGCCGGATCGAGCTTTGCCGCCTTCAGCCAGGGCTTGCTCAGGCCCATGTACCAGGCGGCACCGAACAGCCACGCCATGACGGCCGCGGCGATCACCGCCAGCCAGTTCACCGTTGAGAAATCCATAGAATCCGCTCCCGAAAGATGAGCGATGGAATCCCTGTTCGCCGGCTGCGTCAAGCCGAAGCGGCGGAAACCCATCGCCACACGGTCGTGCGCTTGACCTCGGCATCCTCCAGCACGCGCGTCACCGGCACCTGGTAGACGGCGAGCGATTGCAGTCCGGTCTTCGGCAGATAGGCGCGCCCGGGATCGCCGACGAGGATGTCGGCGCCGCGCGCCTTGAGGCTCGTGAACCACGGCGTCAGCCTCTCCGCCAAAGGCTTGTCGTAGAAGACATCGCCGGCCAAGACGAGGTCCCAGCCGTCATCGGTGCCGATGGAGTCCGCATCCAGGAAATCGGCCTTCACGCCATTGGCTTCCAGGTTGAGGGCGATGACCGTCGCGCAAAAGGGATCGATATCGGCCGCGGTCACTTCAGCCGCGCCGGCTTTCAAGGCAGCGATGGCGACCATGCCGGAGCCGGAAGCGAAGTCGAGCACGCGTTTGCCCTGCACCGTCGCCGGATGGTCGAGCACATAGCGGGCAAGGCCCTGGCCGCCGGCCCAGGCGAAAGCCCAGAAGGGCGGCGGCAGGCCGATCTCGGCCAGCTCCTCCTCGGTGCGCAGCCAGAAGTCGTGCGCCTCGTCAGCCAGGTGCAGCAGCACTTCCGGCACGTGCGGCGGCGCCATCAGCGCCGTATTGTCGAGGATGAATGTCCTTGCGTTTTTGGGGGTGAGCCTGGTCACGGCGCCGGGTCGAGGCCAGCCATGCGGCAGACTTCTTTCCACTCTGCCGGCGTCACCGGCTGCACGGAAAGCCGGCCAAGCCGCACCAGCGCCATGTCGGCCAGCTTCGGATTGGCCTTGACCTGTTCCAGCGTCACCGGCTTCGGCACGTCCTTGCAGGCGCGGATGTCGACGCATTCCCAGCGTGGGTCGTCGGTGGTGGTGTCGGGGTGGGCAAGCGCGCAAACCTCGGCGATGCCGACGATATCGAGGCCTTCATTGGAATGGTAGAAAAAGCCGAGGTCGCCGATCTGCATGGCTTTCATGTTGTTGCGCGCAGCGTAGTTGCGCACGCCGTCCCACTGCGTGCCGGCCTTGCCCTTCGCCTTCAGCGCCTCGAAGGAAAAGACCGAGGGTTCGGACTTGAACAGCCAGTAGTTCATCTCAGTTGTCCCCTTGCCATTGTCGGTTCGCCACGATTGAAGCGTTGGCGCTCTTCCTTATCCTTTCCCCGTACTCGCGGGGAGCGGGAGCGCCGCGACCGGTCACGCGGCGGCAGGCTTCTGGAAGACCCAGTTCCATGGACGGATTTCGACGCTTTCGAACAGGCCGGCCTTGGCATAAGGGTCGGCGGCCGCCAGGGCTTGCGCGCCGGCCATGTCGGGCGCCTCGATCATCACCAGGCTTCCGTCAGGCTTGCCGGCAGCGTCGAGGAAGGGACCTGCAAAAGCAAGTCTTCCTTCGCTGATCAGGCCTTCCAGGAACGCCGCATGCGCCGGCCTCGTGTCGGCGCGCAGCTGCAAGCTGCCGGGCTTGTCCTTGCAAATCAACGCAAACAGCATGTTTCAACTCCGAGGCTTCAAATGTCGGTTTCGGTTTTGAGCGGCCGCGTCATCAGCGCCGTCACAGCCTGGCCGATGGTCACCTTGCCATCGAGGATGGCGGCGACCGCGGCAATGATCGGCGCCTCGATGCCGCGCTCGGCGGCGATGCGGGCGGCAATGGCGGCCGTCGGCACACCCTCGGCGAGCGGCAGGCCGGTGAGCTCCTTGCCTTGGCCGAGCGCCAGGCCATAGGCGAAGTTGCGCGACTGCGCCGAGGAACAGGTGAGCAGCAGGTCGCCGAGGCCGGAGAGCCCCATCAGCGTCTCCGGCCTGGCGCCGAAGGCGGCGCCGATGCGGCGCAGCTCGACGAAGCCGCGCGTCACCATGGCGGCCTGGGCGCTGGCGCCAAGCTTGGCTCCGGTGACGGCGCCGGCAGCAATGGCGAAGACGTTCTTCAGCGCGCCGCCGATCTCGACGCCGATGAGATCGTCGCTGGAATAGCAGCGCAGGTTCTCGGCCGAGAAGCGGGCGGCGAGATCGGCCGCCAGTTCTCCGTCGCGGCCGGCCACCACCACGGCCGTCGGCAGGCCGCGCGCGACATCGCTGGCGAAGCTCGGGCCGGAAAGTGCCGCGACCGGGTTGTCGGGCAGGTTTTCCTCGACGATCGAGGACAGCAGCGCCCCGGTGTCTCGCTCGATGCCCTTGGCGCAGAGGACCAGCGGCACGCCGGATGGCACATGGCCGGCGGCAGCGGCCAGAACCGCGCGCAGCGATTGCGCCGGCGTTACCGCCAGCACGCAATTCGCACCGTCGAGCGCAGCAGCGATATCGCTGGTGGCGACGATGCCGGGCTCGATCGCGATGCCGGGCAGATAGTGCGGGTTTTCGCCACGGTCGATCGCGGCGACGGTGTCGGGATCGCGGGCATAGAGGCGGACAAAATGGCCGGCGCGCAGCATGGCGAGCGCCAGCGCCGTGCCCCAGGCGCCGCCGCCAAGCACCGCTACGCGCCAACCGCTGGGCGCCTTGGCCTGTGCGCCGTTCGTGACCGCGTCAGTCATGCCTTTGCCCCGCGACGGCCCGAGCCGACCAAGGGAGCCGAAACACTGTCCAGCGGCCAGCGCGAGCGCGGCACGAAGTCGGCGGCGCTAGCGTCGACCATCCCGGCGCGCAGCCGCTCGATGCCGGCCCAGGCGATCATCGCGGCATTGTCGGTGCAAAGCTTTTGCGGCGGCGCGACGAATGCGAAGCCGGCCTTGGAACAGCGCGCCTCCAACGTCGCCTTGATCGTGCGGTTGGCGGCGACGCCGCCGGCGACGACCAGCGCCGGCTTTGCCGTGTCGGGAAATTCCCTGCGGAAACGGGCGAGCGCCCGCGCGACACGGTCGCCCAGCGCATCGGCCACCGCAGCCTGGAAGGAGGCGCAGATGTCGGCGACGTCCTGGTCGCTGAGCGGCGCGATTGCCGTTGCCGCCTGGCGCACAGCCGTCTTCAGGCCGGAGAAGGAGAAATCCGGCTGCGCCGACCCTTTCATCGGACGCGGGAGGGCAAAGCGGCTCGCATCGCCGCCGGCCGCTGTCTTTTCTACGTTGGGCCCGCCCGGATAGGGCAGGCCAAGCATCTTGGCCGTCTTGTCGAAAGCCTCGCCCAGCGCATCGTCGATGGTCGTTGCCCAGCGCTGGTAGTCGCCGACGCCGCGCACCGCGACGATCTGGGTGTGGCCGCCGGAGACCAGCAAGAGCAGATAGGGAAAGTCGAGCCCCTCGTTCAGCCGGGCAGTCAGCGCGTGACCTTCGAGGTGGTTGATGGCGATCAGCGGCTTGTTCGCGGCGGCGGCGATCGCCTTGGCGGTCATCAGACCAACGATCAGCCCGCCGACCAGCCCCGGCCCGGCAGTCGCGGCGACGGCGTCGACCTCATCGAGCGATACGGCCGAATCGGTCAGCGCTGCCTCGACGATCCCATCCAGCGCCTCGACATGGGCGCGCGCGGCAATCTCGGGCACGACGCCGCCGAAGGCGGCATGCTCCTCGATCTGGCTCAAGACGACATTGGAGAGGATTTCGGGCGCGGAGTCGCCGTCCAGCGCCACCACGCTGGCGGCCGTCTCATCGCAGCTTGTCTCAATGCCCAGAACGCGGATCAATTCGTCGCTGTCCTCGAAGATTGTGTCTCCGACCTTTCCTATATAGGAGGTCTGTCGATAGTAGGTGATGCCGGCCTGCAAATGGCGGTTTTCTGCGCTTCCGGCGCTCGCGTACCCAAAAGTACGCGCCGCTCCGGTTCTCGAAATCCGCCATTTTCGGCTCGGCCTGACCTGAATCTCGGCAGACCTCGAAATCGCTTGGGGGTTATCACGGACCGCGCGCCATGCAAACAACCTTGAAAATCGGAACACGCGGCAGCCCGCTGGCGCTCGCCCAGGCGCATGAAACGCGGGCGCGGCTTATGCAGGCGCATGGCCTGCCCGAGCAGGCCTTCGAAATTGTGCCGATCTCGACCAGCGGCGACCGCATTCAGGACCGGCCGTTGTCGGAAGCGGGCGGCAAAGGCCTGTTCACCAAGGAGATCGAGGAAGCGCTGCTCGATCGCCGCATCGATATCGCCGTGCATTCCTCGAAGGACATGCCGACGGTGCTGCCCAACGGGCTGGAGCTTTCCGTCTTCCTGCCGCGCGAGGACGCGCGCGACGCCTTCATCGGCAAGACCGCGAAGCGGATCGCCGATCTGCCGCATGGCGCCACGATCGGCTCGTCGTCGCTCCGGCGCCAGGCGCTGCTCCGCCGGATGCGGCCGGACCTCAATGTGGTGATGTTCCGCGGCAATGTGCAGACCAGACTGCGCAAGCTGGATGAGGGCGTGGCCGAAGGCACCATCCTCGCCTATGCCGGGCTGAAGCGGCTCGGGCTCGAGAGCGTGATCACCGATCTGATGCCGCTGGATGTCTTTCCGCCGGCGCCGGGGCAGGGGGCGATCGGCATCGAAAGCCGCATCGGCGACGGCGCGGTCGACAATATGTTGGCGGCTATTCACGACATGCCGACCGGCCAGGCGCTGGCTTGTGAGCGCGCCTTTCTTGCTGCGCTCGACGGCTCCTGCCGCACGCCGATCGCCGGCCATGCGATCGTCTCGGACGAAAACCTGTCTTTCGCCGGGCTGATCATCTCGCCCGACGGCACCGAGTCGCATGAGGTCAGATTGAACGGCCCGGCCCGGGACGCGGCGAATATCGGCGCGGAAGCCGCGCGGGCCGTTCGCGCCAAGGCCGGCGCAAAATTCTTCGACGGCTGGGCCTGACATGGTCCGCGTCCTGGTGACGAGGCCGGAACCGGGCGCCTCCCGCACGGCCCGGCGGCTTCTGGCCCAGGGGTTCCAGCCCGTCCTGCTGCCACTGACGGAAACAGTGGCGTTGCCGGTCGAGGCAAGCGTCCTTCCCGCTGCTGCCGCGGTTGCCGTCACCAGCGCCAATGCGGTGCGCTATGCGCCCAAGGAACTGGTCGCCGCGCTTGCCGCCCTGCCTTGCCATGCGGTCGGGACAAGGACGGCGGAAGCCTGCCGTGCGGCTGGATTTACGTCCGTCTTTGAAGGCCCAGGCGATGCCGAAGCACTGGCCGGCCAGATAACCGCCGAACTTACGGGCAAGGAGATGGTTTATCTTTGTGGCCGGGTGCGCTTTCCGGTGTTCGAAGAACGGCTGGCGGCAGCCCGGGTGCGTGTCCGGCCTGTCGAGACCTACGACACCATCGAATTCGATTATGGCGACGATGCCGTCGTTGCCCGATTGTCGGGCACGCCGGTCGAGGCAGTGCTGCTCTATTCGGCCAAGGCGGCACCCATGATGATTGGCCTGGCCATGCGCCCAGCACTGCGGCATCTCTTTGAACGGGCGGAGTTTTTGGCCCTGTCCGTAAGAATCGCCAAAGAATTGGACGGGGTTGGCGGGCAAAAGGTTCGCATTGCCTCTCAACCCGACGAGGACGCGCTGTTCCAGCTTTTGTCGCTACCGGGCTGAGCCGCGTCATCACACCGCCCCTTTTCACCGCTTGGTGATGTGGTAGAGCATCCTTGAGCTGTAGACCCTTTGAACCATCCTCAAGCCAATTTGCGGAGCCCAAGCATGGTCAAGACGCCTAAGGTGCGACATTCGAAGAGCCGCCGCGAGCCGGTGACCATCGAACTCGAACCCGGCGCCGTCTCGCGAATCACCGACGAGGATGCCGACAATACCGATACCAACACGGAACGAACCGACGAGGCGAAGGCAGAGGAAGGGGCTGCTGCTTCGCAGCCGGAAGCTCCCGAAGAGCCGATCCATGCCGAACAGGCCGACATCGAGCCGTGGGAACACACCGACGCGGCGCGGGGCGGAGCTGACCAGGCTGGAACCAACAAGGATGGGGCGCAAGCATCCTATCCGGGCACGGATGAGGCTCCGAAGAGCGAACCAAAAAGCTTCGGCTACAGTTTCGAGGATGCGTCGGCAGCCAAGACCAGTTCTGCCGCCTCGGCGTCGAAGCCGAGCGAAACCCGAAGCGACGATCGCGACTTCCCGGCCGCCAGGCGCTCAGGCGTCAACATGATTGCTGCCGGCGTGATCGGCGGCGTTGTCGCGCTTGCCGGCGCCGGCCTTCTGCAAGCGGTAGGGCTGCTCGGTTCTCCGACTTCGGTCGGCGGGCCCTCGCCCGACGGCGTCACCGGCGAGATCGCTTCGCTGAGAAGCCAAATCGCGGCACTTAAGGAGGCGGCCGATACCGGCGCTTCGGCCAAGGTCGACGGCCTGTCCTCGGCGCTCGACCAGGTGAAGTCGGACCTCGCGGCGCTGAAATCCTCGCCCGGCCAGGGCGACGACGGCGCCGCGCTCAAGGCGCTCACCGACAAGGTCGGCCAGGTCGAGACGTCGGTCGCCGACCTGCAGAAGGCCGGAAATGCTGCACCGGTCGATGTCGCCCCGCTCAACGAGAAGCTCGCCGGGCTCGACGCGCTTGTGAAATCGGCGGGCGACGCGGCGAAGGCGGCGGACAGCCGGATCGCGGCGCTGGAACAGTCGGTGCAGCAGCTCTCCGGCAAGGTCGACGCGCAGGCCTCGCAGCCGAAGATCGCGTTGGCGATTGCCGCTTCGGCGCTAAAGGCGGCGCTCGATCGCGGTGCGCCGTTCGCGACCGAGCTCGACACGTTCGCCGCCATTGCGCCTGACTCGCCGGAGCTTGGCGTTCTGCGCGGCTATGCGGAAAAAGGCGTGCCCACGCGAGCCACCATCGCTTCCGAGGCCGAAGCCGCCGCCAACGCCATGATCGAAGCGGCAACGCCGGTCGACCAGAATGCCGGCTTCTTCCAAAGCCTGGTGTCGAGCGCGAAATCGCTGGTGCAGGTGCGGCCGGTCGGCGCCGTCGAAGGCAAGGGCGTGCCGGAAACGGTCGCGCGCATTGAAGTGGCAGTCAACCAGGGCGACTATGCCAAGGCGCTCGCCGAATACGATACCCTGCCCGATGCGTCGAAGGCGGCCGGCGCCGACTTCGCCAGCAAACTGAAGGCGCGGCTCGAAGTCGAAAAGCAGATCGAAGCGCTGATTGCCGGCGCGACCAAGGCATGAGGACCGTCAGATGATCCGCATCCTCGCCTTCCTCGCCGTCGTGTTCGCGCTGGGACTCGGCTTTGCCTGGCTGGCCGACCGCCCGGGCGAGATGATCGTCACCTTCAACGGTTACCAGTACCAGGTCACGCTGATGGTGGCGGCGGTGGCGATCGTCGCCGTGGTCGCAGCGGTGATGATCGTCTGGTGGCTGATCAAGTCGCTGTGGAACAGCCCTTATGCGATCTCGCGCTATTTCCGGGTGCGCCGCCGCGACCGCGGCTACCAGGCGCTGTCGACGGGGATGATCGCGGCCGGCGCCGGCGACGGCGCGCTGGCGCGCAAGAAGACCAAGGAGGCCGCCAAGTTGATCAGTTCCGACCAGGAGCCGCTGATCAACCTGCTCGATGCGCAGGCCTCGCTGCTCGAAGGCGACCATGAAGGCGCGCGGGAAAAGTTCGAGCGCATGCTCGATGATCCGGAGATGCGGCTGCTCGGCCTGCGCGGGCTCTATCTCGAAGCTGAGCGACTGGGCGACCGCAACGCCGCGCGCCACTATGCCGGTCGTGCCGCAGCCGTGGCACCGCAGCTTGCCTGGGCGGCGGAATCGACGCTTGAAGAGCTGACCGAGCGCGGCGACTGGGACGGCGCGTTGAAGCTGGTCGAGGCGCAGAAATCGACAAGGCAAATCGAACGCGATGCCGCCAACCGCCGCCGCGCCGTGCTGCTCACTGCCAAGGCGCAGGCGCTGGTCGACAGCGATCCGAACGCTGCCCGGACCGCGGCCCTCGAAGCCAACAAGCTGGCGCCCGGTTTCGCGCCGGCCGCGGTGATCGCGGCCAACCTGCTGATTAAGCACAACGATGTGCGCAAGGGTTCCAAAATCCTGGAGACCGCTTGGCGGGCCGAACCGCATCCGGATATTGCCGAGCTCTACATCCATGCGAGGCCGGGCGATGCCGTGCTCGATCGCCTCAACCGGGCGAAAAAGCTGCAGGAATTGAAGAAGAACCATGCCGAATCGTCGATGGCCGTGGCACGCGCCGCGCTCGACGCGCAGGATTTCGCCACCGCCAGGCGCGAGGCGGAATCCGCCATCCGCATTGATCGCCGCGAAGGCGCCTATCTGTTGCTGGCCGACATCGAGGAGGCCGAAAGCGGCGACCAGGGCAAGGTGCGGCAGCTGCTGTCCAAGGCTGTGCGCGCGCCGCGCGATCCGGCCTGGGTGGCGGACGGTGTCGTCTCGGAGCGCTGGGCGCCGGTATCGCCGATCACCGGCAAGCTCGACGCGTTCACTTGGCGCGCGCCGATGGAGCGGCTCGGGCAACTAATCGACAGCGAGGTTGAGGAGGCGGTTCCCGCGATCGCTGCATCGGCGCCCGCTTTGCCGGCTGACGAGAGAGCGATCGACCTTGAGCCCGATAGTTCGGCCGAGAAGGCGGCCGCCGAGGCGCCGAACGGCATCGAGAGGGAAACCGAGGTCGCCGCCGCCGATGACATGGTGGTCGAGCAGGCGCCGGAGTTGCCGCGCTTGCCGGATGATCCCGGCGTCACGCCGGAAGACGAGGCGGAAAAATCGCCGCGCCGGTTTCGTTTGTTTTGAGGCTCGGCTTGGCGGACAGGGAAAAAGCATCGATGTTCGAACGCGTATTGTCCTTCCTGAGGGATTTGCCTGCTGCGGGCGCGAGC
This sequence comes from Mesorhizobium sp. AA23, assembly GCF_001672435.1. NCBI lineage: Bacteria > Pseudomonadati > Pseudomonadota > Alphaproteobacteria > Hyphomicrobiales > Phyllobacteriaceae > Mesorhizobium > Mesorhizobium sp. AA23. The sequence continues at coordinate 37,024 of NZ_LYTP01000010.1, forward strand.
AAGCCAAGCGCGGACGATCCGCGCGTCGCGGCCTCGGCGCTGCTCTATCACGTGATGAACGCCGACGGCGTGCGCCAGGATATCGAGTGGGAGCGCTTCAAGGAGATCCTGGCCGAGACCTATTCGATCAGCGGCGACGAGCTCGACGCGCTGGCCGCCGCCGGCGAGCGTGCCGATAACGAGGCGATCGACCTCTATGCCTTCACCAGCGTGCTCAAGCGCCATCTGGATGCCGAGGCGCGCAAGGCCTTCATCGGCCTGATGTGGGAGATCGTCTACGCCGACGGCGAGCTGCACGAGCTCGAGGACAACACCGTCTGGCGCGTCGCCGAACTGATCGGTGTCGAGCGCCACGACCGCATCGAGGCGCGCCGCAAGGCGGCGGCCGAAGCGCCGGGCGCGCGGGGCACATCGAGCGACGAATAGCTGGACCTTTCTTCTTCCATGCCACCCAGACCCAGGCCGAGACCAAAAATCCTGATCGTGCTGCATCAGGAGACTTCGAGCCCCGGCCGCGTCGGCCATATGCTTCTGGAAGAAGGTTTCGATCTCGACATTCGCCGGCCGCCGCTTGGCGAAGAGCTTCCCTGCACTTTGGACGGCCACGCCGGGGCGGTGATCTTCGGCGGGCCGATGAGCGCCAACGACCACGACGAGTTCGTCCGGCGTGAGACCGAGTGGATCGAAATCCCGCTCAAGGAAAACCGGCCTTTTCTTGGGATCTGCCTCGGCGCGCAAATGCTCGCCAGGCATCTTGGCGGCAGGGTCGAGGGCCATGGCGAAGGACTGGTCGAGATCGGCTGGTATCCGCTGAAGGCGACCGACGCCGGCAAGAAACTGCTGCACTGGCCGGAGATGGTCTACCAGTTCCACCGCGAGGGCTTTTCCCTGCCGAAGGACGCGACGCTGCTCGCCACGGCCGAAACCTATCCCAACCAGGCTTTTCGTTATGGCGAGAATGCCTGGGGCATTCAGTTTCATGGCGAGCTGACCAGGGTGATGATGCAGCGCTGGGTGGTGCGAGGCGCGCATCGCTTCGAGCTGCCCGGCGCGCAGCCCGGCCGCGATCATCTCGGCGGCCGGCTGATCTGGGACATGCACCTCAAGCGCTGGCTCGGCGAATTTTTGAGCCTGATCTTCGGCAAGCCGGCCGTCGGATAGATTTTGCCGCAATTGCAGAGGGAAGCCGCTGCACTCTTCTAGTCCGGCCGTCAAGTTGCTGCGCCGGCAATTAGTTCCTGCTATTCAAATGCCGCACCTGCCGCAGCGCAGGGAACAACCAAGCCCAGATCCCGGCAACCGCGATGGCGCCGATGCCGCCGATCACCACCGCCGGCACGGTGCCGATCAGCGCCGCCATGGTGCCGGCGCGGAACTCGCCAACCTCGTTGGAAGCGCCGACGAAGACCTGGTTGACGGCGTTGACGCGGCCGCGCACCTCGTCCGGCGTCCAGAGCTGGATCAGCGTCTCGCGGATATAGACGCTGAACATGTCGGTGGCTCCGAGCATGGCGAGCACCACGATCGACAGCCAGGTGATGGTCGAGACGCCGAACAGGACGGTGAAGGCGCCGAACAAGGCGACGAAACCGAGCATGATCTTGCCGGCATGGTCGCGGATCGGATGGCCGGCGAGCCAGACCGCCACGGCGATGGCGCCGATGCCAGGCGCCGAGCGCAGCAGGCCGAGGCCCCAGGGCCCAAGCTCCAGAATGTCGCGGGCATAGACCGGCAGCAGCGCCGAGGCGCCGGAGAGCAGCACCGCGAACAGGTCGAGCGAGATCGCGCCGAGCACGATCTTCTCGCCCCAGATGTAACGAAAGCCGGCAAACAGGGTCTGCATCGTCGGCTTGTCGGTGGCCGTCTGCTGCGCGGGCTTGGGGATGGTGAAGACGAGCAGCGCGGCGACAAGCATCAGGATCGCCGCAGTAGCGTAGGCGATCTCCGCCGAAAGGCCGTAGAGCAGGCCGCCGGCGACCGGGCCGACGATGGTTGCCGTCTGCCAGGCCGACGAATTCCAGGCAATGGCGTTGGCGAAATCCTGTGGCGGCACCAGATTGGCGACCAGCGAGGACGAGGCCGGCCCGTAGAAGGCGCGGGCGATGCCGAACATGGCTAGCACGACGAAGATCGGCAGCGGGCCGCCAAGGCCGCGCAGCGTCAGCAACAACAGAGTGAGCGCACAGCCGGCCTCGACGAACGACGCCAATGTCATGATCAGGCGGCGGCCGAAGCGGTCGGCGACGACGCCGGTGACAAGCACCAAGAGCAGCGACGGCAGGAACTGGACGATGCCGACGATGCCGAGGTCGAAGGGATTGCGCGTCAGGTCGTAGATCTGCCAGCCGACGGCGACGGAGACGATCTGGGTGGCGAAAGTGGTGAGGAAGCGCGCCGTCCAGTAGCTGAGATACGGCCGGTGCCGGAAGGCGGCGTAGCGCTGTTCAGGTGAAGTTGCTTCGGCGGTCATGATTCGAGGGCCCCGTTGTGACATCGGCCGGCGGGGCACTTCCACGGTGGGCGCTGTTCCGGCCGGAGACCCTTAGCCCAGTTCGCCTCGTCGCGCGCGCAAAAAATCGGCGCCGCATGAAGGATCTTCGGGATTGTCGTTCGCGGTGGAAAGAGGCTCAGTCTCCCAGCGCAGCGGAAATCGCTTGCAACCCGCCGCGCAATTCCGCCTCTTTCGGCCAGCCGAAGCCGACGCGGAAGAAGCGCTTCGGCATCTCGAACCAGTGGCCGGGGCCGACATAAGTGCCGTGTTCTTCCAGGAGCCGCAAGTAGAACCGGTCGAGGTCGAAATCCGCATCGACATTCAGCCGCGGGAAGCCGACCACACCGCCTTGCGGACGCACCCAGTCGACCAGCGGCTCGCCGTCGATCCAAGCCTGGACGATATCGCGGCGCTTGGCCATCTCCGGCAACAACGATGAAAGGAAGGCATCGCGCCGCTCGAGCATGAAGCGTGCGATCGCCTCGTCGATGACACTGCCGCAGATGCCGATCTGCTCCTTGGCGGCGAGGAAAGTCTCTTGCAGAGCGTGGTCCTTGCTGACCAGCCAGCCGATGCGGATGCCCGGAATGCCGAATGCTTTCGAAAGGGAACAGACGCTGATCGCGCTTGGACTGAGCGATGCCGCGGAGGGCAGGCGCTCGCCATAGGACAGATCGCGATAGGTTTCGTCGACCAGCAGCCGGCAGCGGCGGGTTTCGGCAAGCGCGACCAGCGCGTCGAGATCGGCGCCGGTCATCATCGTGCCGGTCGGGTTGTGCGGGCAGGTGACGCTGATCAGCCTGGTGTTCGGCCGCACCGCCGCCGCGACGCGCGCGGCATCCACGGCGAAGCCCTCGTCGAAGTCGAGATCGACATAGGTGATGGCGCAGCCGATCGCCTTGGGCGTCTCGATATTGGTGGCATAGTTCGGCCGCACGACGACGAGATGGTCATCGGCCGAAAGCAGCGAGGTAGCAATGATGAACAGCGCGCCGGCAGCGCCGGCTGTAACCAGCACGTCGTCCGGGGAGAGCCCTTTGTCCTGCCCGGCGATCAGCGCGCGCAATTCCTTGTCGCCGCGATGCTCGCCGTAGAACAAGGTGAGGTCGGGCAGCGAGAGGCCGATATCGGCAAGCTTCTGGTCGGCGATCGAGCTTTCGGAGAGATTGAAGCGGATCCGGTCGTAGCCGTATTCCTCCGGCGCTTCCTTCTCGATCACCATCCTCGCATAGTTCATGGCTCACCCGAACAGCATTCGCTTGTCTTATCCAAGCCAAAAGCAGGAAGCCTGCCAAGGCGGATTCCTTGGCAGGCTTCTTCAAACCGTTGGCACAGGGCCAAGATCGTTCAGGCGGGGGCCTTTACCTTCCTGGCCTTTGCCGGCTTCTCCGGCTCGGCTTCGGCCTTGCGGCCGAGGCCGATCGACTTGGCGAGCTCGGAGCGCGATGCCGCGTAGTTAGGCGCGACCATCGGGTAGTCTGCCGCCAGGCCCCATTTGGTCCGGTAGGCTTCCGGGCTCAGCCCGAAATGCACGCCGATATGACGCTTCAGCGATTTGAACTTCTTGCCGTCCTCGAGGCAGATGATGTAATCCGGCGTCACCGAGCGCCGGGGATTGACGGCAGGAACGGGCGGCGGTGCCGGCGGAGTCGGCGGCTGGTTCAGGGCGCCGATCGAGGAGGCGACACTGGCGATGAGCTCGCCCAGGCCCGAAGCAGGCAGCCGGTTCTTGGCGACATAGGCCGACACGATGTGGGCGGTGAGCTCGAGCAGGTCGACATCTTCCTTGGCTGCATTGGTTTCCTCGTCCACGTCAGTCCTCCTCTATGCCGCACGGCCACAAATCGGGATGTAAAATCAGCGCGCTGCCGCGCCCTTGGCGCGCCGAGGCAGGCGCATGTGCGGCAGGCCGGCGGATTCCTAGTCGGCAAACCTGCGCGGCGCAACGACAGGTCGTGCGACTACACGCTATTTTGAACGACTATACTGAAAAGTAAAAATATCAGACGATCAGCGCCTTATCGCGCCACAGTCGAAATCCGCCTTCGAAGGCACGTGTGTTGTCGCCGCGCCTGGATCTTTCAGGCAATTCATCGAGCTTGTCGACATTGCCGCCGCCGATGACCACATAGTCCGGCTGCAAGGCGGCGCGAAGCCTGTTTACGACATCGAAAACGTATCTGCGCCATTTTTTCTTGCCGTGCTTTTCCAGGCCGCGCTCGCCGACATAATCCTCGAAGCTGCCGCCCTTCTTGTAAGGAAGATGAGCAAGCTCCATCGGCTGCCCGACATTGTCAAGGATCATGGCGGCGCCCAGGCCGGTGCCGAGGCCGAGGAACAGCATACGGCCGCCGTCATAGCTGCCGATCGCCTGCAGCAGCGCGTCGTTGACGACTTTGACCGGCTTGCCGAAGGCGGCGGCGAAATCATAGCCGTTCCAGCCCTTGCCGAGATTGAAGGGGTCGAGCGAAGGCTTGTTGTCCCTGACCGGGCCAGGGTAGCCCATCGAAATGACGTCGTAATCCAGGCCCTCGGCCAGCTTCTTCACCGAAGCCACCATCTGCTCAGGTGTCAGGCCCGGCCCGGAATCGGTGCGGCGCATCTCGCCGCCGGCGCTGGTGAGAATTTTCACACGCGATCCGCCGACGTCGATGGTGAGGACGACCTGCCCGTCCTTCGTCGAAGCCCGTTTTGCTGCTTTCGCCATCCCGTCCCCCGAGAAGCTATTTCGTCGGATTGATCCAGCCATTGGGCGGGCCGAAGCCGTTCATGGCGTCGGCCGGCCCCCAGGTCTTCGGCGCGTAAATCGGAGGCGGCGTGGTGTCGCCAAGCACCGGTCCGACGATCCGCCACGCAAGCTCGGCCGCGTCCTGGCGCGTGAAGAGCTGGCCGTTGCCGTTCATCGCGTCGCCGATCAGCCGCTCATAGGGCGGCATATCGCCCTTGGTGTCGTCGAGCGCGGTCAGTTCCACCTGCTCGCCGATCATGTCGTCGCCGGCTACCTTGCGCTGGGCGCCGATCGAGATCGCCACCTGCGGATCGATACGGAAACGGACATAGTTTGCGTCGCCCGGCTTGATCGGATCGAAGACGTCGAGCGGCGGGCGCTTCAGCCGCACGATCACTTCGGTCGCATGCACCGGCATGTTCTTGCCGGCGCGGATGAAGAAGGGCACGTCCTGCCAGCGCCAGGTGTCGACGAAGAAGCGTACGGCGGCGAAGGTCTCGACCGGCGAGTTCGGCCGCACGCCCGGTTCGGCCAGATAGCCGTCGAACTGGCCGCGCACGACATCGTCCTTGGTCAAGGTGCGGATGGCGCGCAGCACCTGCACCTTCTCGTCGATCAAATCGTCGGCAGAGCGGCCGACCGGCGGCTCCATGGCGAGCAACAGCAGGATGTTGAGCAGATGGTTCTCGATGACGTCGCGGATGCAACCGACGTCGTCATAGAACTTGCCGCGGCCTTCGATGCCGAAATCCTCGGCCATGGTTATCTGCACGCTCTCGACGAAGTTGCGGTTCCAGATCGGCTCGAGGAAGGCGTTGGCGAAACGGAAATAGAGCAGGTTCTGGATCGCTTCCTTGCCGAGATAGTGGTCGATGCGAAAGATCGACTGTTCGTTGAACACCAGATGCAACACGCGGTTCAGCCAGTGGGCCGACTGCAAATCGTGGCCGAAAGGCTTTTCGACCATCAATCTGGCGCCCCGCGCGGTGCCGGATTGTTCGAGGCCCTGGACGACGGTTTCGAACATGGTGGGCGGCACTGCCATGTAATGCAGCGGCCGCTGCGCCGAGCCGAGCGCTGCCTTCAATTTCTCGAATGTCGCCGGGTCGCGATAGTCGCCGCTGACATAGCGCAGCAGCGAGGCGAGCTTGGCGAACACCTTGTCGTCGACGCCGCCCAGCGCATTGAAGACGCCGTCGCGGGCGCGGTCCACCAGCTTGCCAAGATCCCAAGGATCGAAAGCGACGCCGATCACCGGCTCGCTCAGCGTCCCCTTGGCGACCATGTGATAGAGCGCCGGAAATATCTTCTTGTGCGCAAGATCGCCGGTCGCCCCGAAAAGCACCAGCGTGTCGGACCTCTCCTGGCTCATCCCGTCACTCCCGCCCTCACGCCTTCGGCTTTTCGACATGGCCGCCGAAAGCGTAACGCATGGCGGACAAGAGCTTGTCGGCGAAGGCGGATTCGCCTTGCGAGGAGAAGCGGTCGAACAGCGCCGAGGAGAGCACCGGCGCCGGAACGCCGGTATCGATCGCGGCCTTGAGCGTCCAGCGGCCTTCGCCGGAATCGGAGACGCGGCCGCCGAACTGGGCGAGCGACGGATCGTTCTTCAGCGCGCCGGCGGTGAGATCGAGCAGCCAGGAGCCGATGACGCTGCCGTGGCGCCAGACTTCGGCCACGGCGGGCAGGTCGATGTCGAACTGATAGTATTGCGGGCTTTCGAGCGGGCTGGTTTCGGCGTCCGCCGTGCGGGCGCGCTTGCCGGCATTGGCCGATTTCAGGATGTTGATGCCCTCGGCGTAGGCCGCCATGACGCCGTATTCGATGCCGTTATGAACCATCTTGACGAAATGGCCGGCGCCGCTCGGCCCGCAATGCAGATAGCCGTAAGGCGCGGTTCCGGCGCCTTTCGGCGGATTGGAGCCCGGGTCGGCGCCCGGCGCCAGCGTGGCGAAGACCGAATCCAGGTGTTTCACGGCGTCGTCGGGGCCGCCGATCATCAGGCAGTAGCCGCGCTCCAGCCCCCAGACGCCGCCGCTGGTGCCGACATCGACGAAATTTATGCCCTTGGTCGCCAGCTTCGCCGCCTGGTCGACGGCATCGTGATAATAGGAATTGCCGCCGTCGATGATGATATCGCCCGGCTCCATCAGCGCCGCAACCTGGTCGACGATCCTGCCGGTGATCGCCGCCGGCAGCATCAGCCAGGCGCATCGCGGCTTGGCGAGCTTGGCGACGAACTCCTCCAGCGAGGCGGCGCCGATGGCGCCGTCCTTGACCATGCCGGCGACACTTGCCGAATTGATGTCGTAGACGACGCATTCGTGGCCGTCGCGCATCAGGCGGCGCACCATGTTGGCGCCCATCCTGCCCAGTCCCATCATTCCGATCTGCATGGTGTTATCCTAATAGCTTGAGGAAAGAACCTTACTGGCTATCCGAAGGATCGATGCCGACGGTGAAGTCGACATTCTCCCAACGGCTCGCTTCGGGCCAGAAAAATGTGAAGACGACCGTCGATCCCGGCTGCAGGCCGGCGACATCCAGGTCAACCAGATGGACGCCGAAGGCGTTCTCCACCGTGTTGTCGTCGCGCACCGTCAGCCATTTGTCGCTACTCCAGTGAACCACGCCGCGCGCCGCAAGTTCCACGCGCAGGAGCTTGCCGGCGGGAAGCGAGCGGATCTTGTTGTTGAAGCGCCATGTCCTGAACGGCGACACGGTTTTGCGCTTGATGTAGCGCTCGACGCCCTGCGGCGGCATGTCGAAGACCTTGCCGTCGCGCAGCGAGCGCAGCAGCTTGATGTGCTCGGCATGCGCCCAGACCAGCGGCATGGCGCTGCCCGATGGCGCGCCGAGCCGCAATTCGCGCTCCGGCAGGTCGGGTCTGTCCCACACCTGTTCCGGCAGCAGGCCGCCTGCACCGGCCGAGCGCTCGAAGGTTTCGAGCAGTTCGGCCGCTTTGCTGGGTCGCCCAGCGGCCAGTTCGTAATGCGCGCGCTCGCCGGCGAGCAGCGGCCAGGGCCGGCCCCGGCCGGTGCCATCGAAGGGCGAACCATCCTCATGCTCGCCATAGCCGTCGCCGGTATAGCGGTACCAGAGCGGGCCCTGCGGCAACTCGCAGCGCAGAAGCGCGTCGATGGCTTTGACGGTGTTCACGATGCGCGCATCGTCGGCGGCTCTCAGTCCGAAGCGGACCAGCGCCAGCGCGTCGGGACTTATGATGGCCTCGGCCGGCCGATGGCTATCGCCGGGCGGGCGGTTCTTGATCGGCACGAAACCGTCCTTCGGCGAAGCGGCGCCAGCACCGTCGGGCGGTGCGATGCGGACATGGTAGCCGTCGATGCCCTCCCTGGCGCAGAGTTCGGTGCCGGTGACATAGGTCCAGCGCTCGATCTGGTCGTTCCAGCAGTCGGCCGTCTCGCGCAGATAGTTTGCCGGTTCATTTTTGCCGCAAGCATCCAGCATGTCAGCCGCCGCAAGCAGCGCCGCGATCTCGACGGCCAGCGTGAACGGGCTGTAGCCGGCGTCCTCTTCCCAGCGGTCCTCGCCGGTGACCGGGCCGTTGCGCACCACATAGGAAGCCGCGCTTTCGATCATGGCTAGGAAGTCGTCGAGCTTCGCGCGCGGCAGATGACCCGCGCGGCGGAGCGCGTCGGCAAGCAGCAGCGGAAAGGCGCATTCGTCCATCTGGATGCCAGGCCAGTAGGGCGTGCCGCTCGCCCAGCAGTTCTGCGGCCAATGACCGTCCGCCTGTTGGATCGAGCGGAGATAGGTGAGGACATCGAGCGCCTGCCTGGCGTCGCCGGCTGCAAGGAAGCCCCCCGCCGTTTCGACCAGGTCGCGCGGCCAGACCAGATGGTAGCCGCCGAGATCGTCGTCGCCCATGCTGAAGCCCCAGGGGATCGAAAGACTGGCGACTGCGGCTCCAGGCCTGGCGATCGACAGATGCGAGGCAAGGACGGCGGTACTGACGCGGTAGGTGTTCAAGCCGGAGGCGGCTTGCCTGTCGAGCGTCTCCAGGCCGGACTGGAAATTCCGCCAACTGGCGGCATAGGTTTCGGCGGCCGCATCGAAACCGTCCTTCAGGCTGGCCAGCGCGGCCTCCGCCGCCTCTTCCGGCGAGGCGCCGAAGCCGAGCGCCAGCAATGCGGTGCCCTTGCCTGTCGAGAAGCCGATCTCGCCGGTCAGCGCCACATTGCCATCCTCCGCGCGCTCAGCGGCAGGATCGAGCGCGCCGCCATTCCGCAGCTGCTGCCAGCCGTCGGAGAAACCGACATAGCCGGCCGAGCATGCGCCCCAGGGCAGCGAGGCGGCAAGCGCGACCGAGATGCCGCGGCCTGAGGCAAAGAGGATACGCTGCCCCTTGTGCTCGCCGACCCAGGCGGTGTTGCCCATGCCACGATTGACGAGATGCGGCGCGAGCAGCGCGTAGACCTGGTATTCCGAGGCTGAGCCTTTGAGCGCCGCGAATGTGATTTCCTGCAGCAGAACGGGCCGTTTCGAATCCGTAACGATGCGCTTTTCAATCCGATAGGAGCCATTGACCGCCGTGTTGACCAGGCGATAGCCGGGGACGCCGGCTTCGAATGGCTCGACAAGATGGGCGGCATCGCGTTTCTCTTCCGAGAAATAGCCATCGGGACCGGTAATGATCAGCCCCAGGTCGCGCGTGCAGGCGCTGTCGAGGCGGGGATAATAGACCTCGTTCAATATGCCGTGACTGATGGTGAACCAAAGCGGGCTGTTCGCTGAAAGCCCGGTGCCGACGCCGCTCTTGGCGCTTGACGTCCAGCGCGCGGGAATTCCCGGGGCGCCCTGAGCAACGGTCGGCGTCACTGCCATCAATTGGCCTCCTGCGGCCGTTCCTAGACCAGGAGCCGGCGGCTTTTCAATCGCCGCACCCGAAGTTGATCGGGCTCGGGTCGCTTGACCCATCGTTGACAGCGGCGCTGTCAAGCGCTCACTATTTCTCGGGCAGGGAGGAACTGCGGAAAACAGGATCGAGGCCGCGCGGCGCAGCTTGGCTGTCGTTCCACGGCATTCATCAGGGGGACAGGGAGGAGACATGTCGGAGGTATCTCCCCAGCTGATCGATCGGCTGCTCGCGATCTCGCGGGCGCTCGCCGGCCATATCGATCCGGGCTCAGCGTTCCGGGCGACAGCGATCGAAATCGGCACGCTCATCCCGCACGACCATATCGATCTGGCGGTGTTGTCGCTCGATGGGCGCATGCATGCCTGCTACGAGGCCGGCTTCCATACCAGCTGGAGCGATCTGGCGCAGCATCCGGTCGAGGGCAGCCCGATCCGGCGCGTGCTGTGGGGCGACACGCCTTATCTTCTGACCGACAACGCGCTTCTCGACGACCGATTCCACTTCGAGGGAGCGTTCGACGGACCGATCTTCGCCGCCAAGCTGCGCAGCCGCATCATCGTGCCGCTGCGGGCACGCGGCAGCGTGATCGGCGCGCTCAACATCAGCCGGCACAAGGCCGGCTGCTACTCGCAAGAGGACGTCGAGGTCGCTCAGCAATGCGCCGACCTCATCGGGCCCTATATGTTCGCGCTGATCCAGACAGAGGAAGCGCGCCGCGCCATGCTCGCCGAAAGCGAGGCGCGCAACCGGGCGGAACTGCTGAGAGTCGGCGCCTCGCAACTGACCGAGGGCATGGAGCGCGAGCGGCGCCGCATGGCCATGGACCTGCACGACCAGACGCTCGCCGACCTTGCCCGCATCGCACGTCAGGTTTCTGCGTTCCGCAGCCGGGGCGTGGCGCGGACGGCCCAGCTTGCCGATCTCGAGCAGGAGGTGGCGGGCTGCCTCGCGGAGCTGCGCCACATCGTCGACGACATGCGGCCGAGCGTCCTGGAACTGTTCGGCCTGCGCGACGCGGTCGAGGCACATCTCAACCGCAGCGTTGCCAGGGCCAAGCCGCCGATCGCGGTGCGCATCGCCGACACCAGCGACGGCAGCGCCGACGGCCTGTCGGAAACACTTCGCACCGCGCTCTATCGCATCGTGCAGGAAGCCATCAACAATGCGGTCCGTCATGCCGCGCCAAGCCGCATCGAGGTGCAGCTGGCGTCGACGGCAACCACATTCAACGTGACCGTCACCGACGACGGGCATGGCTGCGGCGCGATCGATCCCGCCGCTCAAGGCGGCATCGGCCACATGCACACGCGAGCGGCCCTTGTCGGGGCGCGGCTGCGTTTCGAGCCGGCCGACCGCAAGGGCGGCACCAGGGTCGTGATCGAGATCGATCGCGAGTCCGCCGAGGCCGAGGCGGCGGCGTACGGCACCGCGATAACCGAAGCTCAGCCGGTGGCGGAGGCAGTCTGATGCTGGTCATGATCGCCGAAAATGACGGGCTGCACCGCACCTTCGCGCGGCGGACCGTCGAGCAATTGTGGCCCGGCGATGTCGAGGTGATCGAAGCCGGCGACGGCGAGGACGCCATCAATCTTGCGGCGGAACGGCAGCCGCCGCATGTCGTGCTCGACCTGCAACTGCCCAAGGCGACCGGGATCGAGGTGGCGCGCGCCATCTGGAGCCAGCGCGCCGGCACGCATATCCTGTTCTGGTCCAACTTCGCCGACGAGGCCTATGTGCGCGGCGTGGCGCGCATCGTGCCGCCGGGGTCGGTCTATGGCTATGTGCTGAAATCGGCGACGGAAGAAGGCATGCGCTCGGCGCTGCGGGGCGTGTTCCGCGAGGGGCATTGCATCATCGACCGCGAGATCCGCGGCATCCAGCACCGCGTCCAGGACCGGTTCGAGGGCATCACCGACGGCGAATATGAAAGCCTGATCGACATCGCGCTCGGCCTCACCGACCGAGCGATCGCGGCGCGGCGCGGCCTGTCGATCCGCGGCGCGCAGAGCCGCATCAAGCATGTCTACGAGAAGCTCGGAATAGTGCCGCCGGAGGAGGGTGCTGGCGAGGCGTCGGTGTTCAATTCGCGCACCCGCGCGATCTATCTGGCCATGGCCCGAGGCCTGATCAACATCGATGCGCTGCGGCGCGAGCAGGAGCAACTCGACGCCTGGCTCGCGCAGGCAACGCCGTTGCAGGAGCAGTAAGCCCCGCGATGGGCGAACAGGCTCAGCTTGAATGCTGATTGCTCTTGGCCCTCAGAACGATCCGCTCGGTCTCGATCAATCGAAGCGACCTGACCATATCAGCCGTCCGCGCCTTGTATTTGAGAAAGTGCGGCGCGGTCAGGTGAGCTTGGTATGCGGAATGATCGACATAGCATTCGATGACGCGCACCGTTTCGGGCGAACCCTTTATCGAGACCGCGTGCAGGAACAACACGCCAGGCTCGTTCTGCACCGAGGCCTCGATCTCTTCGGCGAGCAAGGCCCTGAAGCTTTCGAGCTGGGATGCCTCGATCTCCAGTTCCGCAATCCGCACGATCGGCCTGCCGCATCTCTCTGCCATCCATGGTTCTCCTGTCTGCAGCCGTGGATGCCGGTGCCGACTGTGCAAAACCACAGTCGGTGCTGCGCTTAGACCGCTATCGCCCGGTCCGCGTCCCGACTAGCTTTTGTCCTACAAAAACAAAAATCCCGGGGAAGCGCTCATGCCGTTCGTCAGCATACGGATACTCGAGGGTCATTCGCAAAAGCGCAAGAACGAGATCTCTCGCCGGGTCACCGAGGCGATCAGCGAGGTCGCCGGACTGCCCATGGACGCGATCTGGGTGGTGATCGAGGACGTGCCGGGCAGCGACTGGTTCGTCGCCGGCAAGCCGGTGCGGGAACCCAAGAGCCCGTGATGTCGATCCCGGCGCGCGCCCGTCATTCCGGCTTTGATGACGTCGTCGGCAATGCGGCGATGGAGCGGCTCGCCACCGGCTACGGCTTCATCGAAGGTCCGGTGTGGCATCCCTATGAGAAATGGCTGGTCTTTTCCGATATTCCGCAAAGCCGCATGTACCGGCGCAGCGCTTCCGGCGAAATCGCGGCGTTCCGCGACCCGAGCCACATGGCCAACGGCAACACGCTCGACCGGCAGGGGCGGCTGGTGACCTGCGAGCACGCCAGCAGCCGCGTTACCCGCGCCGAGCCGGGCGGCACCACGACCGTTCTCGCCAGCCATTACCAGGGCAAGCAGCTCAACAGCCCGAACGACATTGTCGTCGCCACTGGAGGCTCGATCTATTTCACCGATCCGACCTACGGCCGAGCGGAATTCTACGGCGTGCCGAGGCCGCAGGAACTGTCCTACCAGGGTGTCTACCGGATCGACGGCGACGGCGCCGGGCTGACGTTGCTTGCCGACGATTTCGCGCAGCCCAACGGGCTCTGCTTCTCGCTCGATGAATCGCGGCTCTTCGTCAACGATACCACGCGTGGCCACATCCGTGTGTTCGGCGTCGAATCCAATGGTGACCTCAATGGCGGCGCCGTATGGGCTGTGACCGAGGGCGATGCGCCAGGCGCGCCGGATGGAATGAAGATCGACAGCCGCGGCAACCTCTATTGCACCGGCCCGGGCGGCATCCATGTCTTTGACGCGTCGGGCGATCTCCTCGGCGTCATCGCGACGCCGGAAGATTGTGCCAATTTCACCTTCGGCGACGAGGACCTGCGGAGCCTCTACATCGCCGCGTCGACGTCGCTCTACCGGCTGAGGGTACGGGTGCCGGGATTGAGGCTGTTTTGAGCGGGACCGTTCGCGCTCAGATCGGATGGGAGTGAAGCCGACCCGCAGGGGCCGGTGGGAAGTGCAGCAGTCAACACATCTGGGAGGATAATGACATGAAGAAACTACTGGTCTTGAGCGCCTTTGCAGCCATGCTCGCCTCGGGCACCGCGCTTGCCGACACGAGCGGCAAGAAGATCGCCTTCTCCAACAATTATGCCGGCAATTCGTGGCGCCAGGCGATGCTCGACAGCTACGCCATCGTCACCAAGAAGGCGGTCGAGGACAAGGTGGTGGCGGCGGCGGATGTCTTCACCACCGCCGACAAGGAAGTGCCGACGCAAGCCGCGCAGGTGCAGAACCTGATCCTGCAGGGCTATGACGCCATCGTCATCAACGCCGCCTCGCCGGATGCGCTGAACGGCGCCATCAAGCAGGCCTGCGACGCCGGCATCGTGGTCGTTTCCTTCGACGGCATCGTGACCGAGCCTTGCGCCTACCGCGTCGTCGTCGACTTCAAGGACATGGGCAGGCAGGAAGTCGAGCAGATGGCCAAATTCCAGCCGAAGGGCGGCAACTTGCTGGAAATCCGCGGGCTGGCAGGCACCTCGATCGACGATGCCATCCATGCCGGTATCCTCGAAGGCGTCGCCGCCCATCCCGAGTTCAAGATCGTCGGCTCGGTGACCGGCGACTGGGACCAGACCACGGCGCAGAAGGCGGTGGCGACCATCCTGCCGTCGCTGCCGGAGATCGTCGGCGTCGTCGACCAGGGCGGCGACGGCTACGGCGCCGCGCAAGCGTTCGCCGCCGCCGGCAAGCCGCGTCCGACCATCATCATGGGCAACCGTCAGGACGAGCTGAAGTGGTGGAAGGAGCAGAAGGACAAGGACGGCTACCAGACCTGGTCGGCCTCGATCGCGCCCGGCGTGTCGACGCTCGCCTTCTGGGTGGCGCAGCAGGTGCTCGACGGCCGCAAGGACGTGCCGCACGATCTGCTGGTGCCGTATCTCGCCTTCACCCAGGACAATTTCGAGGCCGCGCTGCCGAAGATCAAGGAAGGCGGCGTCGCTACCCACGAATACACCCAGGAAGACGCGATCGCGGCCATCAAGGCCAACATCAAGCAATAGCGGCGCGACGTTGCCAGCCGCATCGCCGACCGGATATCGTTGAGGATGCTCCAGGCTATTGCAGACATCGTCAGGCTGGACGGCGCCGAAAAGCACTTCGGCGCCGTCCGCGCGCTCAACGGCGTCGACTTCCATGTCGGCGCCGGCGAATGCGTCGGGCTGGTCGGGCACAATGGCGCCGGCAAGTCGACGCTGATGCATATGGTTGCGGGCACGCTGCGGCCCGATGGCGGGCAGATCGCGGTGCGCGGCAATCAGGAAGCGAGCTATTCCGTGGCGCGCGCGCTCGAGCTCGGCATACGCTGCGTGTTCCAGGAGCTGTCGCTCTGCCCAAACCTCAGCGTCGCCGAGAACACGCGCATCAACCATCCCTCGCTCAGCGGGCTCGGCTGGCGGCGCAAGGCCGCCGATCTCATCCAGGCCAAGCTCGACGAGATCTTTCCCGACCACGGCATCGCGGCGGACGACATTGCCGGCGATCTGTCGATCGGACGCCGCCAGATGGTCGAGGTGGCGCGCGCCTTCACGCTGACCCGCGAGCCGCTGCATCTGGTCATCCTCGACGAGCCGACCTCGTCGCTCGATGCGCACACGGCCGGCCAGCTGCTTTCATTCGTGCGCCGCTTCGTCGCCGCGGGCGGCAGCTGCATCCTGATCTCCCATGTGCTGGGAGAGGTGCTGCAGAATGCCGACCGCATCGTGGTGATGCGCGACGGCAAGGTGGTCGCCGCCGACGCCGCAAGCGCGTTCGACCGGGACAAGCTGGTCGCCGCGATGGGCGGCGCCGGGGAACATCAGAAGGCCGCCGCCGAGACCCGCAAGGTCGCGGTCGGGGCGCTCAGGGTGCGGGCGCGCCCGGCGCGGCAGCAGGATGGCAAGGAGCTTGTCGCCCGGGCGGGCGAGATCATCGGCCTTGCCGGACTCGCGGGGCATGGCCAGACGGACCTGCTGCTCGCGATCTTCTCGGCCGCCTCGCGCGCCAGGGCCGGCATCGAAGTGACGGCGCCGGTGGCGCTGGTCGCCGGCGACCGCCAGGCGGACGGCATCTTCGCCCAATGGTCAATCGCCCAGAACATCGGCATCCGCTCGCTTCAGCGCCTGCGCGACGGCCTGCTGATCTCGCCGCAGCGCGAGGCGGAGCTGGCCGAATTCTGGAAGAAGAAGATCGGCATCCGCACGCCGGACATGAACAACAACATCTATTCGCTGTCGGGCGGCAATCAGCAGAAGGCGCTGTTTGCGCGCGCGCTCGGCTCCGATGCCGAGATCGTGCTGATGGACGATCCGATGCGCGGCGTCGACATCGGCACCAAGCTCGAAGTCTACGACCTCGTGCGCGAGGAGGCCGGAAAGGGCCGCACCTTCCTCTGGTACACGACCGAAACCGAAGAGCTCGACAATTGCGACCATGTCTATGTCTTCAAGAACGGCCGCATCGTCGCCAATCTTGGACGCGACGAACTGACGGAGGAGAAGATCATCCAGTCCTCGTTCGGCGACACGGCCTGAGATGACGGCGATCGCTCCCGGCACGCTCCCCAAATCTTCCCGCGGCAGCGCGGCCCGCGCACGCATGCTGCGCAGCCTGCTGCCGGCGCTGTCGCTGGCGCTGGTGCTGATGGCCATCGCCTGGCTCAATCCGCGTGCCATCAGCTATTTCGGCTTCAACCTGATGCTGAACCTGGCGATCCCGATCGCGCTGGCGACGATCGCGCAGATGTTCGTCATCGCCGGCAATGAGCTCGATCTGTCGATCGGCACTTTCGTCGGCTTTGTCGGCTGCGTCACCGCCACCTGGCTCAGGGATGCGCCGCTCATCGGTGTCGCTGTGCTGCTCGGTTCAATCGGCGTCTACGCGCTGCTCGGCGCGCTGATCCATCTGCGCAACCTGCCCTCGATCGTGGTGACGCTCGGCATGAGCTTCGTCTGGCAGGGGCTGGCCATCCTCATCCTGCCGAAGCCGGGCGGCAAGGCTCCGGACTGGCTGCTGGCGATCATGTCTTTCAAGCCGCCCTATATCCCGTTCCCTATACTGGCGGCACTGCTCATCGCGGCGATCGTGCATTTTGGCCTGATGCGCACTTCATATGGCGTCATCCTGCGCGGTTCCGGCGGCAATGCCGCGGCGCTCAGGCGCGCCGGCTGGTCGCTGCTCAAGACAAAGATCGTGCTCTTCACGTTGACCGGCCTGTTCGGCGTGCTTTCCGGCATGGCGCTGATCGGCATCACCACTTCGGCCGACGCCAATATCGGCAACGGCTACACGCTGCTTTCGATTGCCGGCGTCATCCTTGGCGGCGGCGAGTTCGTCGGCGGCCGGGTGTCGCCGATCGGCGCGGTCATCGGCGCGCTGACGCTGGCTTTGGCCGCCTCGCCGCTCTTGACCTTCATGCACATCCCGCCCGATTGGCAAGTGGCCGCCAATGGCGCGATCCTGATCATCGTGCTGGCGGCCCGGGTGCTGATCAGCCGCAGGGAGAGGTGAACGATGACCTCGGTCCGGATGCTGCTTGAAAAACCCTGGCTCTGGTCCTTCGTCGGCGCCGTTCTCGTGTGGGTGGCGACCGTCGCCTTCACCGGCGGCTATGGCGCCGGCGGCATGGTCACGGCGGCACTTTCGCTTGCCGTCTTCACCGTCATCGTCGGCGTCGGCCAGATGTTCGTCATCACGCTCGGCCCCGGCAATGTCGACCTGTCGCTGCCCGCCAATATCGGACTGGCGAGCGCGGTGGCGATGAAGGTTATGGGCGGCAGCGATTCGATGATCGTCGTCGGGCTGTTGGCGGCGCTCGCCTGCGGCGCGGCGATCGGCGCCATCAACTATCTGCTGATCTGGGCGCTCAGGATTCCGCCGATCATCGCGACGCTGTCGGCGAGCTTCATCATCCAGTCGGTCGACATCAGCTACGGGCGCGGCCTGCAGATCAAGCCGCCGCCGGGCTTTGCCGATTTTACCAACTGGCAGGTGCTGGGGATCCCGGTGCTGGCGATGCTGACGGTGGTCTTCACCATCGCCGCGGCGCTGGCGCTGCAGCGCATGATCTATGGCCGCTCGGTGCTGGCGATCGGGCAGAACATCCGCGCCGCCTGGCTGGCCGGCGTCAATGTCGGCCGCATCCGCTTCCTCACCTACACGCTTTGCGGCGCGCTCGGTGGCATCGACGGCGCGCTGCTTGCCGGCTATTTCCGCGGCGCCAATGTCGATATCGGCAATGAATATCTGCTCGCCTCCATCGCGGTCGTCGTCATCGGCGGCACCTCGGTCGCCGGCGGCAAGGCCAACGTGCCCGGCGTCTGGGGCGCCGGCCTGTTCCTGGTGCTTTTGCTCACCATGCTCAACACCTTCGGCGTCAGCGCCGGCGTGCGGCTGGTGCTGACCGGGCTGATCATCGTCGGGGTGATCACGGCGGCGGGTGGCGAGAAGGCTGTGCGGTGACAAGTCGCGAGGAGGGGGTCGCTCTGCGGGGTCTCTCCAGCCAAATTTGACCATGTGGACAAAGGTCGGGCGTCGTTCCATAGTCCTCCCGTCTGACATGTTTTGAACGGCCGGCTCGACACGGTCGTCGAGCAGAGGGGATTTCAATGGAAAACGATCATCGCAAAACGCAACGCGCCGGCCTGTCGCGGCGCAATGTGCTGGAACTCGGCGCCCTCGGGCTGACCGCGGCGGCGCTGCCCGGCGTGGCCTTCGCCAAGGACAAGAAGCTGAAGGTGGCGGCGATCTTCGCGACGCCGATCGAGGAGCCCTGGGACAACCAGATCCATGTCGCCCTGCAGAAGGCCGAGAAGGAGCTGGGCATCGAATACAAATGGTCGGAGAAGGTGCAGACCGCCGACTTCAGCCGCGTGATGCGCGAATATGCGCAAGGCGGCTACCAGTTGGTGCTGGGCGACGCCTTCGCCGCCGAGCGCGAATCGCGGCGCACGGCAAAACAGTTCCCGAAGACGGCCTGGCTGTTCGGCTCCGGCGCCGGGCCGGCCGAACCCAATTTCGGCGTCTTCGACAACTGGATCCACGAGCCGGCCTATCTCTCCGGGCTGATCGCCGGGAAGATGTCGAAGTCGGGCACGATCGGCGCTGTCGCGGCAATGGGCATTCCGGAAGTGAACCGGCTGGTCAACGCCTTCTTCGCCGGCGCCAAGGAGGTCAATCCAAACATCAAGCGGAAGGTCGCCTTCATCGGCTCCTTCTTCGATCCGCCGAAGGCCAAGGAGGCCGCGATCGCGCAGATCGATGCCGGCGTCGACGTCATCTATGCCGAGCGTTTCGGCGTCATCGAGGCGGCGGTCGAAAAGAAGATCTACGCCATCTCCAACATGTCCGATCAGTCGAGCCTCGGACCCGACACGGTGATCACCGGCCCGGTATGGAATATGTATCCGACGGTCGAGCAGGCGATCAAGCTGGTCAAGGCGGGCGTCTTCACCGCGCAGGACTATGGCGACTTCTCGCGCATGGCCAAGGGCGGCTCCGATCTCGCGCCCTATCACAAGTTCGAGAAGACGCTGCCGGCCGAGGTCAAGGACCTGGTCGCCAAGAAGAGAGCCGAGATCCTGGAAGGCAATTTCCGCGTCGACGTCGACGAGAACACGCCTGTGTCGGATTGAGCGCAGTTTACCCTCCCCCTCGAGGGGAGGGTGCCGAGCGAAGCGAGGCGGGAGGGGTCGTCTCAACCGCTCGACCTTGACGACTGAAGATGGAAGCGCGTCGCGGGCGACCCCACCCGGCCCTGCGGGCCACTCTCCCCTCGAGGGGGAGGGATATTAGGAGCATCCTTGCCCGTCCCTCTGATCGAAATGCGCGGCATCACCAAGAGCTTCGGCGCCGTCAAGGCGAACGAGGGCGTGGATCTCAGCGTCGCCCCCGGCGAGATCCTTGGCCTGCTCGGCGAGAACGGGGCCGGCAAGACGACGCTCATGAACGTGCTGTTCGGCGCTTATGCGCCGGATGCCGGTGAGATCCTGGTCGAGGGCAGGCCGGTCGCCATCCACGATTCGGCGGATGCACTCGCGGCCGGCATCGGCATGGTGCATCAGCATTTCCATCTGGCGCCACGGCTGACGGTGCTGGAAAACCTCTTGATCGGCATTGCCGGCAAGTCCGGCCGTATCGACCGCACGGGCGGGCTGGCGCGGCTGAAGGAGATCGGCCGCCAGCATGGCTTACATCTCGATCCCGGCCTGCCGGTCTCGGCGCTCTCGATCGGCGAGCAGCAGCGGCTGGAAATCATCAAGGCGCTCTTTCGCGGCGCCAGGCTCCTGATCCTCGACGAGCCGACGGCGGTGCTGGCGCCCAGCGAGGTCGATGGCCTCTTCGCCGCGCTGCGCTCGATGGCGGCGCAAGGGCTCGGCATCATCTTCATCTCGCACAAGCTCAACGAAGTCAGGGCGCTCACCCATCGTTGCGTCGTGCTCCGGCATGGCAAGGTCGCCGGCCGCGTCGATCATCCGGCAGGAACCACCTCGGCCGAGATGGCCAAGCTGATGTGCGGCCACGAAATCATGCCGCCGATCAAGGAGGTCTCGACGCCTGGCGCGCCCGTGCTGACGCTCGACGGCGTCTCCACCTCAGGTCATGGCGGCACGCCGCTGCGCGAGGTCTCGCTCTTCGTCCGCGCCGGCGAGATCCTCGGCGTTGCCGGCGTCTCCGGCAATGGCCAGCGGGCGCTGGCTGATGTGATCTCCGGCATGCTGTCGCCGAGTGCCGGTTCGATGACGATAGCCGGCAAAGCAGTTGCGCAATTTTCGCCGCGCGAGCTGCAGGCGCTCGGCCTCGGCCGCATTCCGGAGGACCGGATGACGACCGGGCTGGTCACCAACCTGCCTCTAGCCGACTCCATGGTGCTGCCCCGCATCGGCACCGAGGCCTTCAGCCGCAAGGGACTGCTCGATCCGGCCGCGATCCGCGCCTTCGCGGAGGCGCAGATCAAGGCCTATGACATACGCTGTCCCGGCCCCATGACGCGCGCCGGCGCGCTTTCGGGCGGCAATCTGCAGAAGGCGCTTTTGGCGCGCGAGCTCGCCTTCGATCCGAAGGTGCTGATCGTTTCGCAGCCGACGCGCGGCCTCGACATCGGCGCTGCACGGTTCATCCACGAAAAATTCCTGGCCATGCGGGCGAAGGGTTGCGGGATCATTGTGATTGGCGAGGATCTCGAGGAGTTGCTGATGCTCTGCGACCGCATCACGGTGATGTACGAAGGCCGCATCGCCGGCACGCTTTCCGGCCCGGAGGCCACCGTCGCGAGGCTTGGGCTGCTGATGACCGGCGCGGAGGGGAGGGCGTAGAGCTATGGAATTGCCTCGGGAGCACGCCTGATGTTCCGTCTCGAAGCCCGCAGCTCGACGCCGGCCTGGTTCAATCTCGCACTGCCGCTACTCGCCATCGCCGTCGCGCTGGTTTTGTGCAGCGGTCTCATCGCAGTCGCCGGCGCCGGTGTCATCGAGGCCTATGGCCTGATGCTCTCGGCCTCGCTCGGCGACAGCTACGCCATCACCGAGACGCTGGTTCGCGCTGCGCCGATGATCTTCACCGGCCTTGCGGTGGCGATCGCCTTCCGCGCCAAATTCTGGAACATCGGCGCCGAGGGCCAGCTGCTCGCCGGCGCGGTTGCGAGTTGTGCCGTAGGCGCCATCCCGATGCCGGGACCGCTCGCCATCCTGCTGATGGCGCTGGCCGGCGCGGCGGCCGGCGCCCTCGTCGCGCTGGTGCCGGCGACGTTGCGCGTTAAATTCAAGGTCGACGACGTGGTCAGCTCGCTGCTGCTCAACTCGGTCATCTATTACGCGCTGATGGCGCTGATCGAGGGGCCGTGGAAGGACACCTTTTCCGGTTATCCGATCTCGCCGCCAATCGAGGATTCCGCCAATTTCCCGGTGCTGATCGAAGGCACAAGGCTGCATATCGGCGTCGTCGTGGCGCTGATCGCAGCGCCCGTTTGCTGGTTCCTGATCGCGCGCACCACGCTCGGCTTCCGCATCCGCGTCACCGGCGAGAATGCGGAGGCGGCCCGCTATGGCGGCATCAATACCCAGCGCGTGCTGCTCTCCACCGCGCTGCTTTCCGGCGCTCTGGCCGGACTGGCCGGCGTCGGCGAGGTTGGTGGCGTCCACTTCCAGGTGATGAGCGACATCTCGCCGGGCTACGGCTATTCCGGCATCGTCGTCGCCATGCTCGCCCGGCTCAATCCGCTCGGCGTCGTGCCGGCCGCGATCTTCCTTGCCGCGGTCATGACCGGCGCCGAGGCGATGTCGCGCGCGACCGGCGTGCCGGCCTTCCTCAGTGAGGTCATCCAGGGTACGGCGCTGCTTGCGATGCTGGTGGCGCTGCTCTTCACCGCCTATCGCATCCGCCGCGTGGGGGCGCCCGCATGAGCGCGGTGTTCGAGCAGATTTTTCAGGTCGGCTTTCTCGCAGCCATCATCCGCATCGCCACACCGCTCGCCTTCGCCACGCTAGGCGAGATGTTTTCCGAGCGGGCGGGCGTGCTCAATCTCGGCATCGAAGGCATCATGCTGTTGGCGGCCATGGCCGGCTTCACCGCCGCGAGCCTGAGCGGCAGCCTGTGGCTGGGCGTGCTGGTGGCCGTGCTTGTCGGGGCGGCGATGGGCGCGGTGCATGGGCTGTTCACGGTGGCCTTGGGCCTCAGCCAGCATGTCTGCGGCATCGGCGTGACGCTGTTCTGCTCTGGGCTCGCCTATTTCCTCTACCGGCTGATCTTCGGCCAGCAATCGGTGCCGCCCAGCATCAAGGGCTTTCAGCCGGCGCCGATCCCCCTGCTGTCGGACATTCCGATCCTGGGGCCGGCGGTGTTCAACCAGTTCACGCTGGTTTATCTCGCGATCATCGCCGTTCCGTTTGCCGCCTTCGTGCTCTACCGCACGCCCTGGGGGCTGTCGGTGCGCATGGTCGGCGAGAACCCGCGCGCGGCGGATTCCGCCGGCGTCAGCGTGATCGCCACGCGCTTCCAGGCCGTGATCCTCGGCGGCGCGCTGATGGGTCTTGCCGGCGCCTTTCTGACCATGGCGCAGTTCAACGCCTTCACCTTCGGCGTGGTGTCGGGGCGCGGCTGGGTGGCGATCGCGCTGGTGGTATTCGGCCGCTGGGACCCGTGGCGTTCGGCGGGCGCGGCATTGCTCTTTGCCTTCGTCGACGCGCTGCAGCTCAGGATGCAGGCCAGCGGCCTCGGGCACATCCCTTACGAAGCCTTCCTGATGCTGCCCTTCATCTTCACCATCGTCGCCATGGCCTTCATTTCGCGCAACGCGGTCGCGCCTTCGGCGCTGCTGAAGCCGTTTCGACGCGAGGAACGGTAGGTAGATTCTTTCCTCTCCCCCGATCGCCGGGGTAGAGGAAGGGCGCCAAGCTTGGGACGCCTCAGATCGCCGTGAAGGCGTTGTCGACGAAGAGATGCGCGCCGTTGACGAAGCTCGATTCGTCGCTTGCCAGGAACAGCGCCGCCTTGGCCACTTCCTCCGGCTCGCCGATGCGGCCCTGTTGCGCGGCCATGGCGGCATCGGAAACATCGACGCCGAGCTTGCCGAGGTCGGCGACCTCGCGCATTCCGTGCGGCGTGCGGATGAAGCCGGGACAGATGGCATTGCAGCGGATGTTGCGATCGCGGAACTCCACCGCGATGGCACGCGCGAACATGTGGCAGGCGCCTTTAGTGGTGTCATAGAGCACTTCGTTCGGCGTCGCCGCCACCGCCGAGATCGACGAGGTGCAGACGATCGAGCCGCCGCCGGCGGCGATCATGCCCGGCAGCACCGCGCGCGTCATCAGGAACATCGAACGCACATTGACGGCGTGCAGCCAGTCCCATTCCTGCAGAGTCGTCTCCAAGAAGGGTTTAATCACAATGGTGCCGGCGTGGTTGAACAGCACGGTCACCAGCCCGAATTTTTCCGCGGCCGCCTTCGCCGCCGCCTCGACCTGCGCCTCGTCGGAAACGTCGGCTACGAAATGCTCGGCGACATGGCCGCGCGCGCGGATCGCCGCGGCGGTCTTGCCGGCGGCATCGCATTGCGGTCGATGATCGCCACCTTGGCGCCTTCGGCGGCAAACAGCTCCGAAGCCGCTCCACCCATGCCCGTCGCGCCGCCCGAGATGATGGCGACCTTGCCCGCCAGCCTTCCGCCCATGTTTTTCTCCCTGAGTCCTGTGAGACTATTTTGATGCTATCCCCTCGCGTACCGAGTAGCCAAGCGCTTGAACGAGGCCGTTTGCCGCCGAAAAAGCCGGAGCTACAGGCATTTTGTCGGATCCTCCGGTGGCGCATCCCCGCACTTTTTCGATCTCGGCTGAGAATAAACGCCCTTCAAGTTGCCGTTTCCGAGGACGTCCTTCCAAAAACCGGCGAAAAATAGCACTCGACAAAGTCTACTATCTTTATAGATTAATGGCCGAGACGGAGGTTCGACCATGACCTACATGCAGAATGCTCAGCGCAAGGGCCAGAGGCTGACCGCCGACCAGAGCTGGAGGCCCGCCTATGGCGGAACCTTCGCCTATCTCGTTTTCGCGCTGGCATTCGTGTTCACCGGCGCGGTGGTGCTTGGGATCATCCCCTGACAGAGCCGGGGCCTACGGCCCCGCCGTCCAAAAATCTGAGTTGGAGTAACCGGAGAAGATAACTGGCCGAGCGCCAGGCGCGTCGGCGCGCCTGCGCGCATTGGATTGTTCGAGGTGGAGCGGGGCAAGCCAACGTGACGGAGGAGATGGCAATGCCGATCGAGTTCACGCATGTTCCCGGTAAGCCTGCGAATGGCAGCTTCTTCTACGATTTCGCCGAGACGGCGACCAAGCTGTCGCTGATCGAGGATGCGGGGTTCCGCAAGCTGGTGATCGACGATCCGGCCGGCCTGCTCGCCAACATGGACATCGCCGCGCAGACGCTCGACCGCACCCCGGCGCTGGAAGTGGTGCTGACGCACTGGGCCGGCGTGGTCGAGCCGACCGTGGCGGCAAGGCAGCTCGCGGCGCTCGACTTGAGAGGCGGCGGCCGCCTGTCGCTCAGGATGCTGAGCGAGCCGCTCCAGGACAGTGATGCCGAGGCGCGGCCGGTCGGCCACAGCGTGGTGTGGCAGCGCATCGACGAATATCTTGTGCTGATGAAGCGGCTGTGGTCGAACGACGAGCCCTTCGACCATGAAGGCGCCTTCTACAGCGTCAAAGGCGGTTACGTGCCGCGCAAGGGCCCGCATGGCGGCGACCTCACCATCCGGCTCGGCGGCCAGTCCGGCACCGCGCTGAAGGTCGCCGGCCGGCATGCCGATATATTCGAGCTGGCGGCCGGCTCGCCGGACGAAGTCGCGCAGCTGATGCAGCGTGTGCGCGGCGCTGCAGCCGAGCACGGCCGCGCCGGCAGATTGCGCTTCGCGCTTCCCGTCCGCATTCGCCCCGAAGGCTGGTCCGGCGCCTCCGACCACAAGGCGGTCGAGGTCGCGGGGCCGCCGGCGCGGCTTGCGCTCTCGCTGTTGCCCTATGCCGCGCTAGGCATCGAGGAATTCATGATCGGCGGTATCGACCGTCCCAGCGAGATCGCGCGGATCGCGAGACGGTCACGCTGATCGCGAATTCGCTGGCTCGGTGCGACGCCGACACCCTGGCGCCAGGAACGTTCGCGTCGCGCTCGTTCACCGGGGCACACCTTCGGTGAAATCGCGGAGCGAGGTGAGACCGGCCGCTGCGGCTGCCGGTTTCATCAAGACGGGACATAGTGAAGACATTGATCAAGGTCACTGCGGTCGACATGGCTTGGCTCCGTCTGTCCTGGCGGCGGCGGCTAACCGTGAAGACGAAAGCGATGCCGGGAACGGAACGGTGCACGCAAAAAGATTTGTGACCGGCGGATTCTGCGATCCCGAAATCCCGATATCAATCCCGTTCTTCTGCGATCCGCGACAGCGCGGCGATGACCGCCTCCGAGCTCGCCAGCGCGCCGAAGACGCCGTCCTCGACCGTCACCATATGCAGCGCGGCTTCGTGCGCCCGGCCGTCGCCGCTGGCGCAGGCGTCCGCAATCGTCAGGCATTGGAAATTGCGGTCGCAGGCCTCGCGCAGCGTCGTGTGAACGCAGACATCGGTCGTGCAGCCGGTGAACATCAGATGGGTGATGCCGCGCGCCCTCAGCACCAGTTCCAGATCCGTATAGGTGAAGGCGCCGTTACAGGTCTTGTCGACAATGATGTCCTCGGGCCTGACTTCTATGTCGGCGACGATCTGGAAGCCTGGGCTGGAGCGCAGCAGGATATCGGTGCCGTCCAGTCCCGCCTGCTTGCGGCGCCATCTTTCGTAAGCCGTCATATCGGCCATGTCGGCGCGGTAGCCTTGCCTCGTATGGACGATTGCGAGGCCGGCGGCGCGCGCGGCCGCAATCAGCCGATTCACCGTCGGCAGAATGGCCCGCAGCGGCGAAGGGTCATAGCCTTTCCTGGCGAAATAGCCTGTCGGCGACAGGAAATCCGCCTGCAGGTCGATCACGAGCAGGGCGGTGTCTTGCGGCACCAGCCTTCCGTCATAGGGGAAGTCGAACGGGGTCGCCTTGATCATCGCCTGCTGCCTCGGTTGTGGCTGACATGGTGGCCCAGCGACGGCGTCGCAGTCCAGACCTCACGGCGTCCCCGGCTACCGGCGCGCGACCCGGATATTTGATGGTGATGGACATCTTAATAGTTGACTCGCTACTCATGTTTTCTAGTCAGACGGCATTGGCGTGCAATGATGAAGCGAGGACTAGCCTTGTCCCGGAACAGTCTTTTTGTGGTGCTGGCCGCGTTCGCCATTCTTGCGGCCGGCTCCTTTCTTCCCGACGTCGCGCTGGCGCAGGAGCAGCCGGCACCCGCGGCACCGGCCGCACAAGCGCCCGCTCAGCAGCCCATGACAGCTCCGGCAGCCGTGCAGGCAGCTCAGGCCCCGGCCGCGGCACAGCCCCCGGCGACGGAGGCACCAACCGCTGCCGCACCGACCGAACCGCGCGTTCAGCCGGCGCCGAGCACTGCTGGGGGCGAAGAGCCTTCCGCCATTGCTCTGACGCTGCCGCATGACCTGTCGCCCTGGGGCATGTTCATGAACGCCGACATCGTGGTGAAGGCGGTGATGGTCGGACTTTCTTTCGCTTCTCTGGTCACCTGGACGATCTGGCTCGCCAAGTCGCTGGAGATCCTCGGCGGCAAGCTCAAGGCGCGGCGCGCGGCGAACGCGATCGGCAATGCCGCGACGCTGATGCAGGCCGGCCGCGCGCTCGGCCACAGCGGTGGCCCGGGCGCGCTGCTGGTGCGGGCGGCGGAGGAAGAGCGCGCGCTCTCGGCCGGCGCGTTGGATCACATCTCGGGCGACGGCCTGAAGGAGCGCGTCACCTCGCGGCTGTCGCGCATCGAGGCGGCAGCGTCCCGGCGCATGTCGCGCGGCACCGGCCTACTCGCCACCATCGGCTCCACGGCGCCCTTCGTCGGCCTGTTCGGCACCGTCTGGGGCATCATGAACGCCTTCATCGGCATCTCGCAGGCGCAGACCACCAATCTTGCGGTGGTGGCGCCGGGCATCGCCGAAGCCCTGCTCGCCACGGCAATGGGTCTGGTGGCTGCGATCCCGGCGGTGGTGATCTACAACGTCTTCGCGCGATCGATAGCCGGCTACAGGCAGATCCTCGCCGACGCCTCGGCAGGCGTCGAGCGGCTGGTCAGCCGCGACCTCGATTTTCGCACTGTGCCGCCGGCAACCGCGTTGGCAGCGGAGTGAGCGGCCAATGGCGGCGCGGATTCGCGAGACGGCCGGCGACGATCTCGAGGAAAGCCACGAGATCAACGTCACCCCGTTCATCGACGTCATCCTGGTGCTTTTGATCATCTTCATGGTCGCGGCTCCGCTTGCGACCGTCGACGTCAATGTCGACCTGCCCGGGTCGACGGCGACGCCGGCGCCACGGCCGGAGACACCGCTGTTCCTGACGCTGAAAAGCGATCTATCTCTGGCGATCGGCAATGAGGCTGTGCCGCGACCGAGCTTCGCCACCGTGCTCCACAGCCGCACCAAGGGCGACAAGCAGACGCGCATCTTCCTGCGCGCCGACAAGACGGTGGGCTATGGCGAGCTGATGGAGGTAATGAACCTGCTGCGAGCTGCGGGCTACCTCAAGATCGCGCTGGTCGGGCTGGAGACGGCGTCCGGCACCGGGGCTGCGGCCACGGGCGCCACCTCCGCGCCGGCGACAAGCGGAAGCGCGGCGCAATGACGCAAGCGATCGCCGCCTTGTCCACCCAGCCACGCTTCGGCTTCCGCGAAGCCGGTCTGTGGGCAAGCGCGGCCACGGTTATTTTCGCCGCGCATGTCGCGGTCGCTTATGCGGTGCAGAATCTGAGCTTTACCGAGGTGCCGGACGGCGGCCCGCCGCCGGCGCTGGCAGTCGAGATGGCGCCGCTGCCGACGACGCCTGGCGTGCCGGAAGAGGCGGCCATGCTGGACACGGTCACGCCGGAGCCGCCCGATGCAATCAAGGAGGCGCCGGCGGTCAGCGAAGTGAAGCCGGTGATCGATCCGGCGCCGGTCATGAAAAGGGTCGAGCCGGTCGCCGAGCCGCCGGTCGATTCCGACAAGGCGGAGGAGGCCGAACCGGCGGAGACAGCAGCTGCGCTCAGCGAGCGGCCGCCGCTAGACGAGGTCGTGCCCGACCCAGTCGAGACAGTTACTCCCGACGGCTCCGTTCCGCTGCCGCAGCCAAAGCCTGTCGAGGCGCAGCCGAAGGCAAGCCAACCCGTCGAGGCGAGGAAAAAAGCGGAAAAGAAGCCGGTCGAAAAGCCGAACCAGAGGAAAAGGGCAAAGGCCGCGCCGCCAAAGGCCGTGACGATGGCCAGCATCGATGCCAACGCAGGCGCGAAAGCCGCCGCGCCGCAATCCTCCGAGTCGGTGTCGCGATCGAGCGTCAGCCCGTCGCGCTGGAATTCCAGCTTGGCGGCATGGATCAGGCGGAATATCCGGTATCCGAGCGCGGCGCGCTCCAGGCGCGTCGAGGGCACGCCTACCGTAACCTTCACGGTAGACGTCTCCGGCAGGGTGGTCTCTGCCCGGCTGGCGCAATCCTCGGGCGATCCGGATCTCGATCGCGCCGCGCTCGGCGTGTTGCAGGGCGCGTCGGTGCCGGCGCCGCCGGCCGAACTCGGCGCCCACGTCACCCGCACCGCGCCTTTCGTCTTCAGCCTGCGCGATTAGATGCCCCGCCGCGCCATGCAACTTTGAGCCTTGACTGGCGGGCGGTAGGGAATAGGGTAGCTGCGAACATATCGGCCTCGGTCGCCGGACGGCAAGAATGCCTCGTATGCCTCGCCTGTCGGCGGCGGCTGCGGGGCTTTTTCATTTTTGGGGCATTGCTTGAAACGGCGTATCGAGATCGGCGTCCTCTATTCGCGATCCGGCAGCTACCAGCTCGTCTCGGACGCGTGCCGTACGGGCGCGATGCGGGCGATCGCCGACATCAATGCCGACCGAAGCTGCGAGATCGAGCTGGTGCCGGTCGAACGCGATCCGCAAAGCAATGCCGACCGCTACGCCACGCTTTGCGAGGATATCTTCCGGACCAGCAGCGCCCGCCACGTGATCGGCTGCATTACCTCCTGGAGCCGCAAGGAGACGATCCCTGTGCTGGAGAAGGCGGGCGGCATGCTCTGGTATGCCTGCCCCTATGAGGGGTTCGAGGCCAACGAGCATGTCGTCTACATGCATGCCTGCCCGAACCAGCATCTGGTTCCGCTGATGGCTCATGTCGCGCCGCGTTTCGGCGCCAACGGCTTCCTGCTCGGCTCGAACTATATCTGGGGCTGGGAGATGAACCGCGTCGCGCGCGACCTGATCGCCGACGCTGCGGGCAAGGTGCTCGGCGAGCGCTACCTGCGCATCGGCGAAACCGACGTTTCGCGCCTGATCGATGAAATCCGCGCCACGCGGCCGAATTTCATCCTCAACAACCTCATCGGCACCTCGTCCTATGCCTTCCTGGCGGCATATCGCGACTTGGGACGCGAGAATGCGGCCTTCAAGGCCGATGCCTGCCCGGTCATATCCTGCAATCTCACCGAGGGCGAGTTGCCGGCGATCGGCGAAACGGGCAGGGGCCATTTGTCGGCCGGACCCTATTTCGCGCCGCGCCCGGCTGCCTTCGCCTCGTCCTTCGAGGCGTCCGCCTATGCATCGGTGCAAGTGATGGCGGACGTGCTCTCCGGCGATCCCGACGCCGGCCCGGCGGCGTTCTCAAAAGCCTTCGCCGGGCGCCGCTTCACGACGCGCCTGGGGCCTATCGCAATCGATCCGCACACGCAGCATGCAACCCTGCCGGTGATCATCGGGCGCATCGCCGATGGATTTTTCGAGGTCGTCAGCCGCGAGGAAGAGGTGGCGCCCGATCCCTATCTGTCGCGTTACGACCCGGCGAAGACCTTCGGCCGTCCGCGGCTCAGGGTGGTGTCGTGAGCCGGTCCGCACGCATCCCCAATCTTGGCGGCGCGCGGGCTTTCGTGCTGCATCGCCCGCACGCGACGGTGCAGGCGATCACCAGGCAGCTGTCGGCGATCGGCCTTGAGGCGGTCGAATGCTGGCCGCAATTGCCGGCAGAGGCGCTTGCCGCGGATTTCGTCTTCTTCGACGCCGATCTCGGCTTCGACGAGCAGTTCCCGTGGCAGCCGGGCGAGGCGCCGATGCCCCTGGTGGCGCTGATCGGTTCGGAAGCGCCGGGCCGCATCGAATGGGCGCTGTCGCAAAAAGCCGACGCGCAATTGTTGAAACCGGTCGGCAATGCGGGCGTGTACAGCGCGCTGCTGATCGCCCGGCAAAGCTTCGAGGCGGGGAAACGGCTGGCCGACGAGATCGCGTCGCTGCGCCAGCGCGTCGGCGAGCGCCAGACCATCGTGCGCGCGGTCGCGGCGCTGTCGAAAGGCAGCGACGACGATCGCGCCTATGCGCAGTTGCGGTCGCTGGCGATGAGCTGGCAGATCAGCGTCGAGGAAGCGGCCCGGCGGATCGTGGCGATGACGGAAAACGAGGATGGCGGTGACCAATCCCATCGCGCCTGATCTCCCGGCGCCGGGCCAAATGCCGGTCAAGCCGCGCGCCGGCGTCTGGCGCCGGCTGCTCAAGCGGCCGCTGGCGCTGCTCGGACTCTTCATCGTCGCCATCGTGCTTGCTGGCGCCATCCTGGCGCCATGGCTGACCGGCTACGATCCCAACGAGCAGATGTTCGACGGACTGACGCTGGAAGGTTCGCCCTTGCCGCCGAACGCCAAGTTCTGGCTGGGCACCGACCTGCTCGGCCGCGACCTGTTGACCCGCATCCTGTTCGGCGCCCGCACCTCGCTGATCATCGGCATCGTCGCCAACGGCGTGGCGCTTCTGATCGGTACGCTGGTCGGCGTCACGGCCGGTTATTTCCGCGGCTGGATCGGCAGCGCGCTGATGCGCTTCACCGACCTGATGATGGCCTTCCCGGCACTGCTTCTCGCCATCTGCCTGGCGGCGGTGTTCGAGCCGAGCCTTTGGATCGTTGCCATGGTGATCGCGCTGGTCAACTGGGTGCAGACCGCGCGCGTCATCTACACCGAAACCTCGTCGCTGTCGGAGCGCGAGTTCATCGATGCCGAGCGCACGATAGGGGCGAGCGCGCCGCGCATCCTGTTGCGCCATATCCTACCGCATCTGCTGCCGACCATCATCGTCTGGGGCACGCTCGGCATCTCGACCACGGTGCTGCTCGAAGCCACGCTCAGCTATCTCGGCATCGGCGTGCAGCCGCCGACGGCCTCCTGGGGCAACATCATCTTCGAGAACCAGACCTATTTCCAGGCGGCGCCCTGGCTGGTGTTCTTCCCCGGCGCCGCGATCCTGGCGCTTGCGCTTGCCTTCAACCTGATCGGCGACGCGCTGCGCGACATCCTCGACCCGACGCAGAGGGGGCGGGCATGATCGCCTATCTCGGCCGACGTCTCATCCAGTCGCTGCTCATCCTGCTCGGCGTCTCGCTGATCACCTTCGCGCTGCTCTATCTGCTGCCGGCTGATCCAGTGCGCCAGATCGCCGGCCGCAGCGCGACGCCCGACACGGTTGAAAACATCCGCAGGCAGCTCGGCCTCGACCAGCCCTTCATCGTCCAGTACTGGCACTATCTCACAAGGCTGCTCAGCGGCGATCTCGGCCGCTCCTACATCCAGCGCTCGGAAGTCACCGAGCTCATCGTCTCGCGGCTGCCGGCGAGCCTGCTTCTGATGGTCGGCGCCATCCTGTGCGAGCTCGCGATCGGCCTTACCATGGGCCTGATCGCCGCCGTCAAGCGCGGCACCTCCACCGATCAGACCTTGATGGTCGCCTCCTTCGTCGGCGTCTCGGCGCCGCAATTCGTCGTCGGCCTGCTCCTGCTCTATGTCTTCGCCGTCCGGCTCGGCTGGTTCCCGATCGGCGGCTACGGCAGTTGGCGGCATCTTGTGCTGCCCTCGCTGACCATGGGCATACTCGGCGCCGGCTGGTATGCGCGCATGATGCGCTCGTCGATGATCGACGTTCTGCGCCAGGACTATATGCGCACCGCCCGCGCCAAGGGCCTGGCGCGCGGCGCCATCCTGTTCCGCCATGCGCTGCCCAACGCCATCCTGCCGGTGGTCGCCATGATCGGCATCGACATCGGCGTCTTCATGGGCGGCATCGTGGTGGTCGAAAGCGTCTTCGGCTGGCCCGGCATCGGCCAGCTCGCCTGGCAGGCCATCCAGCGCGTCGACATCCCGATCATCATGGGCGTCACCCTGGTCTCGGCCTTCGCCATCGTGCTCGGCAACCTGCTGGCCGACGTCATCGCGCCCTTCATCGACCCCCGAATTAAACTCAGATGAACAAGGCAACAACCAGAGAAAGGGAACAGTGACATGAGACGATTTCTGGCATCCACCGTGGCGGCCTCGGCGCTTGCGCTGATGCTCGGCATGGCAAGCGCGCGCGCCGACGACGCGATCGACCCTAACGCCAAGCAGGGCGGCGCCATCACCATCACCTACAAGGACGATGTCGCGACGCTCGATCCGGCGATCGGCTACGACTGGCAGAACTGGTCGATGATCAAGAGCTTGTTCGATGGCCTCATGGACTATGAGCCCGGCACCACCAAGCTGAAGCCCGACCTTGCCGAAAGCTACGAGATCTCGCCGGACGGCAAGACCTTCACCTTCAAGCTG
This sequence comes from Mesorhizobium sp. AA23, assembly GCF_001672435.1. Classification (NCBI taxonomy): domain Bacteria; kingdom Pseudomonadati; phylum Pseudomonadota; class Alphaproteobacteria; order Hyphomicrobiales; family Phyllobacteriaceae; genus Mesorhizobium; species Mesorhizobium sp. AA23. The sequence goes on from NZ_LYTP01000010.1 coordinate 70,232, forward strand.
CGCCACGGCGTGAAGTTCCACAATGGCCGGGAGATGACGGCCGACGACGTCAAATACTCGCTCGACCGCGTCACCAATCCGAAGACGCAGAGCCCGGGCGCCGGCTTCTTCGGCTCGATCAAAGGCTATGACGAGGTCGCCGCCGGCAAAGCGAACAGCCTCTCCGGCGTCACCGCGGTCGATCCCTATACGATCAAATTCGAGCTGACCCGCCCGGACGCCACCTTCCTGCATGTCATGGCGATCAATTTCTCGCATGTGGTGCCGAAGGAGGAGGTCGAGAAATACGGCGCCGACTTCGGCAAGCATCCGGTCGGCACCGGCGCCTTCAAGCTTGCCGAATGGACGCTCGGCCAGCGCATCGTCTTCGAGCGCAACCCCGACTACTGGCACAAGGGCCTGCCGCATCTCGACAAGATCACCTTCGAGATCGGCCAGGAGCCGATCGTGGCGCTGCTGCGCCTGCAGAAGGGCGAGATCGACGTGCCCGGCGACGGCATTCCGCCGGCCAAGTTCCAGGAGGTGATGAACGATCCGGAGCAGAAGGCCCGCGTCGTGGTGGGCGGGCAATTGCACACCGGCTACATCACCATGAACACCACCATGCCGCCCTTCGACAATGTGAAGGTGCGCCAGGCGGTGAACATGGCGATCAACAAGGACCGCATCGTTCAGATGATCAACAACCGCGCGGTGCCGGCCAATCAGCCGCTGCCGCCGTCGATGCCCGGCTACGACAAAGCTTTCAAGGGCTACCCCTATGACGTCGCCAAGGCCAAGGCCCTGCTTGCCGAGGCCGGCCACCCAGATGGCTTCGAAACGCAGTTGTTCGCCATGAACACCGACCCCAATCCGCGTATCGCGCAGGCGATCCAGCAGGATCTGGCGGCCATCGGCATCAAGGCCAGCATCCAATCGCTCGCCCAGGCCAACGTGATTGCCGCCGGCGGCGATAAGTCCGGCGCGCCGATGATCTGGTCGGGCGGCATGGCCTGGATCGCCGATTTCCCGGATCCGTCCAACTTCTACGGACCGATCCTCGGCTGCGCCGGCGCGGTGCCGGGCGGCTGGAATTGGGCGTGGTACTGCAACAAGGATCTCGACGCCAAGGCTGCCGAGGCCGATTCGGTCGTCGATCCGGCAAAGTCCGCGGATCGCGAGAAGATGTGGAGCGCGATCTACGACAAGATCATGGAGGACGCACCCTGGGCGCCGGTCTTCAACGAGCAGCGCTTCACGCTGAAGTCGGCCCGCATGGGCGGCGCCGACAATCTCTATGTCGACCCGGTCCATATCCCGATCAACTACGACAATGTGTATGTGAAAGATGTGCAGTAACTGCGACTACACCATCCACGGGCGCCATCACCACTTCGGCTGGGACAATTCCTTTGCCCCGGCCGAGCGCGTGGCACCTGGCTCGACGATCGAGTTCCAGTGCCTGGATTCTTCCGGCGGGCAGCTCAAGGCCGACAGCACCGTCGGCGATATCGCCAATCTCGATTTCGGCATGATCAACCCGGTGACCGGGCCGATCTTCGTCGAGGGCGCCGAGCCCGGCGACGCGCTGAAGGTGACGATCGAAATGTTCAAGCCGTCCGGCTTCGGCTGGACGGCGAACATTCCGGGCTTCGGTCTGCTTGCCGACGACTTCAAGGAGCCGGCACTCAACATCTGGAAATATGACGCCGGCTCGCTCGAGCCGGCGCTGTTCGGCAGACACGGCCGCGTGCCGCTGAAGCCGTTTGCCGGCACGATCGGCAACGCGCCGGGTGAGATGGGCCACCATTCGGTGGTGCCGCCGCGGCGCGTCGGCGGCAATCTCGACATAAGGGACCTTGCCGCCGGCACCATTCTCTATCTGCCGGTGGAAGTGGCAGGCGCGCTGTTTTCGGTCGGCGACACGCATGCCGCGCAGGGCGACGGCGAAGTGTGCGGCACTGCGATCGAGAGTCCGATGGACGTCGTGCTCAAGCTCGACCTGGTGAAGGACGCGCGGCTGAAGACGCCGCGCTTCACCACGCCGGGCCCGGTGACGCGGCATCTCGACGCCAAAGGTTATGAGGTGACGACCGGGATCGGGCCCGAGCTGATGACCGGCGCCAAGCAGGCGGTCAGTCAGATGGTCGACCTGCTGGCCGGCCGATACAAGCTCGACCCGGTCGACGCCTATATGCTGGTCTCGGTCTGCGGCGATCTCAGGATCAGCGAGATCGTCGACATGCCGAACTGGGTGGTGTCGTTCTACTTCCCGCGCTGCGTGTTTGAATGAGAGGTCGGCGCCCCACCCCCGCCCCGCTGCTTCGCAGCGACCCTTCCCACAAGAGGGAGGGTAAAACGCCAGCGCCCTACCTCCCCCTCGTCGGGAGGTCGGACCAAAGGTCCGGGTGGGGACCGGCGCTCCGACTTGCTCGGGGAGAGCAATGACGCAAAGCGTTCGCGAAGTTCCATCAGCGCTGGCCGGCGAGGCGGTGCTGGAAATCGCCGGCCTCAGCGTCAGCGTGCGCGGCGAGGATGGCGAGCGCGAGGTGGTATCCGGCCTATCGCTGTCTCTCAAACGCGGCGAGACGCTGTGCATCGCCGGCGAGTCCGGCTCCGGCAAGTCGATGACCGCGCTGGCAATCATGCAATTGCTGCCGCAGCCGGCCGGCCGCATCGCCGCCGGCACGATCCGGCTTTGCGATAAGGATGGCAGTGCCGTCGAGCTGACGGTGCTCGACGAACGGCGCATGCGCGACATTCGTGGCGACCGCATCGCCATGATCTTCCAGGAGCCGATGACCTCGCTCAATCCGGTGCTGTCGATCGGCCGGCAGCTCACCGAGTCGATCGAGGCGCATACCGGTGTATCCCACACGGAGGCCAAGCTGCGCGCGGTCGCGGCGCTAAAGGCGGTGCGCATCTCCGAGGCCGAAAGCCGGCTGAAACAATTTCCGCACGAGCTGTCCGGCGGCATGCGCCAGCGGGTGATGATCGCGATGGCGCTGGCGCTCGAACCCGCAGTGCTGATCGCCGACGAGCCGACGACGGCGCTCGACGTGACGGTGCAGGGCGAGGTGCTGGAACTGCTGCGCGACCTGCAGCGCCAGCACGGCACCAGCGTGATCCTGATCACCCACGACATGGGCGTCGTGGCCGAAATGGCCGATCGGGTGATCGTCATGCGCAACGGCCGCATGGTCGAAGAGGGGACGACATCGGCTATTTTTGCCAGGCCGCAAGCCGCGTATACGCGCGAGCTCCTTGCCGCCGTTCCGCGCATCGGCTCCGGCGCGCGCCGCCGGGCTTCCGGCGAGTCCGACGTGGCGGCAATGCAAGACAAGGTGGCGGTCGTGAAAGACCTGCATGTCCGCTTCGACCTGCGCGGTGGCTTCTTCGGCCGCGTCAACCGAAGGGTGCATGCCGTCGAAGGCATTAGCTTCTCGATCGCGCCGAACGAGACGCTGGCGCTGGTCGGCGAATCCGGCTGCGGCAAGTCGACCACCGCCAAGGCGCTGGCCGGCCTCGTTCCTTATAGCGGCGGCGTGACGATCGGCGGACGCGAATTGTCCCGCCTCGGGCGCGACGAGCGCAAGGCGGTGCGACGAGACGTGCAGATGGTCTTCCAGGACCCTTATGCCTCGCTCGACCCGCGCATGCGCGTCGGCGAGCTGGTGGCGGAGCCGCTGCTGATCCACGGCATCGGCTCGAAGGAAGAACGGCGCCAACGCGTGGCAGCGCTGTTCGAGCGGGTCGGTCTGTCGTCTGAGCAGATGGAACTTTATCCGCATGAATTCTCGGGCGGCCAGCGCCAACGCATCTGCATCGCGCGGGCGCTGGCGCTGAGGCCGAAGCTGATCATCGCCGACGAGAGCGTTTCGGCGCTCGACGTTTCGGTGCAAGCGCGCGTGCTCGATCTGTTGAAGGAGCTGCAGCGCGAATTCGGCGTCGCCTATCTGTTCATCTCGCACGACATGGCGGTGGTCGAAAACGTCTCGGATCGTGTCGCCGTCATGTATCTCGGCCAGATCGTCGAGATCGGCAGTCGCGACCAGGTGTTCTCCAATCCGCGCCATCCCTATACGCGGCGGCTGATCGAGGCCGTTCCTGTTCCCGATCCGTCATTGCGCCGGACACGCTTTGCCCGTCTCGATCGCGAAATTCCAAGCTCGGCGCGGCGGATCGGGGAGAGCGTGCCGAAACTGGTGCTCAAGGATTTCGGCGGCGGACATTTCGCCGCCGTCGGAGATTGATCAGGGCCACGGCCTGCCGCATTCAGCCTGGCATTCGATTGGCTTTCGGGAGCGGCGATCTGTCCGTTTCGGAATGTGCGCGAATGATGGTAGAGCCTGAAGCCGCCACTCACCCATTTCGGATTCTCAATGTCGGTCCTCACACGCCGCAAACTCCTGCAGGGCGCCGCGGCGGCCGGCGCGGCCGGCATCGGCCTCTCGACCGCCGGCAAGTTTGCCGGTTGGGCGGCGGCGAAACCCGAACCGCTGATCTTGAAGACGGCAGGCATTGCAGCGCAGTTGATGGCCGGCGCGCCAACGAAGAATGTCCTGACCTATGGCGAGGCCGGCCCGCCGCCGGTCATCAGGATGAAGAAAGGCAAGCCATTCGCTGCGCGGCTCGTCAACGGCATCGACGACCCGACGACCATCCATTGGCATGGCATCCGCGTTCCCAACAAGATGGACGGCGTGCCGTTCATGATCCAGCCCTATGTGTATCAGGGCGATCATTTCGACTACGCCTTCGCGCCGCCAGACGCCGGCACTTTCTGGTATCACCCGCATTGCAATACGCTGGAACAGATGGGCCATGGGCTGACCGGCGTCATCGTGGTGGAAAACCCGAACGATCCTGCCTTCGATGCCGAAGTGGCGCTCAATCTGCGCGACTGGCGCCTCGGCGATGACGGCCAGTTCATCGCGCAGTTCCGGCCGCGCGATGCGGCGCGCAGCGGCACCTATGGCACGGTGCGCACGGCCAACTGGCTCGACCAGCCGCAATATGACGCGCCGGCCGGCGGGCTGGTGCGGCTGCGGGCCGCCATCACCGACGTCACGCGCATCTATGGCTTCCGCGTCGACGGCGCCGAGGCCGCCGTCATCGCGCTCGACGGCAATCCGGTGCCGCAGCGCTTTGCGCCCGACGCCCTGCAGCTCGGGCCCGGACAACGGCTGGAGCTTGCCATCCGCATGCCCGACGACGAAGGCGCGATCGTCAGCCTGCGGGATGTCAGGGGCACGAAGCCAAAGGTTCTGGCGACACTGCGTGCGGTCGGCCAATCGCTCAAGCGCGATCTTCGCGATCTCGGCCCGCTCGAGCCCAATCCGGTGGCGGAGGTGGACGTCGCCGCCGCGAGGCGCATTCCGCTGGCGCTGAGCGCCACGGCCGAAAATGTCGCGGCCGACAGCATCTGTGGGTCGCTCGGCTATAGTTTCTGGGCGATCAACAAGGTGCCGTGGCCGGGCGACACGCTGGACCCGACCGCGCCGCTGGCCGAGCTGAAACTCGGCCAAAGCTACATCATCGACATGGAAAACCTGACGCCGCACGCGCACCCGATCCACCTGCACGGCATGAGCTTCAAGGTGCTGTCGTCCTCGACGCGCGCGGTCCAGCCGCTTATCTCCGACACCTATCTGATCCAGCCCGACGAGAAGGTGCAGCTGGGCTTTGTCGCTGACAACCCCGGCGACTGGCTGCTCCACTGCCACATCATCGAGCACCAGAAGACGGGCATGACGAGCTATTTGCGCGTAGCGTGAGCGCATGGAGCGGTAGGCGCCCTCGCCTTTGACGGGAATTCGCGGACCTCGACGGGTTGACGCCCTTGCCCGCTTGCCTAGGTAGCCAAGAGGCGCTGGGGCGGCACGCAACTCCGACCGACGGCATGACATCTTTGCGCATTCGAAAACTTGCCCTTGTTGCGGCAGGCATCTCCATCCTGTCGTCCTGCGTCATCCCCGACGATACGTCGCGGGTCGCGAAAGAGGATGCCACCACGGCGGCCGCCCGCCGGGAAATGGTCGGCCTCAGCGAGGCCGATGTTCGCATGTGCGCCGGCTTTCCGACCGCGACCGCCGATGTGGGACCTTCCGGCCAGATCTGGACCTATCAGCGCAGCGTGCAGCGCGGCAATCTCAACATCGCGGTGCCGACTATGGCCCTGGGCGCTATCTCCGCGGTTGGAGGGTCCGTCAACGTCGCGCCCGGCGGCTATTGCAACACGCAGATCCGCATGCTCGGCGGCCGTGTCGCGGAAGTGACCTATGCCGGCGACAACAATTTGCCCAACAGCATCGATGCGCTCTGCGTCAGCACGGTGGACGCCTGCGTGGCCTATGCGCGACAGCGCAATCGCAAAGCGACGGCGGTCTCCAGGTGATCGGGCAATACCGGCTACGCGGAGCCTCCAGTTGGCACTTATCCTGGAGCTACCTTAGCGTCCGCCGGGATGAATGGCGCCGGGCTCTTTTTCGGAGGCGCCGGGTGAAACTTGCCGGCCCATGTTTGTGCGGGTTTCGGGCGGCGAGGCGTCCATCAAGTTCCTGACCTTGGCGTTGTTGTGCGCATGGATGATGGCACGGCCGAGATGGAGCAGGATTCCCACCGCTGACATTAATACTTCCTCCGTTGGGATGGCGGATACGTCGGCGGCGGGACGCCCAACCCAATGCGCCCCGTCTGTTTCGTGTCAATGACGCGGAAGATGGCTTCTCGTTGCCAATTCGTGACCTGGAAACAGAGCAGGCCGCGCGCAGGACGCAGGATGCGAGTGGAAACATGATCTGACGCCCATATGTGCGGCGGGAAAGAAAAGTGATCCTGGTCGCCGCAAATCGTCCCGAATCCGAAGGTCTTTCGGCCGCCCAATTCGAGACGATGGAGAGGTCGATGAAATTGTCCGTCCTTACCCTTGCCGGCACCATGCTGACGCTGGCGCCCGCGGTTCAGGCGGCGCCGATGATCGGTATCCCGGCTGGAGACGGCCTCGTGCAGCAGGCGCATGTGACATGCGCGTACCTGACGGAAGACGGCTATTGCGTGCGCCCGCACAAGAAGCACAAGCATTGGAAGCGCGAGCGGCACTACCGGCCGGTCTATCGCACCTACGAGCCGCAGCCGTCGGACGAGTATTACTGGCGCTACGAGCGCCAGCGGCCGATTGTCCGCGTCATCCCCGGCTATCCGCGGCAGGATGAAGACAATTGGGACGATTGGGATGATTGAGCGACTGGCGGGCCCAGAGCCCGCCCCTGCTTTCGGCTGGTGGAGCTGAGGGGGATCGAACCCCTGACCTCATCATTGCGAACGATGCGCTCTCCCAGCTGAGCTACAGCCCCGTTCCAGCGGATCGGCTTGTATCGGTCGCGGTGGTTTGATGTCAAGGCGAAACGGCTGCCCGGCATCGAGCGCCGAAACGGCCGGGCCTTGCCGGTTCCGCGCGCAATGGCTACATGTCGGCGACAATTTGGAGACCGGCATGATCGCCCTTATTCAAACCATCGTCATGGCGCTTGATATCTACTGGTGGATCATCATCGCCTCGGCGATCTTTTCCTGGCTCTATGCCTTCAACGTCGTCAACTCGCGCAACCAGTTTGTCGGCACCGTCGGCAATATGCTTTACCGTCTGACCGAGCCGGCGCTGCGGCCGATCCGCCGCTACATGCCCGATCTTGGCGGCATCGACATCTCGCCGATCATTCTTCTTTTGATCATCTTCTTCATCCGCCAGTTTTTGATCACCACCGTCTTCTCCTGGGTCGCTTAAGGCCGATCCATGGCCTCGCCGTTCCGTCCGCGCGACGACGGCATCGACCTTTTCGTGCGGCTGACGCCGAAGGCGGCAGTGGATCGGATCGAAGGCATTGAGATGGCCGCCGACGGGCGCAGCCATCTCAAGGCGCGTGTGCGCGCGGTGCCGGAGAACGGCGCCGCCAATACGGCGCTGGAGCGGATGGTGGCGAAGGCGCTTGGCGTGCCGGGATCGGCGGTTTCGGTGGTGGCCGGAGGCACGTTCCGGCTTAAGACGCTGCGGATCTGGGGTGATGCGGCTGAGCTGGCGAAGCGCGTCGAGGCGCTTTCCGGGTAATCCAAACTTGAGAGGCAGGGCGGGCCGGCGCCCGCCTCTGTCCTGCCGGACATTCCCCCCGCTTGGGTTCCTACTCGGGGGAGATCGGCAGTTCAGCGCCGGCGCTTCAATCTCCCAGCGGCAGCTTCGGATCGTCGACCTTCAGCGTGTTCACGCTCTGCTTGATGCGGCGCAGGTTCTCCAGCACCTTCGGCCCGCGCGATTCCGCCACCGTGGTGGCGATCATGTCGAGAATGGCAAGCAGTGCGTAGCGCGACGAGGTCGGCTTGTAGATATTGCCGTCCTCGAAAGACTGCAGCTGGATAACCGTGTCGGCGACCTTGGCCAAAGCCGAATCGGGCGCGGTGATGGCGACGGTGGCTGCCCCATATTGCTGCGCGACCTCGACCGCCTCGATGACCGAGCGGGCATAGCCCGAGACCGAGAAGGCGACCAGCGTCGTCTCCGGTGTCGCGACCGCCGCATACATGCGCTGTAACTGGCCGTCGACCTGGGCGAGCGCCGAGAGGCCCAGCCGGAACAGCCGATTTTGCATCTCCGTCGCCATCATCGAGGAGATGCCGCCGGAGCCGATGCACAGCACATTGCCGGAACCGGCGATGCGGGCGCCGACAGCCATCAGCGTGGTCATGTCGAGATTTTCGCTGGCGCGCTGGATGGCGGCGACCGCTGCCTCGGTAATGGCGGAAGCGATGCGCTGCTCCCGCGCGTCGCGGCTGAGCGGTTCCGGCGACAGGTACTGACCGCCGATGGCGATCGCCTGCGCCAAATAGAATTTGAAATCGCGCAGGCCCTCGCAGCCGAGATTGCGGCAGAAGCGGGTGACGGTCGGCTCGCTGACGCCGACACGCGCGGCAATCTCCGAAATCGCTGCCTTGGAGGCGAAATCGAGATCGGAAAGCACCAAGCCGGCCAGCCGGCGGTCCGATTTGGTGCCGTCCTGCGACATCAGTTGCAGGCGGGTGATGATGTCGGCCGGGGTCTTCATCCTTTCATCTCACAGCGGCAGGCCCGTCGCCTTGTCGAAGAGATGGATGTTGCGCGGGTCGACGCTCACTGGCAGCCGGTCACCCGGCTTCACCTGCAGCCGGTCGTGGAACACGGCGCGTACCGTGTCGTCGCCGATCGAGCCATAGACATGGGTCTCTGAGCCGGTCGGCTCGACCACGTCGACGTCGATGGCGATGGCATCGTCACGCGCGCCGATGATGAAATGCTCGGGGCGGATGCCCGCCTCGACCGTGTCGCCGCCGGACGCTGTCTTGCCGGCAAGCGCCAGCCGGCCGCCGCCTTTGGTCTCGAACCAGGACTTGGCGTCGGCGGTCTTCAGCGCGCCGGAAACAAAACTCATCGACGGCGAGCCGATGAAGCCGGCGACGAACTTGTTGGCCGGCCGGTCGTAGAGTTCGAGCGGCTGTCCGACCTGTTGGATGCGGCCACGATCCATCACGACGATGCGGTCGGCCATGGTCATGGCCTCGATCTGGTCGTGGGTGACGTAGACGATGGTCGATTTCAGCCGCTGGTGCAGCGCCTTGATCTCGGTGCGCATCTGCACGCGCAACTGCGCGTCGAGATTGGAGAGCGGCTCATCGAACAGAAAGACGGAGGGCTCACGCACGATGGCGCGGCCCATGGCGACGCGCTGACGCTGGCCGCCGGACAACTGCCTGGGATAGCGGTCGAGATAGGAGAAGAGGTTGAGCACGCCGGACGCTTTCTTCACCTTGTCGTCGATCGCGGCACGCGTCTCGCCGCGGATCTTCGGGCCGAAGCCGATATTGTCGGCGGCCCTCAGATGCGGGAACAGGGCATAGGACTGGAAGACCATGGCGATGTTGCGCTTCTGCGGCGGCAGGTCGTTGGCACGGGTGCCGCCGATCACGAGATCACCGGCGGAGATCGTCTCCAGCCCGGCCAGCATGCGCAGGAGCGTGGACTTACCGCAGCCGGACGGACCAACCAGCACGACGAACTCGCCGCTTTTGATCTCGAGGTTGATGTCCTCGAGGATTTTATGCTGGCCGAAGGATTTCGACAGGTTGCGAAACTGGACATCGGTCATGGTCACGCTCCCAAAATGTCGTCGATGAAAGGCAGGTAGCCGGCTGTCAGTCCGGCGTCCACCGGCACCACGGCGCCCGTTATGCCGGATGCGCGGTCGGAGGCAAGGAAAGCCACGGCCTCGGCCACTTCCGACGCATTCACGATGCGGCCGAGCGGATAGAGCCGCTTCAGCCGGCCGAGGATCTCGGGATCCTTAGCCAGGCGATGATCCCAGGCGGCGGTGCGGATCGAGCCAGGGCAGACGACGTTGGCGCGCACGCCGCTGCGGCCAAGTTCGACGGCGATCGACTTGGCGTAGGCGTTGATGCCGGCCTTGGCGGCGGCATAGGCCGGATTGCCGAAATGCGCGATGGCGTTGACCGAGGAGATGAAGACGACGCTGCCCGAGCCGCGCGCGGCCATCGCCTTGACCAGCGGATCGGCGAAACTCATCACGCCGGCGAGGTTGAGGTCGAGCTCCTGTTCTATTCTCTCCGGCGTCAACGCTTTCAGCGTCTCGGCGCGCGTCCAGCCGGCATTGTTGACAAGGATATCCGGCACGCCGTCCTTGTCGAGCAGGCTTGAGATCGCCGCTTCGATCGAGGTGCGGTCGAGCAGGTTGAAAACGTGGCACGAGGCGATGTACGGGCTGGTCAGCGCCTCGGCCGACTGGTCGCAGCCGACGATGCGGCCGCCGCGCTCGGCCATCAGCGCCACGATCGCCGAGCCAAGACCGCCGCCGGCGCCGGTGACGACAATTGTCTTGCCCTCGAAATCGCCTTGCGACACCACGATCAGTGCTCCTCGCCACTTCCGACAGGGAGAACGCTACCCAACGAAATGTAATTAAGCAACATGATAAACTGCTTGCTTCCCCGAAAACCATCGATAATGTAGGAAAGTAACATAAATCCTGTGCCAACCGGCCAGGCGCGAATGCGCATTATGGGAGGAGATCAGATGAGCCTTGCGAAATGGACTGTCGGCCTGTTGGCCGGAATGAGCATGCTGGCGCTTGCCGCGCCGGCCGATGCGGGCGAGGTGCGCGTCACCGTCGCCGAATACAGCGCCAAGACCGGCCCCTATTTCGAAGAGGTGAAGAAGGAGTTCGAGGCGGCCAATCCCGGCATTACCATCAAATATGAAGTGGTGCCGTGGGACGTGCTCCTACAGAAGCTGACCACCGACATCACTGCCGGCACCAATGCCGATCTATCGATCATCGGCACGCGCTGGCTGATCGACTTCGTGCAGCAAGACGTCGCCGAGCCGCTCGACAGCTACATCAAGCCCGAGTTCAAGGACCGCTTCATAGATACGTTCCTGCAGCCCTCGATCATGAACGGCCATACCTATGGCCTGCCGATCGCCGCCTCGGCGCGTGCCATGTATTACAACAAGGAGCTGTTCGAGAAGGCCGGCATAGCCAAGCCGCCGGCAACCTGGACCGAGTTGCAGGAGGACGCGCGCAAGATCAAGGCGGTCGGCGCCTTCGGCTACGGCCTGCAAGGCAAGGAGATCGAGACGGACGTCTATTACTACTACGCGATGTGGTCATTCGGCACCGAGATCCTCAACAAGGACGGCACGTCGGGCCTGAGCACGCCGGGCGCGCTTGAAGCGGCCAAGCTTTACAAGTCGATGATCGACGAGGGCCTGACCGAGCCTGGCGTGACCTCCAACAACCGCGAGGACGTGCAGAACCTGTTCAAGCAGGGCAAGGTCGGCATGATGATCACCGCGCCATTCCTCTCCAACCAGATCAAGGAAGAGGCGCCGAGCCTGAAATACGGCGTCGCCGCCATTCCGGCCGGGCCGACCGGCGCGCGCGGCACCTATGGCGTCACCGATTCCATAATCATGTTCAAGAACTCCAAGAACAAGGACGAGGCCTGGAAGCTGCTCGACTTCCTGTTCACCAAGGAGCAGCGCGCCAAGTTCACGCAAGGCGAAGGCTTCCTGCCCGTGAACAAGGAAGAGGCGAAGATGGACTATTACGTCAACAACGCCGACCTCGCCGCCTTCACCGCGCTGTTGCCCGACGCTCGCTTCGCGCCGGTCATCCCGGGCTGGGAAGAAATCGCCCAGATCACTTCCGACGCCATGCAGAAGATCTATCTCGGCAGCGCCGAGCCGGAGGCCGCCTTGAAGGAGGCGGCAGACAAGGCCAACGGCGTACTGAAGAAATAGGGCGTATCTCCCTGCGCCCGTGGCGCGCCCCACCCCGTCGGGGCGCGCCACATCTCTCCGGCTTGGCAATCGCAGGAAAACGGGCGCGGTTTTCTGTCGGATTGCGGAAGAACGACCGGGCAATCGGTTCAGACAAGGACAATCATCGATGTCGGCTCAAACGCCGGCGAGGAATGCAAATCCCGAAGCAATTGCCCAGGAAGAACGACAGCCAAGCCGGCAGGCCAGCGAAATTCCAATGCGGGGACCGTGCCTTGAGCACCAATGCCACTGCCATCTACCCGCAACGCGGTGCAAGCCAGCCGATGCAAAGCCGTATCGTGCCCTATCTGCTGACGCTTCCCAGCCTTTTGCTGGCGGCGGTGGTGATCTTCTGGCCCGTCTGGGATCTCGTGCAGATCTCGACGCATGACGTGAATCGCTTTGGCCAGCTGCGCGACTTCAGCGGCCTGGCCAATTTCCGGGCGCTTGCTGCCGATCCCGATTTTGTCGCCGCCCTGTGGCGCACCGGCCTATGGACCGTGCTGGTGGTCGGCGGGGCGCTGCTCTTGTCGATCCCGGTGGCGATCATCCTCAATACTGACTTCTACGGCCGTGGACTGGCCCGCGTCATCATCATGCTGCCCTGGGCGGTGTCGCTCACCATGACGGCGGTGGTATGGCGCTGGGCGCTCAACGGCGAAAGCGGCATGCTGAACTCGGGGCTGATGAAGCTCGGCCTGATCAGCCAGAACATCCAGTGGCTGGCGAGCGCCGAGACCGCCTTCCCGATGCAGGTGCTGATCGGCATACTGGTGACGGTGCCGTTCACCACCACGATCTTCCTCGGCGGCCTGTCGTCGATCCCCGACGATCTCTACGAAGCCGCGGCGCTGGAGGGCGCGACCCCCTTACAGCAGTTCCGCGAGATCACCTTTCCGCTCCTAAAACCGTTCATCAACATCGCGATCGTGCTCAACACGATCTACGTCTTCAACTCCTTCCCGATCATCTGGGTGATGACTCAAGGGGGACCGGCGAACTCCACCGACATATTGGTCACCCATCTCTACAAGCTCGCCTTCCGCATCGGCAAGCTGGGCGAGGCTTCGGCGGTGTCGCTGGTGATGTTCGTCATCCTGCTCATCTTCACCATGATCTATGTGCGGCTCGCCATGCGGGAGCAACGCACATGAGAAACGGCAAGCTGAAACGCTCGATCATCGCCTGGCTGCTGCTTGCGCCATTGATCGTGGTGACGATCTTCCCCTTCGCGGTGATGTTCCTCACCGCGGTCAAGCCGCGGACCGAAGTGCTGACGCCAACATGGTGGCCGAGCGAATTCCGCTGGTCGAATTTCGCCGACATGTGGGTGGCGACCGGCTTCGGCCAGGCGCTTCTCAACTCGCTCTATGTCTCGGCGCTGGCGACGATCGGCGCCATCCTGATCTCGGTGCCGGCGGCATATGCCATGTCGCGCTTCCGCTTTGCCGGTTATGGCGCCTTCCGCCAGTTCCTGCTGATCTCGCAGATGATCTCGCCGATCGTGCTGGTGCTTGGCCTGTTCAGGCTGATGGCCGCCTGGGGGCTGGTCGAGAGCACGACGGCACTCGGCTTCATCTACATGGCCTTCAACGTCGCCTTCACCGTCTGGATGCTGCAGAGCTATTTCGACACCATTCCGCGCGACCTCGAGGAGGCCGCCTGGATGGAAGGCGCCGGCCGCTGGCTGACGCTGCGCAAAGTGTTCCTGCCGCTTTGCCTGCCGGCAATCGCTGTGACGGCGATCTTCACCTTCATCAACGCCTGGAACGAGTTCGTCGTGGCGCTCACCATGCTGCGCAGCCAGGAAAGCTACACGCTGCCGATCCAGGTTTTCTCGCTGGTCGCCGGCCGCTACACGATCGAATGGCACCATGTCATGGCGGCCACGCTGCTGGCAACGCTGCCGGTGGCGATCCTCTTCATCTGGCTGCAGCGCTACCTGGTGCGCGGGCTGGCATTAGGAGCGGTGAAATAGCAATCCCGGCAATTCCAGGAAAACTGTGCAGCGGTTTTCCGTCCGGAATTGCCAAAAACAAATAGTCCACGGAGTTTTGATGCGCATCTTCACCGCCTCCCTGGCGACGGAAACCAACACCTTCTCGCCGGTGCCGACCGACCGGGCCTCGTTCGAGATGGCCTTCTATGCCGGCCCGGGAAAGCATCCGGAGACGCCGACGCTGTGCTCCTCGCCGATCGTGGCGCTGCGCCGGCGTGCGGCCAGCGAAGGCCTGACCGTCATCGAAGGCACCGCCACCTGGGCGGAGCCCGGCGGGCTGGTGCAGCGGCAGACTTTTGAGGCGCTGCGCGACGAGATCCTCGACCAGCTCAATGCCGCCCTGCCGGTCGATGCGGTGATCCTCGGCCTGCACGGCGCGATGGTGGCGCAGGGTTATGACGACTGCGAGGGCGACCTGCTGGAGCGTGTGCGCGCAATCGTCGGGCCGAAGGTGGTGATCGCCTCGGAATTCGATCCGCACAGCCATCTGACGCCCAAGCGCGTCGCGGCCTCCGACATCATGGCCTATTTCCTCGAATTCCCGCACACCGATTTCTACGAGCGCGGCGAGCATGTGATCGAGCTCGGCCTTGCCGCGGCGCGGGGCGAAATCAAGCCGGTGATCTCGACGTTCGACTGCCGCATGATCCAGGTGCTGCCGACCAGCCGCGAGCCGATGCGCTCCTTCGTCGACAAGATCAAAGCGCTGCACGGCAAGGACGGCGTGCTGTCGGTCTCGGTCATCCACGGCTTCATGGCCGCCGACGTGCCGGAAATGGGCACGCGCATCCTCGTAATCACCGACAATGACAAAGAAAAAGGCGACCAACTCGCCGAGACGCTGGGACGCGAGCTCTATGCGCTGCGCGAAAAGACGGCGATGACGATGCTCTCCGCGTCCGCCGGCATCGAGCGGGCGCTTGCCGTGCGTGCGGCACAGAAGGACAAGCCGGTCGTGATCGCCGATATCTGGGACAATCCGGGCGGCGGCGTGCCGGGCGACGGCACCATCGTGCTCTCCGAATTGCTGGCGCGCGGGATCGACAGGGTCGGCGTCGCCACGATCTGGGATCCGATCGCGGTGACCTTCTGCCAGGCGGCCGGCGATGGCGCCGTCATCGACCTGCGCTTCGGCGGCAAGGCCGGGCCGCAGGCGGGCGAGCCGATCGACGCGCGCGTCACGGTGCTCAAGGCCGTCAGCGAGGGCTGGCAAAGCTTCGGGCCGAGCCGGGTGACGCTCGGGCCGGCTGCGGTGGTTCGCATCGAGGGCACCGAGGTCGACGTCATCCTAAACACCAACCGCACGCAGACCTTCGAGCCGGACATCTTTTCCAATATCGGCGTCGATCCGATGTCGAAGGACATCCTGCTGATCAAGTCGACCAACCATTTCTACGCCGGCTTCGCGCCGATTGCCGCCGAGGTCATCTATGTCGCGGCGCCGAGTTCTTATCCCAGCAATCCGGCGGCGACGGATTACAGGAAGCTGACGAGGCCGATATGGCCGAGGGTGAAGGATCCGTGGAAGGATGAGGCTCCTCCTTCTCCCCCTGTGGGAGAAGGTGTCGCCGCAGGCGACGGATGAGGGGTGCTCCAAGGAATGCTGACGTCTCACTCCGCTGGAACACCCCTCATCCGTCTCGGCGCTCCGCGCCGATCCACCTTCTCCCACATGGGGAGAAGGGAGGGGCGCGCTACACCAACCCTCTTTTCACCATCATCGCCTCGGGCGAAGGCATCTTGCCGCGGAAGGCCGTGTAAAGCTCTTCCGGATCCTTCGCTCCGCCGGCGGCGTAGATGTTCTTCCTCAGCCGCTCGGCCAGTTCCGGGTTGAAAGGATCGCCTGTTTCCTCGAAGGCGGAAAAGGCGTCGGCGTCCAGCACCTCCGACCACATGTAGGAATAGTAGCCGGCTGAATAACCTTCGCCGGCGAAGATATGACCGAAATGCGGGGTGCGATGACGCATGGCGATGGTGTTGGGCATATGCAGCTTTTCCAGCGTTTCAGCCTCGAACGGAAGCGGCTCGGCCGGCGCGTCCGGCCTTGCGTGATAAGCCATGTCGATCAGCGCCGAGGCGGTGAACTCGACCGTGGCGAAGCCGGCGCCGAAGGTGCGTGCGGCGAGCATCTTGTCGAGCAGGTCCTTCGGCATCGGCTTGCCGGTCTTGACGTGCAGCGCATGCTTTTCCAGCACCGCCGGCACCGTCAGCCAATGCTCATAGAGCTGCGAGGGCAGTTCGACGAAGTCGCGGCTGACCGAGGTGCCGGAGACCGACGGCCAAGTGACGTCGGTCAGCATGCCGTGCAGCGCATGGCCGAATTCGTGAAACAGCGTCTTTGCTTCGTCGACGGAGAGAAGGGCCTGCTCGCCGGCCGGCGGCTTGGCGAAGTTCATGATGTTGTAGATGACGGGCTTCGCGCCTTTCCCAAGCTTGTAGCCGGATTTCAGCGCGCTCATCCAGGCGCCGGAGCGTTTCGAGGGCCGCGCGAAGTAATCCGCCAGAAACAGGCCGCGCTCGCTGCCGTCCGCGTTCTTGACCACGAAGACGCGCGCGTCGGGATGCCAGGCGGCAATGCCCTTCTTCTCCTCGAAGCTGACGCCGAACAGCTTGGTCGCGACATCGAAGCAGGCGTCGATGATGCGCTCAAGCTGCAGGTAGGGCTTCAGCTCGGCTTCGTCGAAAGCGAATTTCTCCGTGCGCAGCTTCTCCTGGTAGAAGCGCCAGTCCCATGCCGCGAATTTGTCGTTGCTGCCGGCTTCGGTGGCCAGCCGCTCCAACTCCTTCTGATCGGCGGCCGCTTTTTCCAGCGCCTTTTCCCAGACCGGATCGAGCAAGTTGTGCACCGCCTTCGGCGTCTTCGCCATCGTGTCGTCGAGCTTAAGCGCCGCGAAAGACTCATAGCCGAGCAGCTTCGCCTTCTCGGCGCGCAGCTTCAGCATGTCGCGCACCACATCGGTATTGTCGCTGGCGCCGCCATTCTGGCCGCGCATGATGAAGGCGCGGAAGGCGATCTCGCGCAGGTCGCGGCGCTCCGAGAAGGTCGAGAACGGCTCGTAGATCGAGCGCGACAGCGTCACCGCATAGCGACCTTTCTGGCCACGCATCTCGGCCGCCTCGGCCATCGAGCTCTTCAAGAAATCCGGCAGGCCGACGAGATCAGCCTCGTCGAGGAACAGCGCCCAGTCGCGTTCGTCGGCCAGCACATTCTGGCCGAATTTGGTGCCGAGCGAGGAGAGTTCCTCGTTGATTGCCGCCAGCCGCTTCTTGCCTTCCGCATCGAGCTTCGCACCGGAGCGGACGAAGCCTTTCCAGGTCTTTTCCAGCACACGCAACGTCTCGGGATCGAGGCTCAGCCTGTCGCGGCGCTGGTAGAGGTCGTCGATGCGGGCAAACAGCTTCTCGTTCATCGAGATCGCGGAGAAGTGCCGCGACATCTTGGGCGAAATCTCGCGCTCCAGCTGCTGGATGGTGTCGTTGGTGTGGGCGCCGGCACGACACCAGAAGATCGACGAGACATGGTCGAGCGGCTCGCCGGCGAGCTCAAGTGCAGCCAGCGTGTTTTCGATCGTTGCCGCCTCGCTGTTGCCGGCGATCGCGTCGATCTCAGCCTGGTGCGCTGCCAGCGCCGCGTCGAAGACCGGCCCGAAATCATTGTCGCCGATGCGGGTGAAATCGGGCAGGCCGAGCGGGCCTTGCCAAAGCGTCAGCGGATGGGCGGAGAGGTCGACGGTCTTTGACATGGGCAAATCCATAGGCGCTTTTGGTGGGGCTGAATGCAGGCGGGTTATCCCGATGTAGGGCGGTGCTCGGCACCGCGCAACAACAGGATCAGTAGGCGCTGCAGTCCTGCGCGACCGCCGTCTGGGTGCTGGCGGTGATCCGGCCGCCGACGACGGTGAAGGTCTCGCGCATCAGCGTGTCGTTCTCGGGGAAATCGTAGCAGGCGAGCACCGTGGTCTCGCCCTTTTCGCTCTTCTCGATGCGATGGCGGATGGCGGCGCCGGCAACCGCGCCTTGCCATTCGTCGATCGACGCGAGGAATTCCTGCTTGTCCTGGACGACGCCGACATCGTCGAGCTTCATGTGCACCTCTTCAGAAAGCAATTCGGACAGTTCGGTGCGGTCGGCGACCAGGAGTGCCGAATACCAACGATCGATGACGGCGCTGTCATCGGCGCTGGCGCTGATCGTCGCGGACAGCAGCAGCGCTGCCGCAAGGAGAAACCTACACCAGATCCGCTCCATCAGCCCTCCATCAAAGCTCCGGCCGCTCGAAATCGCCGGTCTCCTTGTTCATCACCCAGAGCTCGCCGGTCGAGATGTCGAACCAGGCGCCGTGCAGGGTAAGCTTGCCCTTGCCCTCGAGGATCGAAACGCAGGGGAATGTCCTGAGATTGGCGATCGAATAGCGGATCGAGATGCGCTCCAGCGCCGTCTGCCGCTCGGTCGCCGTCATGAAGGTGCTGGACGAGACGGTCTCGGCAGCCGGCGCGATCAGGCTCATCCATTTGCCGATGAAATCGCCAGGCGACAGCGGCGCAAAATTGGTATCGAGCGCGGCGCGGATGCCGCCGCAGCGGCCATGGCCCATCACCACGATGTTCTTCACCTTCAGGCTCTGCACAGCGAACTCGAGCGCAGCAGAGGTCGAGTGGAACTCGCCGTCCGGCTCATAGGGCGGCACGAGATTGCCGACATTGCGCAGCACGAAGAGCTCGCCCGGCCCGGCATCGAAGATCGCTTCGGGGGCCGAGCGGGAATCGCAGCAGGCGACGATCATGGTCTCGGGCGCCTGGCCCTCACGCGCCAGCGAGCGGTAGCGGTCGCTTTCGGCGGGATAGCGGCCGCTCATGAAGTTGCGATAGCCGGTCAGCAGATGTTCGGGGAGATGGGGCATGGGCGCCTTTCCGGGTTTGGGGCGGCAGCTCGTTGCGATCGAAAAAGCCTCTAGCGGCAAAAGCCGGTCGCGGGCAATGCCGAATTGCGGATGGCGGCGTCGCAAACGCATGCCGGCCGCCCCGTTCGGTTATGCCCAGATGGCGACCTGAATGCCGAAGCGGTCGGTCAGCGGCGGATCGGGCGAGGGCCGCGCCTCGCCGCTGGCGATGCGGCCGGCGATCAACATCATGGCGGCCGCGTCGAGGAAGTCGTCGCTAGCGGCACCCTTCGGCGGCGCCTGGTCGAGGAAGGTCTTGTCGTAGCCTTGCCGGCAAAGCAGCGCCTTGCGCTCCTCCATGCCGGCCGGGCTGATAGTGCCCTTGATCTTCTTGGGCAGGATCATCGCGGTGCCGCCGTTCAGCCGACAGAAGGCGACTTCCGGGTGCGATTCGAAGATGCGGCCGCGTAAATCCGGTCGCGCGATCAACAGCTGGTCGATCTCGCGGATCTTCGAAAAAATGCCGAAGGCCTGGATGGAAACGCCGCGCGGCGGATTGGAAGTCGTCATCGCCACCTCGCTTGCCCGCCGGTGCGCGGCATACCAGGCTTCGACCGTGGCGAAGTTGCCGGTATCCGCGTAGAGCGCTGCGCGCGATGGTATGGCAAAGACGCTCGACTGCCGTGCTCCGAGCAGCGGCCGCACCAGCGCCTCCGGCCCGCGACCGCCGCGGCTGGAAAAATCAGGCAGGCCGATCGGCATGTCGACGGCGATCGTAGCGTCGGGCAGGGCCTGTAGCAGAGCCTCGAAAGTCGCGAAGACCGATGCCGATGGCGGCGCGCCAGGTTCGCGATGGACGGCGATCCAGCCGGCCTTGCAGCCGTCGACGCCGGCCAGCACGCCGCCTGGCGTCACGCCCGCTTGTCCCGCCCGGGGTGAAGGAGATGGCGAAGCTGCACCATGGCCATCGGATGCGACAGGCTCTGCGCGTCGGTCTCCAATTGCAGCTCGTCGCCGCCGCGTTTGGCGGTGCGGGCAAGAATCTCGTAGACGGCGGCCGTGGTCGACTGCAGCGCCTTCGCTGCCGGCTGGCCGGAAAGGATGCGGGCGAGATAGACGGCGGCCGTCAGGTCGCCCAACCCGTTCGGCGGCTTCTCGATCAGGCGGTGCTCGGCAAGCAGCGCGTGTCGGTCGTCGAGGAGGAAGTTACCGGTGCCGCCCGCCATCATCGAGGGTGCCGAGGTGACCAGCATGGTGGAGGGACCGGCGTGCAGGGCGGCCGCCGTCACCGACTTGATGTCGGGCAGCGGCGCCCCGGCCATCCATTCGAGCTCGTAGCGGTTGGGCATGGCGATGTCGGCGATCGGCATCAGCCTGTCGCGCAGCGCGACGGCCGTCGGCTCCGGCAAGAGCCCGCCTGAATCGCCCATCACCGGGTCGCATACATAAAGGGCATCCGGCGTCCTCGCCTTGACGGCCGCAACCAGCGAAGCGACGGCCTCCGCCTGGCCGGCCTCACCGAGATAGCCCGAGAGCACCGCGCTCACCTCGCCCAGCCACGGCGCGCGCTCGAGGTCGGCCATCAGCGCCTTGAACTGATCGAGCGGCGGCACGATGCGGGTGGCGCGGCTGTGGCCTGGGTGCCAGGGCAGGATCACGGTCGGCACCGCCCAAACCGGGAAACCCAGCGTCTCCAGCGCGAAGACCGCGGCGCGGTTGCCGACCGAGCCGCGGGCGACATGACTGGAGATGACGATGACCGCGCGCGGCGCGTCGGTTTTATCAGCATTCATGAAATTCGGTTCCTAGCCACCCTGCGTGGCGGCATACACCAGCCAGACCAACAGCCCAATGGCGATGATGAGGCCGAGCGTTCGGCCAATGCGGGTGCCCCAAACTTCGATCGGATCGGAGCGGTCGGCATCGGCCGCGGTCACGTGGTCGCGTGCGTCCTTCGCGGTGCGGGCGACGAAGGAAGCGCCGCCCGGCGTCGTTTCGCGCGCCACGCGCTCAAGGATGCGGCGCGATTCATTCTCGTCGTCCCGGCGCTCGGCCATGGCAAATGTCCTTTCCGGCCCGGAGCTTAGCCTGTTCGGTCGCGTATTCACAGGGGCGAGCGACCAAGATCAGAGCGCTGCCACGACCGGGTCATTTTCTTGCGCACGGATTGTGGTAATGCTTCGCATCACAACTTCTGTCGAGGGGACCAATCATGTTCGCCGAGCGCCTTCTTCTACCCTCCGCTTTCCGCAATTTGCCGGCCTTGCTGATGATGGCCTTCGTGCTGCCGCTGCTTGCCGGCTGCGGCTACAACACCATCCCGACGGCGGAGGAGAATGCCAGGGCGGCCTGGAGCGAGGTGCTCAACCAGTATCAGCGTCGCGCCGACCTGATCCCCAACCTGGTCGAGACGGTGAAGGGCTACGCCTCGCACGAGAAGGACACGCTCGACGCGGTCGTCCAGGCGCGCGCCAAGGCGACGCAGATCACGGTGACGCCGGAGACGCTGAAGGATCCGGAAGCCCTCAAAAGATTCCAGGATGCCCAGGCCGGGCTGACGGGCGCGCTGTCGCGGTTGATCGCGGTCTCGGAAAACTATCCCGACCTCAAGGCCAACCAGAATTTCCTCGCGCTGCAGGCGCAGCTCGAGGGCACCGAGAACCGCATCGCGGTGGCGCGTCGCGACTACATCCAGGCGGTCAAGGAGTACAATCTGACGCTGAGGACCTTCCCGTCGGTGCTGTGGGCGACATTCTGGTTCCGCGGCAATGAGCCGTTTGCGAACTTCACCGTAGAGGAAGACAAGATGCAGGTGCCGAAGGTGGATTTCGGCACGAGCACCAAGCAGGGCGGGTGAGCGGCGCGACTCAAATTTCGAGCTTGCAGGCCTTGCGTTCCTTCGCGCCCCCCTCTGTCCTGCCGGACATCTCCCCCTCTTGGGGGGAGATCGGCAGTTTCGCTGACCGTGCATCTCCTGCAACGCAGGCGGTTGGCGAAGGCGGCGGTGACATCCAATCTCCCTCCTTGCGGGGGAGATGGCCGGCGGGCCAGAGG
>NZ_LYTP01000011.1:0-88802 GCF_001672435.1 Mesorhizobium sp. AA23
CTTCAACAAGCTCAAGCATTTCAGACGCTTCGCCACACGCTTCGATCGTCGCGCCGGCCACTTCCTCGCCTTCACCCATCTCGCCGCAGCTATGTTATGGATGCGCTGAATGTCGATTCAGCCTAGTTTGCGGCGAGACTGTTCCCCGACAGGCCGGGCAGGGTAACCCGATAGACCAGGAAGGTGGTGTCGACATCGGCGCCATCCTCGGCCTTGTACGGGGCACCGACCTGGAAGCCGTCCTGGGTGAGAAAGTCGTTGTCGTTGGCGACGAACAGGAAATAGTCGTCAGGCAGCTTCGGGTCCAGCACGCTCACCAGCGACATCGCCTCCCACTTCTCCGAGAGGTTGTTCCTGTCGTTCGGCGCGCCGTTGTGCAGGCCGAAACGGCCGAGTTCGCCCTTGTCGTTGATGTCGATGAACGAGGTGAGCTTGGCCGGCGTCACCGACGGATCGAGCACGCCTTTCGGCGCAACCGGCTTGTCGGCGGCGTCGAATGGGCCGTTGGCGATATCGGTGGCCGCGGACAGGTCGACGATCTCGATCTTGCGGTAGACCGACTCGGCGTCCTTCAGCCCCTGGCCGTTGCCGCTGTCGCGTGCCAGCATCAAAAAGCTCTTGTCGGACAGCGCCACGATCTCGCTCTGCGCGGCCACTTTGATCTTGCCCTTGGCGTCCTTGAACACCGGCAGCGGTACGACATATTCGTGCGCCAGCTTGAGGTGGGCGAGGTCGGAGGCGTCATAGACCAGCGCGCGGGTGTTCCGGCGGGTCGAGCCGGAATCGCCGCCATCCTGGCGCGGCGCCGACTGCAGCACGGCGATCAGGAACTTGCCGTCCGGCGTCATCGACATGCCTTCGAGGCCTTGATTGTTCTGGCGGCCGGTCTCGGGATCCTTGGGATCCGGCTCGGCGGCACCCGGGCCAGGATTGTCGGAAGCGAAGTTCGGCTTGCCATGGCGTATCGGCACCAGGGCCGCCGGCGGCTGCGTCGCCGACATCAGGCGGCCGTCGGCCGAAAAGCGATAGATGTTGGGGCCATATTCGTCGGAAATGAACATGGTGCCGTCGGGCAGGCGCACGACCGCCTCGTCGTCGAGCGAAAGCTTGCCATTGTCGGCCTGCGGCAGGATCGGCATGTCGCCGGCAGCGGGGCGCACGCCGTTGAGCGGGTCGAGGCCGGTGGCGTCGGCGCCCTTGTCGTCGGTCAGGAGCATGGTGTCGACGAGCGTTGCCTTGACGCCCGACTGTTCCTGGCCGGCGGCGGGCGCCGCGCCCGGAGGGGTCGGGGTCAGCTCGATTGCAATGGTGTTCAAGCGGGGCCGGTAGTCGGTGGTGCCGGCGACGTTGTAGCCGCGGTCCGGCAGCAGCCAGAGCGAGCCTTTGTAGCCGGCGCCGTCACGCGCCCAGCTCTTGGCGTCGATTGCCATGCCGGAGCCCGAACCAAAGGTCTCGCCGAATTTGTCCTTCTGGCTGGCGGGGATGCGGCCAACGCAGACCAGCCCCTTGTTGACATAGCCAACACCCTCGGCGAGCGCAGGGCTCAGCACGGTGAACAGGGCGATTGCCGCGCCAAGCGCGACGGTTCGGTTGAGGTGCTTCATGATGTCCCCATGTGACGAGCAGAGCCGGAATGGCGTCACATCGGGTCTAGGACGCGAACATCATACTTGCGTGACAGGAGTGGGGCTCCTTCCTTCTCCCCATGTGGGAGAAGGTGGATCGGCGCGCAGCGCCGAGACGGATGAGGGGTGTTCCAGCGGAGCGAGACGTTGGCTTTCCCTGGAGCACCCCTCATCCGTCGCCTTCGGCGACACCTTCTCCCGCAAGGGGAGAAGGAGAGGGTGCTCAATCGCTCTCGCGCGCGACGAGCTCCAGCGGCCAGACTTCGCGGATCGTGCGTGGCCCCTCCGGACCGGCATGGGCCGGGAGTGACGCCAGCAGCATCTCGGCCAGCCGCCGGCCCATCGGCTCCAGCGCCGGACGGAAGGCGGTCAGCGTCGGCGAGAAGTAGCGGCAGAGCGGCGTGTCGACGATGACGATCACCGCGATGTCGTGGCCGGGCCTGATGTCCATCTCGGCCAGTGCCTTGCAGCCGCCGAGCGCCATCGCGTCATTGTTGAAGATGATGGCTGTCGGCCGGTCCTTGGAGAGCATGACACGCGGCGTCACCTGGTAGCCGCCGGTCTCGTTGATGAAGCCGTCGGCGATCAGGCCGGGGTCGACTTCGATGCCGTGCCGCTTCAGAGCCTTGCGGTAGCCGTCGAGGAACAGGTAGCCGAAGTTGAGATCAAGCGAAGGGCGGATGGCAGCTATGCGGCGGTGGCCGCGCGCAACCAGCCGGTCGACGGCTTCATCACCCGCCCTCTCGAAATCGATATCGAGCGAAGGATAGGTGTCGCCGCCGGATTGACTTCGGCCAAGCGTGGCGAAGGGAAAGCCGGCCTTGCTCAGATAGTCGATCCGATCGTCTTCCCGCCGTGTATTGGCCAACACGACCGCGTCGGCCCGGCGCGTCTCAACCACGCGGCGCAGCCGCTCCTGCTGATACTGGCCGGGCTCGCCCATGACGACCATCAGATCCAACTCATGCTCGGCGAGCCGCGCCTGCAGGCCGGTCAGGAACGGAATGAAGAACGGCTCGCCATATTGCTGGTCGCCGGGATGCGGTTGCAGCATGAAGGCGATCGAGCGGGTGGCGCCCTGGCGCAGGCTGCGGCCCGACTGGTTGGGCGAATAGTTCAGCTTCCTGGCCGCCTCGAGCACGCGCTGGCGCGTCTCCGCATTGACGTCGGCGCGGCCGTTCAGCGCGCGCGACACGGTGCCGATCGAAATGTTCAGGTGACGCGCGAGATCGTGGATGCTGGACGCCAAGGTAGGTTCTCCCCCTGACCTCGCTAGCACCGGCCGTCCTTCAGGCCAAGCAGTGCATGTCGATTTTCGCGAGCAGGTGATTGACATTCTACGCCATCGGGTGTGTTCTCGTAAACGTTTACGGAAAAACGTTTACGGTGAAGCCGGAAATGCCGTGACACTCGGCCTGGAGGGGCCGAGCGGAGGAGGAGCGCTGGATGATGAAGGTCGTCCTGGTCGGGTGCGGAGCCATGAGCAGGCAGTGGCTCGATGCCGCGAGGCAGATCGACGGGCTTGCCATTGCCGGCCTTGTCGATCTCGATGCCGATCGGGCGCAGGCGAGGGCGCGCGAGTACGAGCTCCCCAATGCCGTCATCGGCACCAGCCTCGATGCCGTTCTCGATCAGACCCGGCCCGATGCCGTGTTCGATGTCGTGGTTCCTGCTGCGCGGCGCCAGGTCGCGCTTTCGGCCTTTGCCCATAACTGCCATCTGCTCACCGAAAAGCCGCTTGCCGACAGCCCAGAAAATGCGCGCGCCATCATCGAAGCGGCGCGCCGCGCGGGGCGGGTCCATGCCGTGGTTCAGAACCGGCGCTATGTCGCCAATGTCAGGCGGATCCGGCGGTTCCTCGATTCCGGCGCCATCGGCAAGCCGACCAGCATCCATGCCGACTTCTTCGTCGCGCCGCACTTCGGCGGCTTTCGCGAGGAGATGCGCCACGTGCTTTTGCTCGACATGGCGATCCACACGTTCGACGCCGCCCGCTACATGGTCGCCGGCGAACCGGCCGGCGTCTATTGCCAGGAGTGGGAGCCTGCCAATTCCTGGTACCGTCAGGGCTCGTCGGCCAGCGCGGTGTTCGATTTCGGCGGCGGCAAGGTCTTCACCTATGCCGGCTCCTGGTGCGCGGACGGTTTCCGCACGAGTTGGGAAGGCAGCTGGCGCATCGTCGCCGAGCGCGGCAGCCTGTTGTGGGACGGGCATGACGGGTTGAAGGCCGAGGTGGTTGCATCCGGCCGCGACGGTATCATCGACAAGACCCAGTCGATCGAGGTGCCGGCGCTCGACGCGGCCGACAGAGTCGACGGCCATCTCGGCATCATCCAGGATTTCATGCGCGCGATCGAGACCGGCACCGAACCGGAGACGCGCGGCACCGACAACATCAAAAGCCTAGCCATGGTCTTTGGCGCCATCGAAAGCGCAGAGACCGGACGCCGCGTCGCAATCGCAAAGGAAACGCCGTGATGCCGAACCCGCTTCTCGACATCAGGATCGGCACCATGGTGCGAGCCAATCTCGACGACCCGGCCGCCTATGTGAAACAGATCCTGCCGCTCGGCTTCGAGAGCATCCAGCCCTTTTTCTGGCAGACGCTGGGCGGCAAGGACCTAAAGCGCCTGGCGGGCGAAATCCGCGAAGCGATCGGCGATGCGGACGTCGCCGTCTCATCGATCGGCGTGTTCGGCAATCCGCTGGAGAACGGCGAGGTCGACCGCGGCGTGCTCGCGGCGTGGGAGACCGTCATCGACAACGCACATCTGTTCGGCACCACGATGGTCTGCGGCTTCACCGGCCGGCTGCGCGGCAAACCGCTGACCGACAGCCTGCCCCGCTTCCGCGAGGTCTGGGGGCCGCTGGCCAGGCGCGCCGCCGACAAGGGCGTGCGCATCGCCTTCGAGAACTGTGCGATGGACGGCAACTGGGCGAGCGGCGACTGGAACATCGCCCACAACCCGGACGCCTGGGAGCTGATGTTCAACGAATTGCCCGACGACAATCTCGGGCTCGAATGGGAGCCCTGCCACCAGCTCGTCTATCTGATCGACCCGATTCCGCAGATTCGCAAATGGGCGCCGCGTATCTTCCACGTCCACGGCAAGGACGCCACCGTGCGCTGGGACGTGATCCGCGAGCACGGCGTGTTCGGACGCCTGCCATTCGTGCAGATGCGCAGCCCCGGCTTCGGCGACAGCGACTGGACCCGGGTGATCAGCGAATTGCGGCTGGCCGGCTACAAGGGCGCCATCGACATCGAAGGCTGGCACGACCCGGTCTATCGCGGCGACCTCGAGATGACCGGTCAGGTGCGGGCGCTGGGCTATCTGAAGCAGTGCAGGGGAGGAGCCAGCTACCTGCCCAATCCGGTGTGAGGACCGGCCGGCGGGAGGAGCCGGCCACCAAGACTACGGCCGAAGCAATCGTCGAAACCCTCTGTTGCGAGGGACCAAAAGGGAGGAACGTGCATGAGCATCACGACGAGAAGGACTGTTCTGCGCTCGACCGTCGCGGCGGCTGCTGCGGCGCTCTGCGCCTCGATTTCCACCTTGCCGGCAAAGGCGCTTGACGCCCAATGGTGCAAGGACGTCCATATCCGCTTCTTCGTCGGCGGCGCCGAGGGCGACGCCTTCGGCACCATCGTCTACAATGGCGCCAAGCAGGCGGCGGCCGATCTTGGGCCGAAGGTCGACTACATCTTCTCCCAGTGGGATGTCGAGAAGATGGTGCAGCAATTGCGCGAGGCGGTCGCGGTCAAGCCGCAAGGCATCGCCATGATGGGCCATCCGGGCGATGCCGCGATCATGCCGCTGGCCGAGCAGGCGCATAAGGACGGCATCAAGATGATGTACCAGAACGTGCCGGTGCCGAAGGTGGTGGAAGCGTTCGGCGGCGGCTATGTCGGCGCGCAGCAGGAGCAGCAGGGCCGCGCGCTCGGCGCCGAGGCGTTCAAGCTCGGCAAGCTCAAGGCCGGCGACAAGGCGATCATGATCGGCCCGTTCGAGAACGAGAATCGCGGCGCGCGCGAGCGCGGCACGGTCGCGGCGCTGAAGGAGGCGGGCGTCGAGGTGATCCAGCTGTCCTCGCCGCCGAGCGGCGAATGGGCGTCCGACCCGAACCTTGCCATTCCGGTGATCACGGCGGCTCTGCTCAACCACCCCGACGTCAAGGCGGTCGGCTATCCCGGCGGACAGATGCTAGGCAACGTCGCCACCTATATGCAGGCGGCGGGACGCAAGCCCGGCGACATCTTCAACTTCGGCTTCGACACCAGCCCGCAGATCGTCGAAGGCTTCAAGGGCGGCTGGGTGCAGCTGACGGCCGACCAGCAGCCTTTCCTGCAGGGCTATCTGCCGATCTTGAGCCTTTGCCAGCAGGTGGTGCTGGGTCTGGCGCCGATGAATGTCGATACCGGCGCCGGCTTCGTCACGCCGCAGAATTACGAGATCGTCGCCGAGCTGGCCAAGCAGGCGCTGCGTTGACCTCCCAGGCGGTCGGTCGGGGTTGGGCCCGGCCGACCGGATCGCCGGCAAGCGGCCGATAACACAATTGGAAGCGAGGATCGCATGGGCGAACGCATCATCGAACTGCGCGATATCAAGAAATCCTACGGCCAGGTCTATGCGCTGGGCGGCGTCAACCTCAGCGTCGATCGCGGCGAGGTGGTCGGCTTGATCGGCGACAACGGCGCCGGCAAATCGACGCTGATCAAGATCCTATCCGGCGTGGTCAAGCCGACAAGCGGCGACATCCTCGTACGCGGCAAGCCGGTGACCGGATGGAGTGCCGCCCGCTCGCGCGATGCCGGCATCGAGACGGTCTTCCAGGACCGCGCTTTGGCCGTGCAGCAGACGATCGTGCGCAACATCTTCATGGGCCGCGAGCTGACCGGCTTCATGGGCTGGCTGAAAGTCAACAAGGAGATCGAGGAGGCAAGCCGGCTGATGCGCGAGATCGGCTTCACATCGAAAGTGTTCACGCCGCATTCCATCGTCGGCCAGCTCTCGGGCGGCGAGCGTCAGGGTGTGGCGATCGCGCGCGCCATCTACAAGCAGGCGGAGCTGATTATCCTCGACGAGCCGACGACGGCGCTGTCGCTGACGGAGACCGCCAAGGTCTTCCATTTCGTGCGCCAGGTGCGGGCGAGTGGCCGCTCGATCCTGTTCATCGGCCACAACATTCATCATGTCTTCGACATCGCCGACCGCTTCGTGGTGCTCGACCGCGGCAAGGTGGCGTTGACGGCTGACCGCAGCGAGGTCAAGTCAGCCGACGACCTCATCAACTTTATGGAAGAGATCGCGCATCCGGGTGGCCTGCCAGGGCTACACGAGGCGGGCGGAGCGGAGCAGAGAGCGTGATGAGCAAGGCCATGGAACCCGATCTGCAAACACCTCTGGGAAGAGCAAGCGGCCCGACAGAATCAGGCAAGCAGTGGAGTCATCCTTCCGATCACTGGCTGCGCGGCTTCGTCCTCGACAATCGCGCGGCGCTAGGCACGCTCGCCGTGTTCATCGTCATGATGGCGATCTTCATGATCGCCAACCCGACCGTCTTCACCACCTGGTATCTTTACAGCTCGGTGCTGACGACGCTTCCCGTCGCGCTGTTCGTTGTCGTGCCGCTGGTCTTCGTAGTCACCTGCGGCGAGATCGACCTATCGTTCCCGGCGACGATGGGTTTCGCCTCATGGGCCTTCGCGATCGTCGTGCAGGCCGGCTACGATCCGTTCCTCGGCATCGCCGCGGCGCTTCTCACCGGCACGCTGCTCGGCTTCCTGGTCGGATCGCTGGTGGTCTATGGCGGCCTGTCGTCGCTGATTGCCACGCTCGGCATGAACTTCCTGCTGCGCGGGCTGATCCAGATCATCAACGAGGGCAGGTCGACGGCGCTGACCAATCTGGCCGACAGCTCAGCTTACGCGATCTTCTCCAGCCAGCTCTGGGGCATCCCGGTGCAGATCTTCTGGGCGATCGCCTTCGTCGTGTTTTCGGCGCTGCTCTACAACCGCCACCGCTTCGGCGCCCAGGTCAAGGTGGTCGGCGACAATCCGGACAGCGCCAAGCAAATGGGCATCGACGTTCAGCGCGTCCGGGTCAAGGTGTTCGTCTTCACCGGCATCGGGGCGGCGATCGCCGGAACCTTCTCGGTGATGATCAACTTCACCTGGTGGCCGACGGCGGGCGACGGCTACCTGCTGCCGGTGCTGGCATCGGTGTTCGTCGGCGGCACGCCGACGTGGGGCGGTATCGGTACAGTGGTCGGCGGCGCGATCGGCGCGGTCACCGTGTCGTTCATCCAGACCGGCGTCGTCGCCGCGGGCCTCAGCGGCTTCTACGTGCAGTTCTTCAACGGGCTGATCATCATCCTGTCGCTGCTCGGCCACAAATGGAACCAGGCGCGGTATCGCTGAGAGGCTGCGGTTTTCGGACGGTAATCCGTTGGCGGCCGCCGCTCAAACGCTGGTGACAAACCCGTCCAGCACGCGTTTCTGGCCGGCCTTGTCAAAGTCGATGGTCAGCTTGTTGCCGTCGATGGCGGCAATGTTGCCGTTGCCGAATTTCTGGTGGAAGACGCGGTCGCCGAGCTTGAATGGCGAAGGTGTGTCGGCGACCGATTTGGCGACCAGCTCGCCTTCGATGGTGCGGCCTTTCACCGAGGTGCGGCCAGCGCCATAGCCGCTGTCGGTCTCGCCATAGCCGATGCGTTCGACCTGGTGGCCGGAGCGTGTGCCCCAGTTGCGGTCGGTCGCTTCGGTGCGGTTCGCCTGCGCGCGCTGCCAGCCGGGTGTTGCATAGGTGTTGGAGAAGCTGCCGGGTTTTTCCGCGCCGATATTGTCGAAGCGCGAGGCGCCGTAGGGATTCTGCCGGCCGCCGCCGCGGTCTGAGGCGAAGGAGCCGCCGCCATAGGGATTGCCATAGCCGCCATAGGAATTGCCGCCATCGGCGACATCGACATGGGCTTCCGGCAATTCATTGACGAAACGCGACGGAATGGTCGATTGCCACAGGCCGTGGATCTGGCGGTTTGAGACGAACCAGACGTGCAGGTTCTTTTTCGCGCGCGTCAGGCCGACATAGGCGAGGCGGCGTTCTTCCTCGAGGCCGGAGCGGCCGCCTTCGTCCAGCGCGCGCTGATGCGGGAACAGGCCTTCCTCCCAGCCGGGCAAGAATACGGTCTCGAACTCAAGCCCTTTCGCCGAATGCAGCGTCATGATCGAGACCGCATCGAGCGATTCGCCCTGCTCTGCCTCCATGACCAGCGCGACATGCTCGAGGAACGAACGCAGGGATTCATACTCCTCCATGGAGCGGATCAGTTCCTTGAGGTTCTCCAGCCGCCCGGGCGCTTCGGCCGAACGGTCGTTCTTCCACATGTCGGTGTAGCCGCTCTCCTCGAGGATGGTCTCGGCGAGCTCGGTGTGCGGCGTGGTCTCCAGCGCCTTCTGCCAGCGCTCGAAATTGGCCGCGACCTCGCGCAGCGCGGCGCGCGGCCTCGGCTTCAACTCGTCGCTTTCGGCGAGTGTCGCCGCGGCCTCAAGCATCGGGATTTGCATCGCGCGCGCGGTGTCGTGGATCTGGCGGATGGTGGCTTCGCCGAGCCCGCGCTTCGGCACGTTGACAATGCGCTCGAAGGCAAGGTCGTCGCCGCTGTTGGCGACGACGCGGAAGAAGGCCAGCGCGTCGCGGATTTCCAAGCGTTCGTAAAAGCGCGGGCCGCCGATGACTCGGTAGCTCAAGCCGAGCGTGATGAAGCGGTCTTCGAAGGCGCGCATCTGGAAGGACGCGCGCACCAGGATCGCCATATCGTTGAGGTTGTGCTTTTGCCGCTGGTAGGCCTCGATCGCCTCGCCGATGGCGCGCGCCTCTTCCTCCGAATCCCAGGCGGCATGGACATGCACCTTATCGTCCTCGGGGTCGTTGCGGTCGGTGAACAGCGTCTTGCCGAAGCGGCCCTCATTGTGGGCGATAAGATGCGAAGCCGCACCCAGTATATGCGCGGTGGAGCGGTAGTTGCGCTCCAGCCTGATGATGGTGGCGCCCGGAAAATCCTTGTCGAAGCGCAGGATATTGTCGACCTCGGCGCCGCGCCAGCCATAGATCGACTGGTCGTCGTCGCCGACGCAGCAAATGTTGACAGTGGATCGACGCCGGTTTCCCTCCCCCTTGAGGGGAGGGTGGCCGGGTGAAGCCCGGTCGGGAGGGGTCCTCGCGGCAGTGCTCGACGCTCCGGCGCCTGATGACTGGGCGGCGCCTTCCGCGGCGACCCCCTCCGTCCGCTTCGCGGACACCTCCCCCTCAAGGGGGGAGGATTGCAGCCTCTGCGCCAACAGGCGCAGCCACATGTATTGCGCGGTGTTGGTGTCCTGGTACTCGTCGACCAGGATGTATTTGAACTTGCGATGATAGTCCCTCAGCACGTCCGGATAGGCGCGGAAGATGCGGATCGGGTGATAGAGGAGATCGCCGAAGTCGCAGGAATTCAGCGTCTGCAGCCGTTCCTGATAGGCCTTGTAGAGCTGGCGCCCCTTGCCGTTGCCGAAGCTGCGCGCGTCGCCTTCCGGAATCTCGTCGGGGCCAAGGCCCTTGTTCTTCCAGTTGTCGATCATCTGCGCGAAGGTCTTGGCCGGCCAGCGCTTGTCGTCCAGATTTTCGGCCTGGATCAGCTGCTTGATCAGCCGCACCACGTCATCGGTATCGAGGATGGTGAAATCGGATTTCAATCCGGCAAGCTCGGCATGCCGGCGCAGCAGCTTGACGCCGATCGAGTGGAAGGTGCCGAGCCAGGGCATGCCCTCGACATTCTGCTCGCCGATCAGCAAGCCGATGCGCTGCTTCATCTCGCGCGCGGCCTTGTTGGTGAAGGTGACGGCGAGAATCTGCGAGGGGAAGGCCCTGCCGGTGGCAAGGATGTGGGCGATTCGCGTGGTGAGCACCCGCGTCTTGCCGGTGCCGGCGCCGGCCAGCACCAGAACCGGGCCTTCGGTCGTTTCAACAGCGAGCCGCTGTTCGGGATTGAGGCCGTTCAGATAATCGGGCGCACGGTTCTGCGCGTTGCGTGCGGCCATGGCGCGCGCGGCAAGGCCGGATGGGGCGGCGGGCCGCGCATTCGGTTCGTCAAAAAAGGGCATGTCTTCCGAAAAGCCGGACATCGCCCCCGAATGTAGTGATTCGGCAGCGAAAGGCCAGAAGTGTCTCCGTTTTGTTCTAGTTGTTCCTGTTCGGGGCCGCCTTGACAGGCGCAACTTGCGAGAGAAAGCTGCCAACAGGGCAGGGACGGCAAGCCGTTGCCTCAGAGGCGCCGCAAGCGCGCAACAGTCGAAGGAGTATCGTCTTGGCTGTCACCATCACCTCCCTCGTCCTTTTGCTTATCGGCCTGGTCCTCGGCGGCGGCGGCATCTGGCTGGTGACGTTGGGTGGCAGCTGGTACTACCTGATTGCCGGACTGGCCTTCCTGATCACCGCCTGGCTCATTTTCCGCCGCAGATCGACAGGGCTCTGGCTCTATGCCGCGATCGTGCTCGCCTCGCTGTGCTGGGCGGTTTGGGAAACCGGCTTTGATTGGTGGCAGCTCGGCCCGCGCGGCGGCATCATCGTTCTCATCGCGCTCTGGCTGCTGACGCCATGGGCCAGGCGGGGATTCACCGGTCCGGACGGACGCGCTCCGCTCATCCTGGCGGTGCTCGCATCGCTTGCAGTGGCTGGCTATTCGATGACCGCCGATCCGAAGGACATCGGCGGCACGCTCAACACCGATAAGGTGACGCCGACGGCCAATCTCGGCGGCGACATGCCGGCGGGCGAATGGCATTTCTACGGCCGCACGCCGTTCGGCCAGCGTTACTCGCCGCTCGCTCAGATCACGCCGGATAATGTCGCCAAGCTGCAGCCGGCCTGGACCTACCGCACCGGCGACATGAAGGGTCCGGACGACATCGGCGAGACGACCTATCAGGTAACGCCACTCAAGGTCGGTGATGCGCTCTACATCTGCACGCCCCACAATTTCGCCATCGCCATCGATGCCGCGACCGGCAAGGAGAAATGGCGCTACGACCCGAAGATCAAGCTCGATCCCAACCGCCAGCACCAGACCTGCCGCGGAGTTTCCTATTACGCCGATGCGAAGATCGCGGCGGGCCAGCCCTGCGCGGCACGCATCTACCTGCCGACTTCGGACGCCCGGCTGATCGCTCTCGATGCCGCGAACGGGCAAGTTTGTCCGTCCTTCGCCGAAGGCGGCACGCTGAACCTGATGGCCAACATGCCCTTTCCGAAGTCGGGCTATTATTATTCGACCTCGGCGCCGCTCATCCTCGCCGGCAAGATCATCGTTGGGGGCGCGGTCAACGACAATTATTCGACCGAGGAGCCGTCGGGCGTCATCCGCGCCTATGACGCGGGCACCGGCGCGCTGTTGTGGAATTGGGATTCCGGCAAACCGGATCAGACGGCGCCGCTGCCGGCGGGGCAGAACTACACCAACAACTCGCCCAACATGTGGTCAACGGCGAGCGCCGACGAGAAGCTTGGCCTGCTCTACCTGCCGCTCGGCAACCAGACGCCCGACCAGCTCGGCATGGGCCGCAGCGCCGATGTCGAAAAATTCTCCTCCTCGATCACTGCGCTCGACCTCAACACCGGACAGTTGCGCTGGGTGCGCCAGACGGTGCATCACGACCTGTGGGACATGGACGTGCCGGCGCAGCCGACGCTGGTCGACATCACGACGGGGAGCGGCGTGGTGCCGGCACTGGTAGGGCCGACCAAGCAGGGCGATCTTTATGTGCTCGATCGGCGCACTGGCGAACCGATCATTCCGGTGAAGGAAGTGCCGGCACCGGGCGGAGCGATCGAAGGCGACCATACCTCGCCGACGCAGCCGTCCTCCGACCTGTCGTTCAACCCGAAGCCGCTGACCGGCGCCGACATGTGGGGAATCACCATGTTCGATCAGCTGGCGTGTCGGATCGAACTGAAGAGACTGCGTTACGAGGGACGCTACACGCCGCCCTCGCTGCAGGGCACGCTGGTCTATCCCGGCAATTTCGGTGTGTTCAACTGGGGCGGCGTCGCGGTCGACCCGGTGCGACAGGTGATGTTCGGCATGCCGACTTATCTCGCTTTCACGTCGAAACTCATTCCGCGCGCGGACGTGCCGCCGCCCGGCGACACCAAGGGCAGCGAGCAGGGGCTCAACCGCAATGAGGGCGCGCCTTACGCGGTGGTGATGGGGCCATTCCTGTCGCCACTCGGCATTCCCTGCCAGGCGCCGCCCTGGGGCTATGTCGCCGGCGTCGACCTGAGAACCGGCCAGATCGCCTACAAGCATCGCAACGGCACCGTCTACGACATGACGCCGCTGCCCCTGCCGCTCAAGGTCGGCGTTCCAGGCATCGGCGGGCCGATGATCACGGCCGGCGGCGTCGCCTTCCTCGGGGCCGCCGTCGACGACTATCTGCGTGCATATGACCTTACGACGGGCAAGCAGCTCTGGCGCGCGAGGCTGCCGGCCGGCGGCCAGTCGACACCGATGACCTACACCGTCGCCGACGGCCGCCAGTTCGTGGTCATCGTCGCCGGCGGCCACGGCTCGGTCGGTACCAAGCCGGGCGATTATGTGATGGCTTACACGCTGCCCAAGTAGACGAGGACATCCAATCGCGCCGGCCTTTTTCGCCGAGCACGTGGCCAAGCGCCTGCAGCGACGACAGCAAGCGCCGCCTCGCCAGCCGCTACGCCGGCGGCCATCACGTTCCCGGCATTCCCCTTTTTGCCGTTCGGACCGGGCGGGGCCGCTCCGCAGTTTCCCGTCCCACCGTGACAGCACCATCAACTTTTTCGGAATGACCAAAATGTGATGGATGCAGAAGCCACCGGCAATCGTCATGGTCGAAGTTCGGATCGAGTGCCGTTGTCGCCGGCGGATGACTGGACCGTGCGCGTTCTAACCCTATCTTGCGCGTCAAACAGTCGTCGAGGAGAGCCATGGCCGAACCTGTCGCCAAGCCTGTCGTCACACAGCCCATCATCACTCAGGCGCCAGCACGACGAGCAAGGCGATCGCCATGGCGGTGCCGAGGCCGGCGATGCCGAGGCCAGTTCGGGCGATGCGGTGGCCCAAAACGATATAGCCGATGAACAGCGCGCCGTTGAGAAAAGCCCAGAACAGGCCGACGGGATCGCTCGACCACTTGACATCGATGAGCAGCAGCGTGCCGGCGACAGCGATGGCGAGCGCCGCGAAATTGCGCGGGGTTCTGAGGCCGACCATCGCGACGCCTATGGTGCCGACAAATTCGATCGCGGCGACTAGCGAGATCGGCAGGCGGTCTAGAGCCAGATAGAAGGCGCAGTTCATCACCGCCAGGCAGGCGCCGAAGGCCAACAGCAGCAGGCGGGCCGAGCGGTCGGCGCGCGTGAAAACCGTCCATGGCCTGGTAAGCGGCGCGAAGACGAGCGCGGCCGTGGCGATGCGCAGCCAGGCCATGCCGAGCACGCCGACCTGAGCGAACAGCAGCACGGCGAAGGCCGGCCCAAGATAGTGGAAGATCGCGCTGACGCAGAACCAGATATGCGGCGGCACCGCATCGGCCAGTCCGGCGAGGGCAGGGCGTGCAGCGTCGGTGTCGCTGCCGGCCCGGTTTGTCGGACGAACTTGCGCTTCAGAATTCATAGGGTCATTATCGCAGGCGAACTTCGCGACTTATATGGATGATGCACGGCTCCGATCGCCGTTCGCCTTCTGAAGAAAAGAGAATTATTTGAAACGCCTTCGAAATGAAAATGGCGAGCTGGATGCGGCGGACCTGAAAATCCTGCGACTCCTGGAAAAGGATG
Organism: Mesorhizobium sp. AA23; assembly: GCF_001672435.1. Lineage (NCBI taxonomy): Bacteria > Pseudomonadati > Pseudomonadota > Alphaproteobacteria > Hyphomicrobiales > Phyllobacteriaceae > Mesorhizobium > Mesorhizobium sp. AA23. The sequence goes on from NZ_LYTP01000011.1 coordinate 14,474, forward strand.
CGCGCACCAGCACGGCGGAACTGGCGCGCGCCGTCGGGCTCTCGGCGCCGAGCGTGGCCGAACGCATTCGCAAGCTGCAGGAGAATGGCGTGATCGAAGCCTATACGGTGAAGATCAATCCGACGGCGCTCGGCATGAAGCTGTCGGCATGGCTGCGAATCAGGCCGGTCCCGGGGCAGCTTGCCGTGGTGGCCGGGATCATTCGCGACCTGCCGGAAATCGCCCAATGCGACCGAGTGACCGGCGAGGATTGCTTCATCGCGCTCGCGCATGTCGGCTCGGTGGCCGAGTTGGAGCGGGTGATCGACAAAATTATTCCCTATGCGATGACCAACACCGCCATCATACAGTCGTCGCCGGTCGAGGCGCGCTCGCCGCTTGGCAGTTTAAGGGAGCGCTGAAGGCTCAGTGTGACCGCGTCTGATGCGCGCCTGCTTGAGAATCGCGCGCCAGCGGATCATGTCGAAGGGGATGGGCTCGTTGTTGTTGGCGATGTGGAAGATCTCGTTGTTGACGTTCTTCAACGATCGCCAGAAATCATAGTCGGTGATGCGCGGATCGGCCGCCAACCGCTCCACTTCGACCTTGATGTCGGTTTTCATGCACTGTCCTCGCACCGCATTCCGCCTGCCGCCCGCGCGTAAACCCGGTGCGGCGGTTTTCGAACGCGCCACTGAGTCGTTCAACAGACTCAATCGGCTTGTTCACGTTAAAACCTTGGTAAGGTTAACGCGGGTGTGCGGGTTTTCAAGCGCTCTTGCGTTTGATGCCGATCGAACGGCCGGCACGCTCCGGCATCGGCAACGCGGCGTGGGCGGCGCGCATGGCTTCAACCTGTGCCATCACATCGGCCGGGAAGGGAGCGACCCTCGGCCCGGCCATGTCGACATGCAGCGCAAGCTGCTCGGACGTCGCGGCCAGCCAGCCATCGACGTGGCGAATCTCCTGATAGGCCCTCAGCCGCTTCTCGTCGTGGTCGATGAGCTGGAACGAGACCTTCACCTTGTGGTCGAGGTGAAGCTCCTGCACGTAGCAGACATGGACTTCCGCCGTGTAGATGGTGAGGCGGCGGTCCCTGGCATAGTTCGGTCCCATGCCCATCAGCTCGAACGCTTCGTCCGAGCAGCGGTCGAACAGCACGTTGTAATAAGCCATATTGAGATGGCCGTTATAGTCGATCCAATCCTTCTCGATCGCCATCGGCTTGGAAATGATCGGCGCGGTCATCGTCATCTGGTTTTCCTTGATCGTCGCTGGACAGGGCCTGGCTGGTGAGGTTCTCTTCGCTCTGGCGCAATTCCGGTGCTTCACTCTTTTCCTGGAATTGCTTTAGGCATCATCCATAGCTGCATTACAAGAGTGGCCGCTGGTCCATTCGCGGAGGAATTCATGGCTTTGAGCGACCTCAACCCCGTCGAGCGCAACGAGAAAGGCATCGCCGCCGCACTCGGCATCCTCAAGCAGCGGTTCGGCGAGCGTTTTCAGACCGGCGAGGCGATCCGCGACCAGCATGCGCACACCACCACCTACATCCCGACCCAGGCGCCGGACGGCGTCGTCTTCGCCGAAACCACGCCGGAGGTGCAGGAGATCGTGCGCACCTGCGCCGCGCACCGCGTCCCGGTCATCGCCTTCGGCGTCGGCTCCTCGCTCGAGGGCCACACCAATGCGCCGGGCGGAGGCATATCCATCGACACCTCTCGCATGAACCGCATCCTCTCGGTCAATCCGCAGGATCTCGACTGCACGGTCGAGCCCGGAGTGACACGCGAGGATCTTAACCGCCATTTGCGCGACACCGGCCTTTTCTTCCCGATCGACCCCGGCGCCAATGCCTCGCTGGGCGGCATGGCGGCAACACGGGCGTCGGGCACCAATGCCGTGCGCTACGGCACGATGCGTGACAACGTGCTGTCGCTGACGGCGGTGATGGCCGACGGCGAGGCAGTGACGACCGGCAAACGGGCGAAGAAAAGCTCGGCCGGCTACGACTTGACGCGGCTCTTGGTCGGCTCGGAAGGCACGCTCGGCATCATCACAGCACTGACGCTCAGGTTGCAGGGCATTCCGCAGGCGATCTCCGGTGGCGTCTGCCCGTTCCCGACCTTGGAGGCCGCATGCAACGCAGTGATAGCGACCATTCAGATGGGCATCCCGGTGGCGCGCATCGAACTGGTCAACGCGCTGCAGATGCGGGCGATGAAGAGTTATTCGAAGCTCGACTATCCCGAGAGCCCATGCCTTTTCGTCGAATTCCACGGCAGCGACGCCGGTGTCGCCGAACAGGCCGAGACTTTCGGCATGATCGCCGAGGAGAATGGCGGCGGACCGTTCCTGTGGACCAGCGTCGCCGAGGAGCGGACGAAGCTCTGGAAGGCGCGGCACGACGCCTACTGGTCGTCGCTGACGCTGCGCCCCGGCGCCAAGGGGCTTTCGACCGATGTCTGCGTGCCGATCTCCCGGCTTGCCGGATGCGTCACCGAGACCGAAGCCGACATTGTCGAAATGGGCCTGATCGCGCCGATCGTCGGCCACGCCGGCGACGGCAATTTCCATGTGCTGGTGCTGATGGATGTCGACAGCCCGCAGGAGATCGCACTCGCTGAAAAATTCGTCGCGCGGCTCAACATGCGGGCGATCGCCATGGAAGGCACCTGCACCGGCGAGCACGGCATCGGCCAGGGCAAGGTCGGCTTCCTGCGCCATGAACTCGGCCATGGCGTTGACGTCATGCGCACCATCAAGCAGGCGCTCGACCCGCTGAACATCATGAACCCCGGCAAGATCTTGCCGAGAGCCTAGACGCCGAGGGTTGCAGCCGAATTGCCTCTTTATCGCCGCGCGGATGCGGGTAGAGTGCGGCTGACTTTAACCCTAGGCTTTGGAGCCGATGCTCGCTCGCCTGTTCGTGATCTTCGGTGGCCTGTTCGTGCTGGTGCTTTGCGCGGCGCTCGTGGTGCCGTATTTCGTCGACTGGACCGGCTACCGCGCCGATTTCGAGCGCGAGGCGAGCACCATCCTCGGTCGCAAGGTGACCGTGAAAGGCGACGCGACCGCGCGGCTCTTGCCATTCCCTTCGGTGACCTTCTCCAATGTCGAGGTCGCAGGCGGCCCTGGCGGACAGCCGGCGATGACGATGGAGACCTTCTCCATGGACGCGGAGCTGGCGCCGTTCCTGCGCGGCGAACTGCTGATCTTCGACATGCGGCTGGTGCATCCGAAGGCGACCATCGATGTTGCCGGCGACGGCACGGTCGACTGGGCGATCCGGCCGTCGACGCCCTTCGATCCCGGACAGATCGCGATCGAGAAGCTGACGGTGACCGAAGGGCAGATCGAATTGCGCCATGCCGCCGGCGGGCGCAGCCATTTCATCTCCGAGATCAACTCGACCGTTTCGGCAAAGTCGCTCGCCGGCCCGTGGCGGATGGACGGCTCGCTGCGCTTCGACGGCCTGCGCACGGAAGTCTCGGCCTCAACCGGCAGAACGGAAGCCGACGGCCAGATGCGGGTCAGACTCAAAGCCGACCCGGATGCCTATCCGCTCATCATCGAGACAGACGGCAATGCCGGCATCGTCAAAGGCGCGGCGGTCTATTCCGGTCAGTTCAAGGTTTCGGCTTCTGACAAGAATGGGGCCGACAGGAGCTCGGCCGAATTGCGCGGCACTGACGCCGAGCCTGTGAAGGTCAGCGCCGGCAAGCCCGATCCCGGCTTCCGGCTGAACGGCAAATTCGCGCTCGACCATCAGAAGCTCGGTGTCGATGAATTCCGCTTCGAGACCGGACCGCTCGACAACCCCTATACCGCCGACGGCAAGGCCTCGGTCGATCTCGGCCTGAAACCGCATTTTTCGATCGAAGCGAACGGCGCGCAGGTGCAGTTCGACGAGGCGGTGGGCGCATCCGCAGGTGCCGGATTGACGCTCGACCAGCGTATCGCGGCGTTCGAGCAGACGCTTCAGCACATGCCGAAGCCGACGATACCGGGCACGGTCGAGGTCAGGCTGCCGGCCGTGGTGGCGGGCGATACCACGGTTCGCGACGTGCGGCTCTCGGCGGAGCCGGCCGAAGGCGGGTGGTCGGTGAAGTCGCTCGCCGCGACACTGCCGGGCCGGGCGACGCTTGAAGCCGACGGCATGCTGAACGTCGAGGACCATTTCGGCTTCACCGGATCCCTGCTGCTTGCTGTCGGACAGCCGTCCGGTTTCGCCGCCTGGCTGTCGAAGGATGTCGACGACGCGATCCGCCGTCTGCCGGCGGCGGGCTTCAAGGCCAAGGTCGATCTCAGCGAGAACCGGCAGTCGTTCAGCGACCTCGAGCTGATCCTCGGCAAGGCGAAATTTTCCGGCCGCATCGATTCCAGCCAGCCCGATGGCGCCAGGCCCTCGGTGCTGATGCAGCTGGAGGGCGGCGAGCTCGACGTCGATGGGCTGGCGGCCTTCGCCTCGATCTTCGTCAGCGACAAGGGCGCCAACCGCTTCTCCGACCGCGACCTCGATTTCCAGATCAAGGCGGGCCCGGTCAGCGCCGCCGGGCTGACCGCCGATACAGTTGATACGGCGTTGAGGCTGCGCAAGGGCCTGCTCGAGATCGACCGGCTCTCGGTCGGAGGGCTCGCCGGCGCCTCGATCAGCGCCACCGGGCGCATCAAGGATTTTCCGGAAAGCCCGACCGGCAAGCTCGACGCATCCGTGGTGGCCGTCGATCTCAAGCCGCTCATAGATGTCGCAGCCCAGCATTATCCGGACAATCAGGTTCTGAAAGGCCTGGCTGCCCGTGTTGCTGCCTATCCGGAGCTGTTCCAGGACGCCCGGATCGACCTGGTGACAAGTGCCGCCGACAATGGCGACGGCACCACCGGACTCGCGCTCTCGGCGCAAGGCAAGGCCGGCGGTTCCGCCTTCTCGGCTTCGCTTTCGGGCAGGGGGACGCGGGATCGGCTTCCCGATGCGCCGGTATCGATCACCTTCAATGCCAGGAACGAGAACGCCGCCACGCTGCTTGCACTCTACGGCCTGCCGGCGCTGCCGCTCGGCATGCTTGGACAGGCCACCACCGATATCACGGCCAAAGGCTCGCTGGGCGGCGGTCTGGCAACCAGCTTCAACCTGACGGCCGACGATTTCAGGGCGAGCTTTGACGGGACCATCGCCGAGACAGAGCAAGGCGCCACCGCCAAGGGCAAGGTCAATCTCGACGCCGCCGATATCGAGCCATGGCTGATGACGACAGGTGTCGGGCTGCCCGGCATGGGCACCGGGACGTCGGCTTCGCTCGCCAGCGATGCCGACTTCGGCAATGGGCTTCTGGTGCTGAGCGGGCTCAGCGGCGCCATCAACAAGGCGACTGTGTCCGGCGACGTCAACGCCGACATGAAGGACGGACTGCCGCATCTTGCCGGCGCGCTGGCGCTCGATGAGCTCGACCTCGACCCGCTGGCGGTGTCGCTGTTCGGCGACCAGTCCTTCCTCGCCGGGAAGGACGGTGGCTGGCCGACGACGCCGTTCAGCCGGAAATCGACCCTGCCGTTCAGCGCCGATCTCGACCTCAACACGGCGGCCCTTGCCGCCGGACCGTTCGCGACCGCGCATGACGCGACGCTGTCGCTGAAGCTCGACCGGGAAGGCATCCGTGTCTCGGACCTCAAAGCCAAGCTCTATGAGGGCACGCTGACCGGCCTGTTCGAGCTCAAGAACACGGAGGGCACCGGCCTGTTATCGGGTCAGTTGAAGCTGGCGGGCAGTGATCTTACCGCAGTGCTGCCTGGCGCCGGAATCAGCGGCAGCGGCGACATTTCGGCCGCGCTGTCGACCAGCGGCAAGTCTGTCGATGCGATGATCGCCGCCCTGTCAGGGTCCGGCACGGCGGCGCTGAAGGGACTGACCATCGCCGGCATCAATCCCGATGCTTTTGCCCCCGTCATCGCCAAGGCCGATGCAATCGGACGCGACATCGATGCCGCCAAGACCGCCGGCTTCGCGCCTGAGATCGCCGGACAGGGAAGTTTCGCGGCCGGCAACACCGATATCCCCTTCACCGTTGCCAATGGCACGCTGCGGGCGCCGCCGATCAGCCTCGACAATCCGGCGGCGACGCTGTCGGCGGACGTTACCGCCGACCTCGATGCGAGCACGCTGGCCGCCAAGGGAGCGATTACCTATCGACCGGGCGACGAGGCGCTTGTCGGCTCCGAACCGGCTGTGAACTTCAGCCTTGCAGGCCAGATCGGGGCGACGTCGCTCCAGTTCGACAGCGCGCCGCTGGCGCAGTTCCTGACCCAGCGCGCGCTGGAGAAGGAGCAGCAGCGCGTCGAGGCGATGCAGGCGGCGCTGCTCGAGAAGCAGAGGCTGCGGCGCGAGGTGCGCTACTACGCTGCGCTGCAGACGGAGCGCGACCGGGCGGCCGAGGAACTGCGCCGGCAAGAGGAAGAGGCGCGACAGAAAGCCCAGGCTGAAGCCAGGGCGAAAGCCGAAGCGGAGGCGCAAGCGAAGGCAGAAGCCGAGGCGCAAGCCAAAGCGGAAGAAGGGGCAAGGGCAAAAGCGGAAGCCGACGCCAAGGCTCAGGCCGAGGCCGAGGCGCGCGCCAAGGCCGAGGCTGATGCGCAAGCAGGGGCGGAAGCCGATGCCAAGGCAAAGGCCGAGCAACAGGCCGCAGCCGCGAAAGCCCAGGCCGAGGCGGATCGCAAGCGTGCCGAGCAGGCGAGGCTGGAAGCTGAACGCAGGGCGGTTGAGCAGGCGCCAAAAGTCGACCGGTCGCTTCCCGGCGTCAACGACGGTTCCGTTCCAGAGCCGCCGAAGCCCAAGTCCAATCCGTTCACGATCGACAACCTCCTGAAGTCGCTGGACGGCGGTTGAAACCCATTATTCCAGGAAAACTGCATAGCGGTTCCGCCCGGAATCGCGGGCGAACAAAACACCCAAGACGTCGCGAAGGACAGCGCTGGATGTAGCGCTCAAACCGGCTCCTGCCGCGAAAGCAGGCGCTTGAGCATAGGCTCGATGCGGGCAAGCTCGTCGAGATGGGCGGCCGACAATTCGGCGAGACGGTCGTCGGCGAGCGGGGTGAGTTGCAGCAGGACGCGGCGGTGGTCGGCCTTATCTTGATCCCGCGCGACCAAGCCGGCCTCGCTCAGCCGATTCACCAGTTCGACGGCGCTGTGGTGGCGGATGCGCAACCGCTCCGCCAGATCGCCCACTGCCACCGGCCCGCCGCCGGGATAGCCCTTGATCGCCAGCAGCGCCTGGTGCTGGCGCGGGGTCAAGCCCGCCTCATTCGCCTGCAACTGGCTGAATTCGAGGAAGCGGCGGATCAGGTAGCGGAACTCCGAAAGCCGCTGATAGTCGGCCTGGCTGATGGCGGGACGTGGTTTCTTCGGATGCGTCATGCCACGACTTATCGCCCTTTCCGGCCAAAGCTCAACTCTAATGAAAGCCTGGCGCATCCATGACCAAAATGACGCGGAGCAACCACCAAAAACGGCCTTGAAGAATTATATCGTGTTACGATATGTAGCCGCCCGACAACCGGACGGTACCGCGCCGCCAGAAAGCTCAGGCTCCCCAATGAAATCCGCTCATGCCGGAAACGGCCATCTCCGCGACTTCACCACCGATCCGCGGGTGCTCATCATCGCCGCCATCGCAGTCGTTGTGGCGACCGCCGGGCTGTTTGCCGGCATCGCGCTGTTGAAGCTGATAAGGCTCGCCACCAACATCGCCTATTTCGGCCAGTTCACACTGGCCGAGCTCAGGCTCGAGGACACGCCGCTCGGCTATGCCGCCGTGCTGGTTCCAGTAATCGGCGCGCTGGTCATCGGGCTGATGGCGCGCTTCGGCAGCGAAAAGATCCGCGGCCACGGCATTCCGGAAGCCATCGAAGCAATCCTGCTCGGCCGCTCGCGGCTCGACGCCAAAGTGGCGGTATTGAAGCCATTGTCGTCGGCGATCTCGATCGGCTCAGGCGGACCGTTCGGCGCCGAAGGGCCGATCATCATGACCGGCGGGGCGATCGGCTCGCTGATCGCGCAGATGCTGCCGGTCAGCGACAATGAACGCAAGACGCTGCTGGTTGCGGGCGCGGCGGCCGGCATGACGACCGTGTTCGGCACGCCGATCGCGGCAATCATGCTTGCCGTCGAGCTGCTGCTGTTCGAATGGACGCCGCGCAGCTTCATCCCGGTCGCCGTCGCCGCCATCATCGCCGAGGTCGAACGCACCTTGCTGCACCTGCCCGGACCGATCTTCCCGTTCTCGGGCAGCATGGAAGCGTCGATCGCCGGATTGGGTGGCTGGGTGCTGGTCGGGATTGCCGCCGGCCTGCTCTCCGGCTTGCTGACGCAAATGGTCTATGCCTGCGAGGACGCCTTCCAGAAGCTGCCGATACACTGGATGTGGTGGCCGATGATCGGCGGCCTGGTGGTCGGTATCGGTGGACTGATCGAGCCGCAGGCGCTCGGTGTCGGCTACGACAACATCGCCAACATGTTGGATGGCCATGTGCTGGCGGCGGCAGCGCTGACGCTTTTGGTCGTCAAGGCCATTATCTGGTCGGTGGCGCTGGGTTCGGGAACGTCGGGCGGCGTGCTGGCGCCGCTCTTGATCATGGGCGGCGCGATGGGCGCGGTGCTTGCCGGTATCCTGCCCGAGGCGACGCCCGGCTTCTGGCCGCTGCTGGCGATGGCCGCGACCATGGGCGGCACCATGCGCGCGCCGCTGACCGCGACCTTCTTCGCGGTCGAACTCACCGGCAACACCCACATGCTGGTGCCGCTGATCGCAGCCTGCGCCACTGCCCATGCCGTCACCGTGCTGTTGATGAAGCGATCGATCCTGACCGAAAAGGTGGCGCGGCGCGGACACCACCTCGTTCGCGAATACCGCGTCGATCCCTTCGCGCTGACCAGGGTGCGCGAGGTGATGACGACCAAGGTCGAGAGCGTGCCGGCGACGATGACGCTGCACGGCGCGGCGGCATTCCTGACCGCCCCGGACACGCGCCATCCGAGCTTTCCTGTGATCGACGAGAAGGGCCATGTGCTCGGCCTCATCGATCCGCCGGCGATCCTGCGTTGGCGCCGCGCCGGCAAGCACCGCAAGACGACGCTCGGCGAACTTTTGGCCGGCAGCAAGGTCACGCTCGCCTATCCCGACGAATATCTGGAAGGACTGTCAGACAAGCTGCTCCTGGCCAACGTCTCGCATCTGCCGGTCGTCTCGCGCGAGGATGCACGGCTGGTCGGCTATATCGGCTGGAAGGACCTGATGCGGGTGCGGTCGAAAAAGCAGGCCGAGGAACGCGACCGTTCGGCCCTGCTCAGCTTCGGCGCCAAGCGCAAGGCGCAGGAAAGCATCGACGATCCGGTCTGAGGCCGGTCAAGATGCCTTGCCGCCGCGCTTTGCCCAGGCGAGCACGTAGAGTCTGAGCGCGGAGGAGAGGTTGGCGTCACGGGTCCGCGTTTCGTCGATCTCGGCAACGAGGGCCGCGAGCGACAGCGAACGTTGCGTCGCGATCGTCACCAAGTCGTCGTAGAAGGGCTGCTCCAGGGAAAAACTGGTGCGGTGGCCGCGGATCGTCACCGAGCGTTTTTCGACAGCGGCCATCCGGGCGCTCAGCGCCGGTCCGGATCGCCGGGCTTTTCGCGGCGATGGCCGTCCATGGATTTTTCCGTCATGTCGGACGTCAGCCGGTCACGCTCGCGCTCGGCTTTGGAACGGCCGTGCAATGCCCGGTTTCCCCCGGCCAGGCGTTCCTTCTCGATGCGCGCTTTCTGCTTGCGGGCCTGGCGGAGATTGACGACCTCGCCCATTTCCCCGGCTCACTTCTTGCGAAAGGCGTCGAGCGAAACCACTTCGGCACCCTTGCCGCCGGTATCGGCGGCAGCCGGCTTCTTCTCGGCCTCGGTGGCCCTTTTCTTCGATTCCGGTTTCTTTTCGGTCACGACCGCGATCGGCAGCTCCGGGGCCGGCGCGGCGTCGTCGTCTTCCGCGGCGTTGTCCGCCTTGACGTCGAATTCGAGTTCGAAATTCACTGATGGGTCATAGAAACCGCGCACGGCGGAGAAGGGGATTTCGAGCTTTTCGGGCACGTCGGAAAAGGAGAGTCCCACCTCGAAACCGGTGTCGGTCACCTTCAGGTCCCAGTACTGGAACTGGATGACGATGGTCATCTGCTCCGGATAACGCTCGCGCAGCCGCGAGGAGATGCGCACGCCCGGCGCGCCGGTCAGGAAGGTGATGAAGAAATGATGGTTGCCCGGAAGGCCCGTGCGCGCGACTTCGGCCAGGACCTTGCGCATGACGCCGCGCAATGCCTCCTGGGCCAGAATGTCGTAGCGGATGTGGTCGTCGGCCATGTGACGGTCGGGTTCCATTGAATCGTCCGCATAGCTGTAATCAAGCTTGGGCGCGGCGTAAACCGCATATAGGCGCCGAAAGCTAAGGCCAAGAGGGCTGGCGGCGATTTGATCGCTCAGGCGTGGGCGAGGGCGGCCTGCCGGGCGGCTGTCGCTTTCTTCCTGCCGAAGGCGGCCAGGAAGGTGTGCACGCCATTGGTCGCTGAGCGGAACGCCTCTTCCTCCGTCGGTATGCCGCCGAGCATGAAGGTTGTCTGCAACTCGGCGTTGACGAGTGCGAGGAACTGCCGCGCCGCCACGTCCGGATCGTCGATCGAGAGGTGCCCCGCATAGGCCAGCCGCGCGAAGCGGGCGGCAAGCGCCGACCAGGTGCGGCCCGGTCCCTGTTCGCGCCACTCGGCAAAAAGCTCGGGATAGCGCTCGCCCTCGGCCTGGATCAGCTTGCGCAGGAAGCGTCCGTCGCGGTTGCAGATACAGTTGCGGTTCATGCGCACCGCGAAGGCGACAAGATCGGCTTCGAGATCGGCGGGCTGGTCGGGAAAGGTGGCAATGGTGGCGAAGATGCCGGCATTGCAGCGCTCCGTCAGGTCGCGCACAATGGCCATGAACAGCTTTTCCTTATCGCCATGGTGATTGTAGACGGTCTGGCGCGAAACGCCGGCCTCGGCCGCGATCAGGTCGATATTGGCGCCGGCATAGCCTTCGCGGCAGAAGACCGAAGCGGCAGCATCAACCACCGATATGCGCTTGGCCTCATGGCTGCGTGGCGGGAAAGTGTCAGGAGAAACGCCGACCTTCATAAAAAACTATATAGCGATGATTGACGAATTGGACAAGCCTGTCTAAATTTGTAGACACAATAAAGCGAAGTCCGCTCCCGGGAACGACAGAATCGCGCTTTGAAGCGACGATGATTTCACATCCCGGATGTCGGGGTTCCACGGGATGGAACGTCCTCGGGTAGACGCCGGACCACGGCGACAACCAGATCCGAAAGAAGCCCTTATCATGAGTCCCAAATTCCTCCGCATCGCGGTCGTGCTCGGCTTGTTGTCCGCAATCGGCCCCTTCGCCATCGATATGTACCTTCCAGCGCTGCCTTCGATCGGTGAGGATTTGAAAGCTGGCACCGCCGCCGTGCAGATGAGCCTCTTGATCTTCTTCCTGTCGATGGGCTTCGGCCAGATCGTCGTCGGACCGATCTCAGACATGGTCGGGCGCAAGCTGCCGCTTTATGTCGGACTCGCGCTGTTCATGGTTGGCGGCGTCGGCTCGGCTATGGCGCCCAATATCGAGTGGCTGATCGCCTTCCGCTTCCTGCAGGGGCTCGGCGCCAGCGCGGGCATGGCAGTGCCGCGCGCCATCGTGCGCGACCTGCACACCGGCAACGAGGCCGCCAAGCTGATGTCGCTGCTGATGCTGGTGTTCTCGGTGTCGCCTATCCTCGCGCCGCTCACGGGCAGCCAGATCATCGAGAGCTTCGGCTGGCGTGCCGTGTTCTGGACTGTGACGGGCGCCGCCGCTTTAGCCACCATCCTGCTCGCGACCTCGCTGAAAGAGACGCGTTCGGCGGAGGAGCGCGCCAACTCGTCCTTCGGCACGGCACTTGCCGGTTACCGCTACCTGATGAGCGACCGCAACTTCCTTGGCCTGACGGCGATCGCCGGCTTCGGCATTGCGAGCTTCTTCGTCTATCTGTCGAGTTCGTCCTTCATCCTGATCGACCACTACGGCCTGTCGCCGTCGGTCTACAGCGTGTTCTTCTCGATCAACGCGGTCGCCTTCATCGGCATGTCGCAGCTGACCGGGATGCTGGCGGATCGCTTCGGCTTGAGGCGGGTCGTGTGGGTCGCGGTGACCGGCTATGCCACGGTGATGGTGGCGCTGTTCGCGATCATGGCATCCGGTGTCGACCGGCTCGACGTGATGGCGGCGCTGCTCTTTGTCGGCTACGGCTTCCTTGGCCTGGTCATTCCGACCACCTCCGTGCTGGCGATGGAAGAGCATGGCGAGATCGCCGGCACGGCATCGGCGCTGATGGGCACGCTGCACTTCGCCATCGGCGCGCTGGCCATGGGCGTGGCGGGCCTCTTCTTCGACGGCACGCCGCTGCCGATGGTGGCCGGCATCACGCTCTGCGCGGTGATTTCCTTCATGCTGGCCAAGCTGACGCTCGGCCGTGCGCGCGAAGCGGTCGAAGCGCCTGCCGAGTAAGACGCGGATAGAAAATCGGAAGAGGCCGGGATTGCCCGGCCTTTTTCAGCCCAGGCAGGACCGCAAGCATGCGCGCCAAGCATGCTCGGCCGTTCAATTGACTTGGAAAGAAGGCGAGGGGGAAGGTGGAGGTTTCTGTTGCCAGGTACCTCCGAACCCCGCCTAGAAGTGCGAACCTCTAGGGCTTGATTTGAAGCGTTCGCACTGCATTAAGCAGCGAGACGAGCTTCCGCATAGTTGTCGTTGGCAACTATAAGTTTAGCCCGATGACGGTGGTACAATGCCGGGCAAAAGTACGATCTTTACACCTTCGTCGATCCTATTTCGCCCCCAGCAAAAGCCGCTCCCTTTGGAAGAGCGGTTTTTGGTGGAGGCGCCGGGTACCGCCCCCGGGTCCGAACGGCTTATTTCATCGCCTGTTTATCGCCATAGTCGGTCAAGCCGACGAAGCGAATATAGGGAGCGGTTACGGAAAATGAAAGGGCCAAGTCGAGGCTTGTCCCCTGCGCCAAACTCGACAGCCGAGGGTTGACTTGCGCGTCTACTCAATCGAAGCTCCGCCGGTGATGAGGAATATCCTGACCTAGCGCACAAGTTGCGCGGCGCGCCACAAGCCTCATCGATCGGATCCGTGGCGCCGACGAGGGGAAGTTTCATGGCCGACTATCTTGCGGATGTGAAGAAATACGATGCCGGCGCCAGCGCCGATGCGGTCGAGAAGATCGTCAAGCACTTGGGCATCGCGCTCAGGAACCGCGATTCCTCCCTGGTCTCCTGTGCGGACCCGAAGGAGCTCGAGCGCGTCCGGGACAACTGGGTGACCAAGAAGCTTGGGATTGCCGACGCCAAGAAGGCCGACGCCTCGATCGAGAAGGCGTGCAAGGCGATGGCCGCCGACAACACCAAGAGCCGCGTGACCTTCTACTATCTGGTGGCGAAGGACCTGGGCAAACTGGGTTCTCTGTGAGGCAAGGCGATCGGCAGCCGGCATGGCAACGTGCCGGCGCCGTGGATTTTTCGCGCCGGATCGACATCTGTAGGCTTTGGGTATTCGACCCACCGCCAGTCGGCTATGATCGCTTGTCATCCGAATCGAGGCCGAGCCGATGCGCCAATATCTCGACCTGTTGAAGCATGTGCTGGAGAACGGCGCCGATCGCGGCGACCGCACCGGTACCGGCACGCGGTCGGTGTTCGGCTACCAAATGCGCTTCGACCTTTCGCGCGGCTTCCCGGTTACCACCACCAAGAAGCTGCATCTGAAGTCGATCATCCACGAGTTGCTGTGGTTCCTGGCCGGCGACACCAACATCAAATATCTCAACGACAACGGCGTCACCATCTGGGACGAATGGGCCGACGAGAACGGCGATCTCGGCCCTGTCTACGGCAAGCAGTGGCGCTCATGGCCGGATGGGCACGGCGGCGAGATCGACCAGATCGCCGCCCTTCTCAAGGAGGTACGCAAGAATCCCAATTCGCGCCGGCTGATCGTCTCAGCCTGGAATCCGGCCCAAGTGGAGGCGATGGCGCTGCCGCCCTGCCATTGCCTGTTCCAGTTCTACGTTTCGGAAGGCCGGCTCTCCTGCCACCTCTACCAGCGCTCGGCCGACATTTTCCTGGGCGTGCCGTTCAACATCGCATCCTACGCCCTGCTGACCCTGATGGTGGCGCAGGTCACCGGCCTGAAGCCTGGCGATTTCGTCCACACGCTCGGCGATGCGCATCTTTACTCGAACCATTTCGAGCAGGCGCGCGAGCAGATGCGGCGCACGCCGAAGTCGCTGCCGACGATGTGGATCAACCCGGATGTGAAGGATCTTTTTGCCTTCCGCTTCGAGGATTTCCGCCTCGAGAACTATTTTGCGGACGCCAATATCAAGGCGCCGATCGCGGTATAAGGCCCGCTTTGAGCGCTGCCAGCGCTCAAGCCGTCAGCCAGTCCCGACGATGACGTCGGAGGCCTTGATCACTTCATAGGCCCTACTTGCCCAGTCGCAGATCGGCAACCGCTTCGTTGGGGATCGAAGCCGTGTCGAGGACGCCGCCGCCGATAGCTATCCTGGCATGCGAGGTGGTCGATCCCTCGACGATTTCCGTGACCTTGCCCTTTAGGACATTGCCGGCGCTGATCTACATCTGCCTATGCCTCGCTGTATCGAACGGACTTCACCGTGTGCTGGTGGGATCCTGACGTACAACGGCGCGGAGCCTAAAAGTCCTTTTCTTGTTATGTTCATCCGGATATATCGAATCAGGGCTCGAACCGAACGGATTTTCAGAAGAGGGCGAGGTTTCATGACGGGCAAGGGTTTTGGATTGAAGGCGATGGCCATTGGCGGACTGACGGCAGCGTTGATGGCGGCTGTGCCGGCAGCCCACGCCGACGACAAGGTGATCGTGTTCGCCGCGGCCAGCCTCAAGGACGCGCTCGATGTGGTCAACAAGGCCTGCGAGCCCGAGGTCGGCGAAGCGGCCACGATTTCCTATGCGGCAAGCTCGGCGCTGGCCAAGCAGATCGAGGGCGGCGCGCCAGCCGATGTCTTCGTCTCGGCAGACCTCGACTGGATGAAGTATCTGTCTGACAAGAAGCTGACCAGGCCCGACACCGAGGTGAAGCTGCTCGGCAACCAGATCGTGCTCGTGGCGCCGCAAGATTCCAAGGTCGAGGCGAAGGCCGAGAAGGGCTTCGATCTCGCCGGGCTCATCCGCGACGGTCGGCTCGCCATGGGGGATTTCAAGGCGGTGCCCGCCGGCAAATACGGCAAGGCGGCGCTGGAATGGCTGGGCGTCTGGTCCTCCGTCGAAGGCAAGGTCGCACAGGCCGAGAATGTCCGCGCCGCGCTCAAGCTGGTGTCGACGGGCGAGGCCGCGCTCGGCATCGTCTACGCCACCGACGCCCATGCCGAAAAGGGCGTCAAGGTCGTCGGCACCTTCCCCGAGGATTCGCACCCGCCGATCATCTACCCGATTGCCCAGACCGCGGATTCGAAGGACAAGGATACGGCTGCCTTCCTGAAATGCGTCGAGTCAGCCAAGGCCGCCGCGCTCTTCAAGGAACAGGGTTTTACGGTGCTCGCGCCGAGCAACTGAGAAAGACCTAACACCGCAAATGAACTGGCTGCTGGACCTCACTCCCGACGAATGGAATGCGGTCCGGCTGTCGATCAAGGTGGCGACTGTGGCGATGATCGCCAGCCTGCCGCCCGGCATCCTGATCGCGCTGGTCCTGGCCCGGGGGCGGTTCTGGGGCAAGACCTTGCTCAACGGGCTGGTGCATTTGCCGTTGATCCTGCCGCCGGTGGTGACCGGTTATCTGCTGCTGCTCACCTTCGGCCGGCGCGGGCCCGCCGGCGCCTTCCTCGCCGAGCATTTCGGCATCGTTTTTTCCTTCCGCTGGACGGGGGCAGCACTTGCCTGCGGGGTGATGGGGTTTCCGCTGATGGTGCGGGCGATCCGGCTGTCGATCGAGGCGGTCGACCGCAAGATGGAGGCGGCCGCCGGCACGCTCGGCGCCAACCCGATCTGGGTGTTTGCCACAATCACGCTGCCGCTGATCCTGCCCGGCCTGATCGCCGGCGCGATCCTGTCCTTCGCCAAGGCGATGGGCGAGTTCGGCGCGACCATTACTTTCGTCTCCAACATCCCCAACGAGACGCAGACGCTGCCCTCGGCGATCTACACCTTCACGCAGGTGCCGGGCGGCGATCCCGGAGCGCTGCGCCTGACGCTGATTTCGATCGTCATCTCGATGGTGGCGCTGGTGGCCTCCGAGGTTCTGGCGCGCCGGATCGGCCAGCGGATGGACATCGAATGACGCTCTCGGTGGACGTCAGTCATCGTCTCGGCGATTTCGCCATCGAGGCGAGTTTCGAAAGCGCCGGCCGGCTGACGGCGCTGTTCGGGCCTTCGGGCTCGGGCAAGTCGACGCTGATCAATGTGATCGCCGGGCTGATCCGGCCGCGGAAAGGGCGGATCGCGGTGGACGGGCGCGTGCTGGTCGACACCGCCGCCGGCATCTTCGTGCCGATGCACAAGCGACGGATCGGCATGGTGTTCCAGGATGCGCGGCTCTTCCCGCATTTGAGCGTCGCCGGCAATCTGCGCTATGGCCGCTGGTTCACGCCGGTTGCCGAGCGCTACGCCAGTATGGATGCGGTGGTCGAACTTCTTGGCATCGGTCCCCTGCTCGACCGGCGGCCGGCGAAATTGTCGGGTGGTGAAAAGCAGCGCGTGGCGATCGGCCGCGCGCTCCTTGCCAGCCCGAAACTGCTTTTGATGGACGAGCCTCTCGCCTCGCTCGACGAGGCGCGAAAGGCCGAAATCCTGCCCTATATCGAGCGGCTGCGCGATGAGACGAAGATCCCGATCGCCTATGTCAGCCATTCCGTCGCCGAGGTGGCGCGGCTGGCGACCGACGTGGCGGTGCTGTCCCAAGGCAAGATCGCGGCTTTCGGCCCGACCGAGGCGATCATGCAGCGGCTCGACCTCTTGCCGGCGGAGGAGCGCGGCGAGGGCGGCGCGGTGCTCGACACCAGGGTTTTGCGTCACGACGAGGCTTTCGGCATGACTGTGCTCGGCTCGCCGGCCGGCGAGATCCGCGTGCCACGCGTTTCACGCCCGGCGGGAGCTCTGGTGCGGCTCCGCATCCGCGCCCGCGATGTCATGATCGCGACCGAACAGCCGTCGGGTCTTAGCGCGCTCAACATACTGCCGGGCAAAATCGCCGCAGTCAGGCCGGGCGTCGGGCCTACGGTGGAGATCGCCATCGACTGCAACGGAGCAACGGTGCTGGCGCGCGTCACCAAACAGTCGAAGCAGAGCCTTCGGCTCGCGCTCGGCCGCGAGGTCTTCGCGGTGATCAAGACGGTGAGCTTTGACAGCGCGACGACAGGTGCTGGGCTGCCGGTGGAGGCCGATGGTTGACGAAGGGCAATATCGCTATGTTGGTTTGGAATAGCGATGTGGCGGCGGAGAGGGTAATCTCGACATGATCGCAGAGGACAAAGGATGCCATCGCTGAGCCTGCGGATAAATCTCGACCCTGACGGACGAATTGGTCCGGGCAAGATCGAATTGTTGGAGCAGATCGCCGCTTTCGGCTCGATTTCGGCCGCGGCGCGCGGCATGGAGATGTCCTACAAGCATGCCTGGGACCTGGTCGAGGACATGAACCGGGTGTTCGGCAAGCCGCTGGTGGCGGCGCAGACCGGCGGCCGAAAAGGCGGCGGCGCGCAATTGACCGCCGTGGGTCTCGCCGTCGTCAGCCGTTTCAGAGCGATCGAGCGCGCGGCGGCTTCAGCGGCGGCCGTCCATATGCAGGCGTTGCAGGCCGAGATCGACGCCGGTTGATTGGGCCTGTAAGGGGCCTATTCCTCCGGCTCCCCGGGCTTGCGGAGCAAATAGGTGTCCATGATCCAGCCCTTTTTGCGCCGAGCTTCCTCTCGGACCTTCTCGATTTCGGCGCCGACATCGCCGAGGCGGCCGGAAAGGATGATCTCGTCCGCCGTGCCGAGATAAGCGCCCCACTGAATGAAAACATCTTGATCGACCAGTGTGTTGAAGGCGCACTTGCCGTCCAGCATGACAACGGTGCTTCCGGCATTCGCGGGCAGGCCTTCCTCAGTCAGCCGGCGGCCGGTGGTGACCAGGATCGAATCGCCGATGCGGTTGAGCGCGGTCGCGTGGACGGCGGCAAGCGCCTGGATCGCGGTGATGCCCGGAATGACCTCGAGCTCGAAACCGACATTGCCCCTCAGGCGCACGCGCTCCAGTATGCGCAGCGCGCTGTCGTAGAGCGAGGGGTCGCCCCAAATCAGGAACGCGCCGCAGCCGTCCTCGGCAAGCTCGTCGCGGATCAGCCCTTCATAGATTTCGGCGATCGCCTCGTGCCAGTCGTCGACGGTCACGCGATAGGACGACGTCGGCTCGGCCCGAACCGGGACGTCGAATTCGACGCGGCGCGACTTCGGGTTTGTGACGAAGCGGTCGCAGATCTGCCGGCGGAGTTCCGCGAGGTCGTTCTTTCTGGCGCCTTTGTCGGGAACGAACAGCACGTCGGCCCGGTTCAGGCCGTTGATGGCCTGTACGGTCATGTGGTCGGGATTGCCGGCCCCGATGCCGATGACGAGAAGCTTGCGCATAGGCGTCCTCCTGCCCGATCGGGCGGCCGGTGTCCAGACGGGGGCAGGCAGGCATGCGGGAACGCAAAACTTCCACCGATTGGCAGAAACGTTGAACGCCTCTAGCTACTTCTCCTGGAATTGCTCTAGATGGAAGCGCATCCGCATGATCCCGGTCATGCCGTCGAGAGGGGAGCCATGTTACGCACTATCCTGACCGCAGCGCTGGCATTCTCGGTTGCACCTGCCTTCGCCAACGATTCCGTTGCCGAGCTTGGCACCGGCGGGCTGATCCTGTCGCGCAGCGATGCGGTTGCCATGGAAAGCGAGGATCTCTTCATCTCGCCGGAAAAAGTGACCGTCGACTACGTTTTCCGCAACAATACCGACAAGGACGTCAGCGCGATCGTCGCCTTCCCGATGCCGGACATCGAAGGCGACCCGAACGAGATGCCGGCGATCCCGGAAGCGCAGAGCGACAATTTCCTCGGCTTCGAGGTGACGATCGACGGCGTCGACGCCAACCCGCAGCTCGAACAAAAGGCGTTCGCGCTGGGCATCGACATCACCGCGGAACTCCAGGCGCACGACGTGCCGCTCTATCCGTTCGGCGACGCCGCCAAGGCGGCGCTGGCAAAGCTGCCCAAGGATGTCGCGGAGGATTGGGAAGATCGCGGCATCATCATCGAAGACACCGCCGACAACAGTTCGGGCATGCAAACTGCCTACGCGCCGTTCTGGCAATTGCGCTCGACCTATTGGTGGCGCTCCACCTTCCCGGCCAACAAGCAAGTCCATGTCTCGCACCGCTACAAGCCGAGCGTCGGCGGCACGTCATCGGTCAGCTTCTATTACGACGGCAAGTTCCAGGGGCAGTACGACACTTACAAGACCCGCTACTGCATGGACGGCGGGTTCGAGAACGCTGTGCGCAAGGCGGCGAAGGAAAATCCCGACGGCTATCCCAAATATTTCGAGAGCCGCATCGCATATATCCTGACCACCGGCGGCAACTGGGCGTCCGGTAGTATCGGCAATTTCAAGCTCACCATCGACAAGGGCAGCCCAAAGAATCTGGTCTCCTTCTGCGGCGACAATGTCCGCAAGGTCGGTCCGACGACGTTCGAGATGACGGCCAAGGATTTTTATCCGGAGCACGATATCGGCATCTTGCTGCTTGAGCCGTCGGACAATAGTGGGAACGGCGGCTGATGGACATCGCGATCTACGTCGCCATTGCCGAGAACGGCGTGATCGGACGCGAAGGCGGGCTGCCGTGGCGGCTTTCCAGCGACCTGAAACGCTTCAAGGCCGACACGATGGGCAAGCCGATCATCATGGGCCGCAAGACCTATGAGGGCATCGGCCGGCCCCTGCCCGGCAGGCTGAACATCGTGGTGACGCGAGCCAGAGACTGGCGATCCGAGGGCACCGAAGTCGCCCATTCGCTCGACGATGCCATCACGCTGGCCAAGGTGCGCGGCCGCTGCACGGCAGGTGCCGAGGAGATCTGCGTCGTCGGCGGCGGCGAGATCTATGCCCAGGCCCTGCCGCTGGCCGATCGTCTCCACGTCACCCATGTGCTGGCCGCGGTCGATGGCGACGCCCATTTTCCGCCGATCGACCCCGCGATCTGGCGGATCGTCCGATCCGAGGATTTTCCGGCGGGCGAAAAGGACAGCCACGCGACACGCTATACCGTTTACGAGCGCCGCGGCGACGGTCACTGACGAGGACAAAGGGTCGCTGACGGCTCAAATCGCAGGCGCGCGTAGCGGATCGCGTTGAAAGCGCGTCACGGCGTCCCTATAGAAGAACGAGGGTTACAGCGCCACGCTTCCAACCGGACGCGCAAGAAGGTCGCCGTAAAACTTTGATTTGGCGCATGATTCCTTTCGGAAAACCGATATCGGTTTTCGGGGTCATGCGCTAGGATCGCGCCGCAAGGCCTGAGGGAACCGAAGCGAAAGGACATTCATGCCCTGGAACGACAAGAGCGGTGGCGGCGGCCCATGGGGCGGCGGCGGCAATCAGGGGCCCTGGGGACAGGGACCGAAAGGCCCGAGCGGCCCGCCCGGGTCGCCTCCCGATCTCGAGGACATCATCCGCCGCGGCCAGGACAGGCTGCGGCGCGCTCTTCCGGGAGGCGGCGGCGCCAGCCCGGCCGTCCTCGGGCTGATCGCGCTCGCGCTTGTCGTGCTTTGGGCTTTCAAGGCCATCTATACCGTGCAGCCTGACGAGGTCGCGGTCGAATTGCGCTTCGGCAAGCCGAAGGCCGAGCTCTCGCAGCCAGGCCTGCATTTCCACTGGTGGCCGATCGAAACGGTCGAAACGGCAAAGATTTCCGAGCAGCTCGTCAGCATCGGCGGCGGGGCGAGCAGCGGCTCCGGGCTGATGCTCTCCGGCGACCAGAACATCGTCAATGTGCAGTTCTCGGTCGCCTACCAGGTTTCCGATCCAAGGGCCTATCTTTTCGACGTCTCAGATCCCGACGGCATGCTGACGCAGGTGGCCGAAAGCGCCATGCGCGAGGTCGTCGGCCGGCGCCCCGCGCAGGATATTTTCCGCGACGATCGCCAGGGTATTGCCACATCGGTGCGTGAGATCATCCAAAACACGCTCGACGGTTACAAGACGGGTCTGCAAGTCAACGCAATCTCCATCGAGGACGCCGCCCCGCCGCGCGAGGTCGCCGATGCTTTCGACGAGGTGCAGCGCGCCGAGCAGGACGAGGACAAGTTCGTCGAGCAGGCCAATCAATATTCCAACCAGAAGCTCGGCCAGGCGCGCGGCGAGGCGGCCCAGATCCGCGAAGATGCCGCCGCCTACAAGAACCGGGTCGTGCAGGAAGCCGAAGGTGAGGCGCAGCGCTTCATCTCCGTTTACAACGAATACGCCAAGGCGCCCGACGTGACGCGCAAGCGCCTTTACCTGGAAACAATGGAGAGGATCCTGAAGGACTCGAACAAGGTCGTCGTCGAGCAGGGCAACGGGCAGGGTGTGCTTCCTTACCTGCCGCTGCCGGCACTGCAGCCCAAGGCGCCGCCCGCGCCTGCGCTGGGAGGTAACCAGTGATGGCCAACCGTCTTCCCATCATCGCGGTCATCGCGGCCGTCCTTCTGTTTCTGCTCTATTCGTCGGTGTTCGTCGTCAAGGCGGGCGAGCAGGCAATCGTGCTGAGGTTCGGCGAGATCATCGACGTCAAGACCGAGCCGGGCATCTATTTCAAGGCGCCATTCGCCTTCTTCGATGCCGACAGCGTTCAGACGATCGAGAAAAAAGTGATGCGCTTCGACCTCGACAATATCCGCGTTCAGGTCTCCGGCGGCAAGTTCTACGAGGTCGACGCCTTCATCGCCTACCGCATTTCGGATCCGCGCACGTTCCGCGCGGCGGTATCGGGGCAGGTGGAACTCGCCGAAGCCCGGCTGAAGACGCGGCTCGATGCGGCGCTGCGCCGCG
Source organism: Mesorhizobium sp. AA23 (assembly GCF_001672435.1). Classification (NCBI taxonomy): domain Bacteria; kingdom Pseudomonadati; phylum Pseudomonadota; class Alphaproteobacteria; order Hyphomicrobiales; family Phyllobacteriaceae; genus Mesorhizobium; species Mesorhizobium sp. AA23. The sequence goes on from NZ_LYTP01000011.1 coordinate 36,625, forward strand.
TCTATGGTCTGCGCGATTTCGAGGCGGCACTTTCCGAAGAACGCGGCGTCATGATGCGCGAGGTGCGTGACCAACTGCGTCCGGACGCGACGTCGCTCGGCCTCGACATCGAAGATGTGCGCATCCGCCGGACGGATCTGACCGCCGAAGTATCGCAGCAGACCTACGATCGCATGAAAGCCGAACGCTTGGCGGAAGCCGAGCGGCTGAGAGCTCGCGGCAACGAGGCGGCGCAGCGTATCAAAGCCAGGGCCGACCGCGAGGTCGTCGAGATCATCGCCGAGGCGCAGAAGGAATCGGAGATCCTGCGCGGCGAGGGCGAGGCGCAGCGCAGCGCCACCTTTGCTGAAGCCTATAAGCGGGACCCGAGCTTCTTCGATTTCTATCGCTCGATGAATGCTTACGGCACGGCCTTGGACAGCACCGGAACCACCATGGTGCTGTCGCCCGACTCCGAGTTCTTCCGTTTCTTCCGCGATCCGGAAAGCAAGCCCGAGCCCGGACAGCCGGCGGCATCGCAGCCCGCGCCCGCGACGCCGGCAGCCCCGGCCACGCAACCCGGCAGCGCCCAGTAGCGGACGGTGCAGGATTTCCTCGCGGCCATCGGCCTGGTCCTCGTCATCGAGGGCCTGGTCTATGGCGGGTTTCCGGCTCTGGCCAGGAAACTGGCGGCGAAGTGCTGTCGTTGCCGGAGAATGTGCTGCGGATCGCCGGATTGGCTGCAATCGCCCTCGGCGTCGCCATCGTCTGGCTGGTTCGCGGCTGATGAAATTCCTTGGTGCCGAGGCGATTGACGATTTATCTTCCGCCGATAGCTATAGCCGCAAACGTGCCTTATTTCTTGCCAACATGAATTGACGGGCGCCTTTGCGGAAGCGCCTTTCTTTTTCAAAACGCCGGGAGGCCACGATGATATCCGACACCCTGTTGCGCGCGGCGCGGCGCAGGTTTTTCGCCGGCGCCACCGCATTCGTCGTCGGCATAGTTGCCGTCCCGTCCTTCGTCACGCCCACGATCGCCTCCGACGCGCCGCCTTCCGTCGCCGACCTCGCCGAACGCCTGCTCGGCGCGGTGGTCAACATCTCGACCTCGCAAACCGTCAAAGGCACGGAAGGCCCCGGTGCGGTGCCGATGCCACAGCTTCCGGAAGGCTCGCCCTTCCAGGACTTTTTCGATGACTTCTTCAAGAACCGCGGCGGCGACAAGGGCGGCGGGCAGAAGGTGCAGTCGCTTGGCTCCGGCTTCGTCATCGATGCCGAGCAGGGCATCGTGGTGACCAACAATCACGTCATCGCCGATGCCGACGACATCGAGGTCAATTTCTCCGACGGCGTGACGCTGAAGGCGACGCTTGTCGGCACTGATACAAAGACCGACGTCGCGTTGCTGAAGGTCGATCCGAAGGGCCACAAATTAACGGCGGTGAAGTTCGGCGATTCCACCAAGATGCGCGTCGGCGACTGGGTGATGGCGATCGGCAATCCGTTCGGTCTTGGCGGCACGGTCACGGTCGGCATCGTCTCGGCGCGCAACCGCGACATCAATTCCGGCCCCTATGACGACTTCATCCAGACCGACGCCGCCATCAATCGCGGCAATTCCGGCGGTCCGCTGTTCAACAGCAGTGGCGAGGTCATCGGCATCAACACGGCGATCATCTCGCCGTCCGGCGGCTCGATCGGCATCGGCTTTTCCATTCCCTCGCAACTCGCCGCGGGCGTCGTAGATCAGCTTCGCCAGTTCGGCGAAACGCGGCGCGGCTGGCTTGGCGTGCGCATCCAGCCGGTAACGGACGACATCGCCGAAAGCCTCGGCATGGCGACGGCCAAGGGCGCGCTGGTGGCCGGCGTCATCAAGGGCGGACCGGTCGACAACGGCACGGTTCAAGCCGGCGACGTCATCATCAAATTCGACGGCAAGGACATCCACGAAATGCGCGACCTGCCGCGCGTCGTCGCCGAAAGCCCGGTCGGCAAGGCCGTCGACGTCGTCATCGTGCGCAAGGGCGTCGAGCAGACAGTGAAGGTGACGCTCGGCCGGCTCGAGGACGGCGAGAAGCTGGCCAGCGGCGAGAACGGCAGTACCGGCGAGGACAAGGGCGACAAGGCGGCTCCTGTGTCGACGGCTTCGGTGCTCGGCATGACCGTTGGCGAGCTCAACGAGCAGACCAGACAGAAGTTCGGCATCGCGGCCGATGTGTCGGGCGTGGTCATCACCGACGTCGCCAAGGATTCGGCCGCCGCCGAACGCGGCATCCAGCCCGGCGAGGTGATCACCGAGATCGCGCAGGAATCGGTCGGCACGCCAAAGGATGTCATGGACCGGATCGGGGCGCTGAAAGAGCAGGGCCGCAAGAACGCGCTGCTGATGCTCGCCTCGAAATCCGGCGAGTTGCGCTTCGTGACGATCCGGATGGACTGATTCCGGAGAGCCCGAACGGGTTGATTTGCAAGAATGGGCGGCTAGCGGGCCGCCCTTTTTCGCGCCTGCCAGTCGTCGCGCGACAGCCGGTACAGCGCATGCCGCTTAAGATGAGGGTGGCTGTCCGGCACGGCGGGATGGTCGAAATCGGCGCCCGGGTCGGCGCGCATGCCGAGCCGCTTCATGACGGCGATCGAACGATGGTTTTCCACGACGGCAAAGGAGACGATTTCGTCCAGCTCCAGCGTTTCGAAACCGAAGGAGAGCCAGGCTTCGGATGCCTCGGTGACATAGCCCTTGCGCCAGTATTCCGGTGCCAGCCGCCAGCCGATCTCGATCGTGCCGGCCGGCAGGGAAGGCACATGATCGGTTTGGAGGAGGCCGACGAAGCCGATGCACTCGCCGGTGGCGGCAATCTCGGCGGCGGCGAAACCGTAGCCATCCTCATCGATCCAGGCGCGGAGCTCGTCCATCTTTGCGTCCGCCGCGGCCCGGTCGCGGCGGAACGGAAAAAATTCCATCACGCGCTCGTCCGAGTTGATGCGATGGAAGAGCGCGCGGTCGCGCTGTTCCCAATTGCGCAAGATGAGGCGCTCGGTGCGGATCGGCTTCATTGCACGAACTCGTCCTGGCGATAGCCCTGGAGGTAGAGCAGCGCCGTCAGATCGCCGTGGTCGATGCGGATCCTTGCCTGCTCAGCCACCGCCGGCTTGGCGTGAAGAGCGACGCCAGTGCCGGCCAGGCGGATCATGTCGAGGTCATTGGCGCCGTCGCCCACGGCAACGGCATCCTGCGTCGTCACGCCCAGCCTTGCCGCGATGTCGAGCAGCGCCTCGGCCTTGGCGGCGCGGCCGAGAATAGGCGCGGCCACCGTGCCGGTGAATCTGCCGCCGTCCTCGATCAGCCGGTTGGCGCGGTTTTCCTGGAAGCCCAGCATTGCGGCGATGCGGTTGGTGAAGACGTCGAAGCCGCCTGAGACCAGCGCCGTCCAGGCGCCGTTGGCACGCATGGTCTGCACCAGCGCGCGGCCGCCGGCGGCCAGCGTCAGCCGGTTGGCGAGGATGCGCTCGACCACCGCCGTGTCGAGGCCCTTCAGCAAGGCGACGCGTTCGCGCAAGGCCGGCTCGAATGCGATCTCGCCATTCATCGATCGCGCGGTGATCGCAGCGACACGGTCTTTGACGCCGATCTCGTCAGCAAGCTCGTCGATGCATTCCTGATTGATCATGGTCGAATCCATATCGGCAAGCAGGATCCTCTTCCTCCTGCCTTCAGCCGGCTGGACGATGATGTCGACCGGCTCGGAGGCCAATGCCGCGCGCAGATTGGCCGTCAATTCGCCGATGTCGGGAGTCTCCGGCAAAACCAGATCGCAGGCGACATCCTCGGCCAGCCAATGAACGGCGCTTGCGCCTGCCGCTCGCGAGGCGATATTCGCAAGCGGGACCGACACTCGGCGGTCTTTGGGATTGGACACAAGCGTGGCGATCAGAGGCATCGAAAATTCCGGCAGGCAGGCGGGCAAAGGCCGCGTGAAAAACGCCATCCTGATAGCGGGGCCGACCGCCAGCGGCAAGTCGGCGCTGGCGCTGGACATCGCCGAGCGCAAGGGCGGCGTGATCGTCAACACCGATTCCATGCAGGGCTATTCGGTTCTGGACGTGCTGACGGCGCGTCCGAGCGCGGCCGAAACGGCGCGCGTGCCGCATTATCTGTACGGTCACGTGCATCCTTCGACAGCCTACTCGACCGGCGCCTGGCTGCGCGACGTCACCGGGCTGATCGCGGAAGGTATTTTCTCCGGCCGGCCGGCTGTCTTCGTCGGCGGCACCGGGCTCTATTTCCGAGCTTTAGCCGAAGGCATCTCGGACATGCCCGACATTCCGCCTTCGGTGCGTGAGCGCTGGCGCTACGAACTCAAGGAACAAGGGGCAGAACGGCTGCACCGTGTACTGATGCATCAGGATTCGGCTGTCGCCATGCAGCTCCGGCCGACCGATGGCCAGCGCATTGTGCGGGCACTGGAGGTGCTCGACGCGTCGGGACGGTCGATCCTTGAATGGCAAGCGGCACGCGGCCAGCCGCTCATCGACCGCGACAGCGCACGCTTCCTGGTGATCGAGCCGGATCGCGGCGAACTGGTGGCGCGTATCCGGGCGCGTTTCGATCAAATGCTCGACAAGGGCGCGCTCGACGAGGTCAGGCAGTTGATGGCACTCGACCTCGATCCGAACCTGCCGGCGATGAAGGCGATCGGCGTGCGCGAGCTGCAGGCCGCGATGGCCGGACACATGGGCTTTCCCCAAGCGATTGAGCGAGCCAAGATCGCGACGCGCCAATATGCCAAGCGGCAGACGACCTGGTTCAAACACCAACTGGGGCCGGAGTGGCAAAGGTTACGCCCGGGCGAGAAATGGTCAATCGCGGACTGATAGAATGCGATTTGATCAGGGCTTGGAATTGTGAGCGCAGCTTCCCGTCACGGTTGTCCGGGTTAACCGTCCGTAAGGCCTGGCATGCCATAACGGCGACGGTCGCAGTACCGCGGGGCGTTATGCGTTTTCACAAGGCGGAATCGGCGTTTTTCGTCTTTATCTTCGTGATCCTGGCCGCCGGCCTGGTGACCTTTCACGCCTATGGCCAATTGCAGGATATCGCGACCGCTCTCGACACCGCATCGCGTCTCGACAGAATCGCCTATCTCAACAAATTGCTGTTCGTGACCGGTGCGCTGCTGGCTGCTGCCTTGTTCTTTGGAACCTTCTTCATCTACCCGCTGATCCGCGGCCAGGTGAGGGAAGAGGGCAAGTTGCGCGCCATGACGGTGTCGCTGAGCGCCCGTTCGCAAACGCTCGAGCACGCAGCGCTCACCGACGGCCTGACCGGAATGCAGAACCGCCGCTACTTCGATGACGCGTTGCGGGAATATCTCGACGAGTTCGGCCGCATCGACAAGCCGGTGGGCCTGATGATCCTCGATCTCGATCATTTCAAGCAGGTCAACGACACGCATGGCCACGATGTCGGCGACGAGGTTCTGCGGTCCGTCGCGCAGTGCGTACGGGGCATGACCCGCTATCACGATGTGGTGGCGAGGCTGGGCGGCGAGGAGTTCGCCGTGGTCACGCCCAACATGGATGCGGAACTGCTCGCGCGGTTCGCCGAGCGCATCCGCAAGGCGATCGCCAACCTGTCGATCATGTCGGGCAATGTGCGGCTGAAGGTCACCACCAGCGTCGGCCTCGCCGTCTGGGACCGCAAGGAGAGTGCCGAGGACTTCTATCGCCGCGCCGACCGGCAGCTCTACGAGGCGAAGAAGCAGGGCCGCAACCGCGTCTGCGCCTGAAATTCCATGATCAAATTCTTGACGCTCGCCGCCTGGAGCCGTGTTCTGCGCTTCTACCGCGCCGCGCGTCTCCTATGATCCTTTCCGAAAAGCGTTCTCGATTTTCGGGGTCATGCGCGTGCTCACGGACTATATGTCCGCTCCGGTTCTCGAAAGCGACTTCAGTCGACTCAGCCCGGGACTCAGTCGGCGCGAAGATGCAGAACGATTAGTCGTTCTGCTGGCGCATGCCGAAGGTCGAGGGCCTCAGGCCGTAACGCATGTCGAAATCGTCGTCCGGTTGCACGCGCGGCGCCGATGGCTTGCGGTAGTCGGGGTCGCCAGCCTGGCGCCCGGTATCGACGGCTTCGGCGAACGCTATCGACTGCTGCGGTTTCGGCACGTTGCGCAGACGCTCGACAATTCCGGCGAGATCGACATCGTCGCCGGAATCCGCGGGCAAGGCCTGCTCCCGCTTCGCTGTGCCGGGAATGAATTCCTGGGACAGTTTCTCGAATTTGAGCCGCATGGTCGTCGCCACGCCTTCGCCGAAGGCAATGGCTTCGCGCTGGCCCATGGAGGACAGGAACGCCAACGTCGAGGCCGAGGAATCGGCGATCGCCGAGCGGATGATGGCCTGGTCCTGCTCGTTGGCGAGCCGCATGGCGAAGAAGGTCGAGCATTGCGACAGGATGGTCGGATCGAGCTCGCCTGGACGCTGGGTCACAACGCCGAGATAGCAGCCATATTTGCGGCCTTCCTTGGCGATGCGCGACAAAGCGTGCCTGGTCGGCGCGAAGCCGAGGCGCGGATCGGCAGGCATGTAGCGGTGCGCTTCCTCGCAAAGCAGGAGCAGCCGCAGCCGGCCCTCGCTCCAGAGCGCAAGGTCGAAGGCGAGGCGCGCCAGCACCGAGCAGACCGAATTGACGACTTCGGACGGCATGCCCGCCATCTCGAAGCAGGTCACCGGACGTCCATGGTTCGGCACGCGGAAGATATTGCCGATCGTCTCGTGGATGGTGTCCTCGATCAGCCGCGAATTGAACATGAAACGGTAGCGCGGGTCGGAAGCGGCCGATTCGATGCGCGTCCTCAGCGACTTCAGGGTCGGCCGATCGTTCTTGCTTTCGAGCAGACCCATGCGCTCGTCGATCTGCTTGAGCAGATCGGCGATGCGGTAAGGCACCGGCGTGTCCGCCGTCAGCGCATCGCTGCCGCGCCTGATATACGAGCCGGAGCTCGGGTTGCGATAGAGGTTCTTGGCGGCCGGGATGAGGTCGCGCAGGACGTCGACTTCCTCCGGAACGGTCTCGCGACCGCGAAACAGAACTTCGGCGAATTCTTCCAGTCTGAACATCCAGAACGGCAGGTCGAGCGTCTTGGAATCAACCTTCACGCAGTATTCCGGAAGCGAGGCGGCAAACTCGTTGTGCGGGTCGAGGATCAGCACGCGCAGATCGGGCCGCGCCTCGATCGATTTGCGCAACAGCAGCGAGACAGCCGTGGATTTGCCGACGCCGGTCGTGCCGACAATGGCGAAATGGCGCGCCAGCGTGTCGTCGACAGCGATGTTGGCGGCGATCGCCTCGTCCTGGGACAGTGTGCCGATGGTGATCGAATGGCGGCTGGCGAGATCGTAGACGGCCTGCAGGTCGCGGCTGCGGATACGGTGGGCAACCGCGCCGATATGCGGATAGGTGGTGATGCCGCGGTCGAAGACCGGTTTGGCGCCGGGCTCGGTGCCGTCGCGCACCTCGCCGATCAGCTCGATGCTGACCTCGATTGCGTTCTGGCCCTCATTGCTCCAGGCGCGGTCAGACTTGCCGATCGCATAGACAAGGCCAACGGTTCGCGTCGCGCCAAGGTTGATGGAAATCATCTTGCCGACGGTCCACAGGCCGGTCACCGTGCCTTCGGCATCTTCGGCATAGGCGCTGATGGTAGCGCGCGCACCGTCGCATTGCACGACGTTGCCCAGGATGCGCTTGTCGCTCTGCTGGGCGTCGCGGCGCTCCTGCGAGGTCGGCTCCCCAATGGAGGCTTCGCGTTCAACAAACATCGGTTACCTGTCCCATTCCCCTCGGGGTCAAAGCTATCCCAATCGGGGTTAAAGCCGCGTGAGGTCGGATGGTGTAGGTCCCGTTAAACCACTCGCGAAAATGCGATCGACCAGCCTCTTCCTTCATCTCGGAATTTCGATATATTGGATGAATGACTGATATATCGAACGACATCACGTCCACGATCGGCAGGCGGATACGCTCCGAGCGTGATTTGCGGGGATGGTCGCTGGCCGAGTTGGCCGAGCGTTCCGACGTTTCCAAGGCGATGCTGAGCGCCATGGAGCGCGGCATGACAAGTCCGACCGCGGCGCTCCTCGTGCGCATCGCGTCGGCTTTCGGCATGACGCTCTCGACGCTGATTGCCCGCGCCGAAATGCAGGGCGGCAGCGTGTCCCGCAAGGACGAGCAGCCGGTCTGGCAGGATCCGGCGACCGGCTATGTGCGACGCCATCTGTCGCCTGCAACGCAAATGCCGCTCGAGCTGATCCGGGTCAGCCTGCCGGCAGGCGCCAAGGTCGATTTCCCGGCAGCGTCCTATGCCTTCATCAAGCAGCAGATCTGGCTGATCGGCGGCCGCCTGGACTTCACCGAAGGCAATGTCGTGCACAGGCTGGAGCCGGGCGACTGCCTGGCGCTCGGAGCCCCGTCGGACTGCACCTTCCACGCTCCGGGACCGGAAGCCGCCGAGTATCTGGTGGCGCTGGTCCGGGGCTGATCGCATGGCACGCCGGCCTGAACGGTCCCACAATGGCAGGCCGCCTCTCGACGACTACGAAGGTCCGCCCTGGGGCAAGGGCGACCCCTACATCTTTCTTGCCTGGCGCACCGCCCACGACAAAGCCTGGAAGGCGCCGAGCCATGCCGTCATGCTGATGCGGCTGGAAAAGGCCGAGCGGCTTGGGCTCAGCTATGAGGAATACACGCTCGAGATCCTGGAGCGCGGGCGGCACCTCAGCGAGGACGATGCCGAGCGGATCGCGGAAATCCGAAGGGCGCGCCGCCGAAGTCGGAGCAGTCATTTCGCATGACCGCGGCCCGACACCTTATCACCTGGAGACCCCCGACATGAATCCCCTTGAAATCAGGGCGTTGAACGACGACGCAAAAACCAGCGGGATGCTCGCCGACCTGCTGATCGAGACAGTCGCTGCCGGCGGATCGGTAAGCTTCATGCATCCCTTGTCTCCCGATGCGGCCCATGAGTTCTGGCGCAAATCGCTCGCTGCCGCGGCGCGCGGGGAACGGGCGGTGCTGGGCGCATGGGATGGCAAGACGCTTGCCGGCACCGTCTCACTGCTTCTCGACTGCCCGCCCAACCAACCGCACCGCGCCGAGATTGCCAAGCTGATGACCCGCCTCGACTATCGCGGCAAAGGTATTGCCACCGGCCTGATGCGGGCCGCCGAGGAACTGGCGGTCAAGAAAGGGCGCACCCTGCTGGTGTTGGACACAGCAAGCGAAGAGGGGGCCGGCGGCCTTTACGAAAAACTCGACTTCTCGCTGACCGGCGAGATTCCGGACTATGCGCTAAAACCCCATGGTGGGCTCACCGGCACGCTCATCTATTGGAAGCGGATAGGGGAGCCAGCCCGGGCGCTATGCTGAAATGCTGGCGAGACGCGACAAAAGCCAGCGGCGAAAATCCTGTTCGGCGCCGGACAGCCGCGATGACGATGGCCATGTCAGGAAGTGACCCGATGGGCTCGAGAGCTCGAAATCGGAAAGCCTGACAAGGAGATTGTCCTTTAGCGCGGCCTCGATGAGCGGCCGCGAGCCCAGCAGCGCTCCGGCGCCGGACTTCGCCGCCTCCGATCGCGGCGACAAAACTGTCGAAGCGATGCGAGCGTTGGGAGTGGCCGGCAAGGCCGGAGGCTGCGAACCACTCCGCCCACATCTCGCGCGCGCCCGCCACCAACAGCAGCGGCAGCGATGTCCATTCGGCATTTCCGGCCAAGATCGGCGCAGCGACCGGAACGAGCCGCTCGACCGTCAGCCGGTCGGCGACGCGCCCGGAAAATGAACCGTTGCCGAAGCGGATGTCGAGCGTCGAGCCTGCCTCGTCGTAGTCCGTCGGTCGATGGATGGTCACCAGATCGAGCCTGATCCACGGCAGCGCCTTTGCGAGATCGGGAAGAGCCGGGACCAGCACCAGCAGCGCGAAAGAAATCGGAACGCGAATGGTGACGGTTTGCAAAACGCGTGGCTCGAACAAACTCGCGCGTGCTGCTGCCGATGATCGCGAATGCCGACTGGATATGGGGAAGATAGGCGGCGCCCTCCGGCGACAACGCCACGCCGCGTGCCAGCCGCGCGAACAGTCGCGTCTTGAGACGCTCTTCCAGAAAGCGGATGTGCTGGCTGACGGCGGCTTGCGTGAGCCCGAGCTCGGCGGCCGCGGCGGTGAAATTCGACAGGCGCGCAGCCGCTTCGAAACTGCGTAGCCAGTCGAGCGGAGGCATGGGATCGGCAGCTTTTCCAGTCATTAGGTTTTTGGCGGCATTGGCTGAAAAACAATAATTTGAATTATGCCTTTGGCAAAGACAGCATGCAATCGGTACCGCGGCGCCGGCCCGAAGACGGGAGTTTCAGAAACGTGCTGACGAGAGCAAACCTTGGCGACGAAGGGCGAACGATCGCGCTTGGCTGGGACGATGGGACACGCAGCCGATTCCATGCCATGTGGCTGCGCGACAACGCACTGGACGACAGGACCCGCAGCGCCGGTAACGGCCAGCGGCTGGTCACCATTTTGGACATTCCGGGCGAGACACGGATCGGAGAGGCCTCGATCAAGGGCGAGGCGCTGGTGGTCACGTTCGTGCCTGAAGACAAGACCGTCAGCTTTCCCGCAAGCTGGCTTCGCGCCCATACTTACGACCGCGAAGAAAATCGGCAGCCCGGCTGGACCGGCAGCGACATTCGGCGGTGGACCAAGGCGACGATGCAGAGTTCGGTGCCGCGCGCGGCCTATAGTGAGGCGCGGCACGACAGGAATGTTCTGCGGCAATGGCTGACGGCGGTACGGAGCTTTGGCTTTGCCGTCATGGACGGTCTGCCGGCCGAATCCGGGGCATTATGCAATGTGGCCGATCTCTTCGGATATATCAGGGAGACCAATTACGGGCGCTGGTTCGAGGTGCGCGCCGAGGTCAATCCGAACAATCTTGCCTACACCAACCTTGGCCTGCAGGCGCATACCGACAATCCCTACCGCGACCCGGTGCCGACGCTGCAGATCCTGGCCTGCATCGAGAATACGGTGGAAGGCGGCGAATCCAGCGTCGTCGACGGATTCGCGGTGGCGGCCGCGCTGCAGGCGGAGAGTTCGAACGGCTTCCGGTTGCTTTCCTCCTATCCGGCGCGCTTCGAATATGCCGGCTCATCGGGCGTGCGGCTGCAGTCCAAGCGCCCGATGATCGAGCTCGGACCGGATGGCGAGCTCATCTGCGTGCGCTTCAACAACCGCTCGCTGGCGCCGACCATCGACGTGCCGTTCGCCGAAATGAACGCATATTACGCCGCCTATCGCCGGTTCGCCGAACTGATCGAGGATCCGGCCTTCGAGGTGACCTTCAAACTCGAGGCGGGCCAGTCGTTCATCGTTGACAACACGCGCGTCATGCATGCGCGCAAGGCCTTTTCCGGCAGCGGCAAGCGCTGGCTGCAGGGCTGCTACGCCGACAAGGACGGCCTGCTGTCGACGCTGGCGGCAATCGAACACGATGTCAGAGAGGCGGCCGAATGAAATCGAATGAACTGAACACCGGCAACATCGTCGAGTTCATCGCCGAAATTTTCGAGCGTCGCGGCGCGGAATCCTATCTCGGCGAGCCGGTCACCATGTCCGAGCATATGCTGCAGGGCGCGTGGCTAGCCGAGCAGGATGGCGCGCCGGAGGAGCTTGTGGCTGCGGCGCTGCTGCACGACATCGGCCACTACACCAGCGAGTTCGGCACCTATTCGCCCGACGACGTCGAGGACAAGCACCACGACGAGGCGGGTGGCGAGGTGCTGGCGCCGTTCTTTCCGCCGGTCATCGTCGAATGCGTCAGGCTGCATGTTGCGGCCAAGCGTTATCTCTGCGCCACCGATCCGAGCTATTTCGGCAAGCTGTCGCCGGCCTCGGTCCATACGCTGTCGCTGCAGGGCGGGCCGATGAGCGCGGAGGAGGTGGCGGAGTTCCGCAGCAATCCATTCCATCAGGAAGCCGTACGTGTGCGCATCTGGGACGAGGGTGGCAAGGTCGCCAACATGAAAACGCGCGCCTTTCGCGACTACGTGCCGCTGCTGGAGCGGGTGGTGAAAAAGTTCGCGGCCCAAAGCGCGACGTGATCACCGGCGCCGCCCCACCCGGCACACTTGCCTACAATAGTGCGCCGTTTCTCGGCAACATCATGCGTCTCGACATACCCGGCAAAATGCGTTGGCGGCAACCAGGCAAGGGCTGTGGTGCTGGCGGCCTGAACAATCCGCGCCGCTGAACAATGGGACCGACAGATTGCCCGTTGACAGCGGCGCGGAACCGACCTTATTGTCCGCGCCCATGAAAACAGCACTCATTCTCGTAGGCTGGCGCGTGGGCAAGGCGGTGTAACCGCCGGGCGAAAACCTCCCATGCGCATCCCACAGGCTCCCTCGGGGGCCTTTTTTATTGCCCAAAACCCAACTAAACGACCAGCAAATCGCCAGATGGCGAACAGTACGGGACCAGACCGATGAGCAACGGACATAACGAGCGGCGCGAAATGACGGGCGCCGAAATGGTGGTGCAGGCGCTGAAGGACAACGGCGTCAAGCATGTCTTCGGCTATCCGGGCGGCGCGGTCCTTCCGATCTATGACGAGATCTTCCAGCAGGATGAGGTCGAGCACATTCTGGTCAGGCACGAGCAGGGTGCCGGCCATGCCGCCGAAGGTTATGCGCGTTCGACCGGCAAGGCCGGCGTGCTGCTGGTCACGTCCGGCCCCGGGGCCACCAATGCGGTGACGCCGCTGCAGGACGCGCTGATGGATTCCATTCCGCTGGTCTGTCTCACCGGTCAGGTGCCGACTTCGCTGATCGGCTCCGACGCCTTCCAGGAATGCGACACCGTCGGCATCACGCGCCCCTGCACCAAGCACAATTGGCTGGTGAAAGACGTCAACGAGCTCGCCGCCACCATCCATGAAGCCTTCCATGTCGCGACCACCGGGCGGCCGGGCCCGGTCGTGGTCGACATTCCGAAGGATGTGCAGTTCGCCAAGGGCATCTACGTGCCGCCGCAAACGGCGCCGCGCACCAGCTATCAGCCGAAGGTCCAGGGCGATTTGGAGAAGGTGAAGGCCGCCGTCGAATTGATGGCCGGCGCGAAGAGGCCGATCATCTACAGCGGCGGCGGCGTCATCAATTCAGGTCCGGAAGCCAGCCATCTGCTGCGCGAGCTGGTCGACCTCACCGGCTTCCCGATCACCTCGACGCTGATGGGCCTCGGTGCCTATCCGGCTTCGGGCAAGAACTGGATCGGCATGCTCGGCATGCATGGCACCTACGAAGCCAACATGGCCATGCATGATTGCGACGTGATGATCTGCATCGGCGCGCGCTTCGACGACCGCATCACCGGCCGGCTGACCGCGTTCTCGCCGAACTCGAAGAAGATCCATATCGACATCGATCCGTCCTCGATCAACAAGAATGTCCATGCCGACGTGCCGATCCTGGGCGATGTCGGCCGCGTGCTGGAGGATCTGGTGCGGCTGTGGCGGGCGACTGCCAAGGCCGACAAGAAGGCGCTCTATCCATGGTGGGAGCAGATCGCGAAATGGCGCGCGCGGGACTCGCTCGCCTATAGGATGAACAACGACGTGATCATGCCGCAATACGCGATCCAGCGGCTCTATGCGCTGACCAAGGATATGGACACCTACATCACCACCGAAGTCGGCCAGCACCAGATGTGGGCGGCGCAGCACTATCACTTCGACAAGCCTAACCGCTGGATGACCTCGGGCGGCCTGGGCACGATGGGATATGGCCTGCCGGCGGCGCTCGGCGTGCAGATCGCACATCCGAATGCGCTGGTCATCGACATCGCCGGCGACGCTTCGGTGCAGATGACGATGCAGGAGATGAGCTCGGCCGTGCAGTACGAAGCGCCGATCAAGATCTTCATCCTGAACAACCAGTATATGGGCATGGTGCGCCAGTGGCAGCAGCTGCTGCACGGCAACCGGCTGTCGCATTCCTACACCGAGGCGATGCCGGATTTCGTCAAGCTGGCGGACGCCTATGGCGGCCATGGCATACGCTGCGACAAGCCGGACGAGCTGGACGACGCGATCCGCGAGATGATCTCGGTGAAGAAGCCGGTGCTGTTCGACTGCCGCGTGGCGACTCTCGCCAACTGCTTCCCGATGATCCCGTCCGGCAAGGCGCATAACGAAATGCTCCTGCCTGACGAGGCGACCGACGAGGCGGTGGCCAACGCCATCGACGCAAAGGGCAGGGAACTGGTGTAGCGGCAGGCAGCGTCTGCGGCGGAAAGCCGTGTGGAAACATAGAATTAGCGCCAAAGTTTGAAATCGAGATTCACGTCATGAACGCACAGCTCCAGCCGACCGGCTCCGCCTACTTCATCGCCAAGGAAACCGAAAAGCCGGAAACGCACACGCTTTCCGTGCTGGTCGACAACGAACCGGGCGTGCTTGCCCGCGTCATCGGCTTGTTCTCGGGGCGCGGCTATAACATCGAAAGCCTCACGGTGTCCGAGACCGAGCACGAGAAGCATTTGTCGCGCATCACCATCGTGACGCGCGGCACGCCGCATGTGCTGGAGCAAATCAAACACCAGCTCGAGCGGATCGTGCCGGTGCACCGCGTGGTCGATCTCACCGTGCGCTCGCACGAGCTCGGCCAGGAGCGGCCGCTGGAGCGCGAGCTTGCCCTCGTCAAGGTCGCTGGCACCGGCGTCGCCCGCGTCGAGGCGCTGCGGCTGGCCGATGCCTTCCGCGCGTCGGTCATCGACGCCAACACCGAGCATTTCATCTTCGAGATCACCGGCAAGGGTTCCAAGCTCGACCAGTTCATTGCCATCATGAAGCCGCTCGGCCTGGTCGAGATCTGCCGCACCGGTGTCGCAGCCATGAACCGCGGCCCGCAGGGCATGTAGGCGCGCCACCACCGCTCCGGCTGCTTCAACTTCTTCTCGCTGGCCCGGCGGTCGACCGTCCGTGGCTTTTGCCGCTGCCGATAAGGACAATATAGCTGACCTATCCGCGGGAGGATATGATGTCCGTCAACGCGTTCCTTGCACTCCTGGTCTATGCCTTCGTGACGTCGATCACGCCGGGGCCGAACAATCTCATGCTGCTGGCCTCCGGCGTCAATTTCGACATCCTCAGAACGGTTCCGCATATGCTCGGCATCAGCATCGGTTTTCTGGTTCTGCTGCTGGCCGTCGGCTTCGGACTCGGCGCGGTGCTGACAGCGTTTCCGGTGCTGCATATGGCGCTGAAAATCGCCGGCGCCGCCTATTTGCTCTACCTTGCCTGGAAGATCGGCATGTCGCGCTCGAAGGGTGGCAAGGACGGGGCGAAGGCGCGTCCGATGCGCTTCATCGATGCCGCCGCGTTCCAATGGGTCAACCCGAAGGCGTGGGTGATGGCGATCACTGCCATGGCCGTCTACACCAATCCGGATCATCCGTTCGTCTCGGTGGCGCTGATTTCAATCGCCTTCACCATCGTCAACCTGCCCAGCGTTTCGGTGTGGGCCCGGTTCGGCACCGCGCTGCGCGGCTTCCTTTGGGATCCCATGCGGCTGAAATGGTTCAACATAGGAATGGGTCTGCTGCTCGCAGCGACGCTCTGGCCGATGCTGCGTTAAGGGATCGCCACGGCACGTTAGCCGGCTGCACAACAATTGTGCAGTGCATATTAAATCTTCGTAATCCCGCGTTTTGGCCCTTTTCCGCCAAAGCCTTGTCCTATCTATTCGGCGAAATTCGCGGCAACGGCCGTGAAATGAGCTGAGAATAGACCACCGGTTTCGGCGTGTCGGATAGAGGGCTAGTTGTCGTTGCGCGGAAAAATCGCCTTTACAGTCGTCGCTCTGGCCTGCCTTGCAGGTGTCGGCCTTTATCTGTCGCCCGCCACGATGGGCAGGGTGCAGCAGCTGATCTCCGGCCAGCAGGCCGACACAGCCGGCGCCGACACGACCAAGGCATCGGGCAGCCAGAAGGGCGGCGCTGGCGGCGCGCGTTCCGCCTCGATCGTTTCGGCAACTGCGACGACCGCCGATTTTCCGATCCGTCGCTACGCCATCGGCTTCGTCTCCTCACCGTCGGTGGTCAGCGTGAATGCCCGTGTCTCCAGCCAGATCGTGTCGATCGCGGTGAAGGACGGGCAAATGGTCAGGGCCGGCGACCTTCTCTTCTCGCTCGATGACCGCGCACTGAAGGCGCAGCTTGCCAAGGATCAGGCGACGCTCGTCAAGGACCAGGCCCTGCTGGTGAGCGCCACGGCGGATCTTCAGCGCGCCAAGGACCTTGTCGCCAAGCAGGCTGGCACGCAGCAGACTTACGACCAGGCACTGGCGGCGCAGAAGGCCGCGGCCGCCACCATCGATGCCGACAAGGCGACGATCGACGCCGATACGGTCCAGTTAAGCTACGCGACCATCAGCGCGCCCATCTCAGGCAGGCTGGGGGCGGTCAACGTCTCGGTCGGGGATCTCGTCACCACCAGCAACGGCTCAAGCACCACGACGCCGCTTGTGACCATCACACAGATGGACCCGCTGCAGGTGAATTTCACTCTGCCGGAAAGCAACCTTGCTTTATTGCACAAGGCGTTGGCGAGCCCACAGCAAGGCGACGTGACGCTGACCAAGGACGGCGATCCGACGCCGATCGGCAAGGGCACGCTCGATTTCGTCGATTCCAGCGTCGACACCGCCTCCGGCACCATCGCCACGCGGGCGAGCATACCGAACTCCGATCTTTCGCTTTGGCCGGGGCAGTATGTGAACGTCATCCTTGATGCCGGCACGATGCCGCAAATGACCTCGGTGCCGACGGTCGCGGTGCAGCCGAGCCAGAAAGGTCCCTTCGTCTATGTGGTCAAGCCGGACAACACGGTCGAGATGCGGCCGGTGCAGGTGGCGCTGACGGAGGGCGATAACAGCGCCATCAGCCAAGGCCTCAAGGGCGGCGAGAAAGTGGTGGTCGAAGGCCAGACAAGGCTAAAGGACGGCGCGACGGTGCACGAAGGCAAGACAGCGAGCAACAGTGGCGATCAAAATTCGCCTAAGGTCGCACAAGCCGACAAGGCCGGCGAGGCCCGCCCATGATTTCCGAATTCTGCATACGAAAGCCCGTCGCCACGCTGCTGATGTCGTTCGCCCTCGTGCTGGGCGGACTGTTCGCTTACAAGTTCCTGCCGGTTGCCGCGCTGCCCAGCGCGGAGTTCCCGGTGGTGAATGTCTCGGCCCAACTGGCCGGCGCTTCGCCGGAGACCATGGCGACCTCGGTCGCGACGCCGCTGATCAAGCAGTTCGCAACCATTGCCGGCATCGATTCGATTTCGACCACCAACTCGCTGGGCCAGACCTCGATCGCCATCCAGTTCGTGCTCAACCGCGACATCGACGCGGCTGCCGCGGACGTTCAGGCAGCCATTGCGCGCACGCAAAAATCGCTGCCGCCGCAAATGACGGCGCCGCCAAGCTATCGCAAGGTCAATCCGGCCGATGCGCCGATTCTTCTGATGTCGCTGGTCAGCGACACCGTTCCACTCACCGACCTCGACGCCTTCGCCGAAAACGTCATCTCGCCCTCGCTATCGACCATCGATGGCGTTGCGCAGGTTTCGATCTACGGACAGCAAAAATATGCGGTGCGCATCCAGATCGATCCGACCGCGCTCGCCGCGCGCGGCATCTCGATCGACCAGTTGCAGACGGCCGTGGCCTCGGCCAACAGCAACACCCCGCTCGGCGTGCTGCAGAACGACAAGCAGCAGCTGACGATCACGGCCAACACCCAGCTGATGAACGCCGCCGATTTTTCAAACATTATCATCGCCACCAAGAACGGCCATCCGGTGCGGCTGGGCGAGGTCACGCGCGTCATCGACTCGGTCGAAACCACGACGACGGCGAGTTGGTATGACGGCACGCGCGCCATTATCATGGCCGTGCAGCGCCAGCCCGACGCCAATACGGTCGACGTCGTCGACAAGGTCAAGGCGATGCTGCCGTCCTTCCAGGACCAGATGCCGGCTGCCGCGAGCATCAAACTGCTCAACGACCGATCCACCTCGATCCGCCAGGCCGTCGACGACGTGCAGTTCACGCTGCTCCTGACCATCGCGTTGGTGGTGATGGTGATCTTCGTGTTCCTGCGCCGCGTCACGGCAACGATCATCCCGGCGGTGGCCGTGCCGATTTCGCTGATCGCCACACTCGGCGCGATGTTCCTGTTCGGCTTCTCGATCGACAACATATCTCTGATGGGTCTGACGCTGGCCGTCGGCCTCGTCGTCGACGACGCGATCGTCATGCTCGAAAACATCTTCCGCCACATGGAGGAGGACGGGCTGTCGGCTTTCGACGCCGCGCTCAAGGGCGCGCGCGAGATCGGCTTCACCATCATATCGATTTCGATTTCGCTGGTGGCGGTGTTCATCCCCGTGCTTCTGATGGGCGGCGTCATCGGCCGTATCTTCAACGAATTCGCCGTCGTGGTAACGGTCGCCATCCTGGCGTCGATGTTCGTGTCGCTGACCCTGACCCCGATGCTGTGCTCGCGGCTTTTGTCGGTGACCAAGGCCGATCGCGAGGCGCATGCCGACGGTCACAGACATGATCTCATCACGCGTGGCTATGACTGGATCCTGAGCTTCTGCCTGCGCCACACCTTCCTGGTGTTCCTGGTCTTCGTCGGCACCGCGGCGGCCTCCGTCTGGCTGATCCAGGTTTCGCCGAAGGGCTTCTTCCCGCAAGAAGACATAGGCCAGATCTCGGTAACCACCATCGCCCGCCAGGACATCTCCTTCGACGCGATGACGAAGCTGCAGAGCCAGGTCGCCGACGTCTTCTCGCATTCGCCTTACGTCGATCACGTCGCCTGGTCGGTGGGCAGCGGCAACAATGCGCTCAATCAGGGACAGTTGTTCGTGCAACTGAAGGACAAGGACAAGCGTCCCGACATAGAGAAGGTGCTTTCCGATTTGAGGCGGCAGCTGTCCGGCGTCGCCGGCATCGAAACCTATATGCAACCGGTGCAGAACCTCAGGCTCGGCTCGCGGTCCTCGGCCAGCGCCTATCAGCTGGTCGTCCAAGGCCTCGATAACGGCGCGACGGACGCCTGGGCGCAGAAATTGAACGACGCCATGGCCGCCGATCATAAATTCTTCACCGACGTCACAAGTGATTTGCAGAACAACGCGCTGCAGGCGTCGCTGGTCGTCGATCGCGACAAGGCCGCTCAGCTCGGTATCGACACGGACACGCTGCGCTCCGCCCTCTATGGCGGCTTCGGCACCGATCAGGTCTCAACCATTTTCGGCTCGGCCGACAGTTACGAAGTCATCACCGAGCTCGATCCGAAGATCGAGTGGTCGCCGGAGCGCATGCTGGCCATTCAGGTGAGAACGGCGAGCGGCAGCCTCGTTCCTCTCGGTGCCTTCGCCCGGGTCGATCGTACGGCCGGCGCCTTGACGGTCAACCAGCTTGGCCAGTTGCCGGCGGTGACGATCTCCTACAACCTGCCGCAGGGTGTCTCGCTCGGGGACACGGTGACCCGCATCAACCAGCTCAAGGACCAGATCGGCATGCCGCAGGCGATCGGCACCACCTTCGCCGGCACGGCCAAGACGTTCCAGGATTCGCTTGCCAACCAAGGGCTGCTGATCGGGGGCGCGATCCTCACGATCTACATCGTGCTCGGCATGCTCTACGAGAGCTTCATTCATCCGCTGACCATTCTGACGGGCCTGCCATCGGCGGTACTGGGCGCGGTGGTTGCATTGCGGCTCTTCGGCATGGACCTGTCGGTCATAGCCGTGATCGGCATCCTGATGCTGATCGGCATCGTCAAGAAAAACGGCATCATGATGATCGACGTGGCGCTGGAGTTGAGGCGCGAGGGCATGTCTGCGCTGGACTCCATCCACAAGGCCTGCCTGATGCGTTTCCGGCCGATCATGATGACGACGCTGGCGGCCTTGATGGGCACGTTCCCGATCGCGCTCGGCACCGGCGCCAGCGCCGAGCTGCGCCAGCCGCTCGGCGTTGCCGTGGTCGGCGGCCTGCTCGCATCCCAGGCGCTGACCCTGTTCGTCACGCCGGTCATCTATGTCTATTTCGAGCATTTCTCCGGCTGGCTACTCAGCTTCTCCTCGAAGAAGAGCCGGCCGGCGTTGCATGCGGTCGAGCCGGTCGAGCAGCCCTCGCTCTTTGACCCCGGAGAAAATGCCGAACCGAGAAAGTTGGCCGCCGAATAGGCGGCCCGGCTCTGGCCCAAGTTGCCGAGCTTGCGGGGGCGTGCGCACGATCGTAACCTTGCGCCATGTCCCATGATCACGACCACGACAACGAGCTCGATCCGTTTGCGGCGCGCGTGCGCGCATTGGAAACGATCCTTACCGAGAAGGGCCTGATCGATCCGGCGGCCATCGACGTCATCGTCGATACCTACGAGACGAAAATCGGCCCACGCAACGGCGCCAGGGTGGTGGCGAAGGCCTGGAACGATCCGGCCTATGCCGAATGGCTGAAGCGCGACGCGACGGCGGCAATTGCCTCGCTCGGCTATACCGGGCGCCAGGGCGAGCACATGCAGGCGGTGTTCAACACGCACGAGACGCACAACCTCGTCGTCTGCACGCTCTGCTCCTGCTATCCGTGGTCCGTGCTCGGCCTGCCGCCGGTCTGGTACAAGGCGCCGCCCTATCGTTCGCGGGCTGTTATCGATCCGCGCGGCGTGCTGGAAGAATTCGGGCTAACCTTGCCCGCGGGCAGGAAAATCCGCGTCTGGGATTCGACGGCCGAGCTTCGCTATCTGGTGGTGCCGATGCGGCCGAAAGGCACCGAGGGCTGGAGCGAGGAGCAACTCGCCGGCCTGGTCAGCCGCGATTCGATGATCGGCACTGCGCTGGCGAAGGAGCCGGCATGAACGGGCCGCAAGATCTCGGTGGGCAGATGGGGTTCGGGCCGGTCGCGCCCGAGACGGACGAGCCTTACTTCCATGCTGCCTGGGAGCGGCGGGCGCTTGGCGTCACGCTCACTGCCGGCGCCATGGGTGCCTGGAACATCGACGAGAGCCGGCATGCGCGAGAGTCGCTGCATCCCGCCGATTATTATTCGTCGAGCTATTACCAGATCTGGATCCAGGCGCTTGAGGTACTCCTGAAGCGCCATGGCTTCGTGACGGAACGCGACCTTGCCGCCGGCAAGGCTGTCGATCCGGCGTCGACACCCGAACGCGTGCTGAAGGCTGCCGATGTGCCTGCCGTGCTCGCCAAAGGTGGGCCTTGCGACCGTCCCGTGGCTGCGCCGGCGCGCTTCCAGGCGGGCGACCGCGTGCGGACGAAGAATTTCAGTCCGACCGGCCATACGCGCCTGCCGCGCTACGCGCGCGGCAAGAACGGAAGGATCGAGGCCGTTCGCGATGGCTTCGTGTTCCCGGACAGCAACGCGCATGGCAAGGGCGAGAACCCGCAATGGGTCTATACCGTGGTTTTCGACGGCGCCGAGATCTGGGGCGAGGGCGCCGACCCGACGCTTGAGGTCTCGATCGATGCCTGGGAGAGCTACCTTGAGCCCGCATGAGACCGAACTGCCGGGCGGCTTCGACGATCCGGTGTTCGCCGAACCGTGGCAGGCGGAGGCTTTCGCCATCACGGTCGCGCTGCACGACAGCGGCTTGTTTTCGTGGAACGAATGGGCGGACGCCCTGTCCGCCGAAGTGAAGAAGCCGGACGCCGCGAGGGACGGCCACGACTATTACGAGCACTGGCTGTCGGCGCTGGAAAAATTGCTGGCGACCAAGGGCGTCGCCGGCAAGCACGAGATCGATGCGCTCGCGGCCGCCTGGGAGCGTGCCGCCCACGCCACGCCGCACGGCAAGCCGATCCTGCTGGAGAATGATCCCGGAGCCCACCGGTAGCCCGGACTCAAACTTCGTTCCCTTTACGTTCTTGTTTGCGCCTGATAGCGTGCCGAGCTGATAATGAATGAGACCGTCGCCGACGACGCCGGTGATGGCACGCCAACCTTGTGTTTCGCTCGCGAATCCGGTCTGTCGAACTGATGGAATTCTCTCCCCAACAGGACGAGGCTTTGAAGGCGGTCGGCCGCTGGCTGAAGGACGGGCGGCCGCAGATCTTCCGCCTGTTCGGCTATGCCGGCACCGGCAAGACGACGCTTGCGCGCTATTTCGCCGAGCACGTCGACGGGCAGGTGCAATTCGCGGCCTTCACCGGCAAGGCTGCCCAGGTGCTGCGCTCCAAGGGAGCGACCAAGGCCCGCACCATCCATTCGCTGATCTACAGGCCGAAGGGCGAGGAATCGGTCGAGGACCAGGTGACCGGCAAGACGTCGATGTCGCCGACCTTTTCACTCAACCGGCAAAGTCCGATCGCGCGCGCCAAGCTCGTCGTCATCGACGAATGTTCGATGGTCGACGAGCAACTCGGCCGCGACCTGCAGAGCTTCGGCACGCCGATCCTAGTGCTCGGTGATCCGGCGCAGTTGCCGCCGATCTCGGGCGGCGGCTTCTTCACCGAGCACGAGCCGGATGTGCTGCTCACCGAGATCCATCGCCAGGCGCGCGACAACCCGATCATCCGGCTGGCGCTCGACGTGCGCGAAGGCCGCGAGTTCATGCATGGCGACTACGGCACGGCGCAGGTGATCGGCAGGGAAGGGGTCACGCAGGATCTGGTGATGAAAGCCGATCAGGTACTGGTCGGCACCAACCGCACGCGGCGGCGCTACAACCAGCGCCTGCGCGAGCTGAAGGGCTTTTCCGCCGATTATCCGCAGGCCGGCGACAAGCTGGTCTGCCTGCGCAACGATCCGGCCAAGGGGCTGCTCAACGGATCGCTGTGGAAAGTGATGACCTCGTCGCGCGAGACGGTGAAGCCTGGCATCAACCTGCTGGTCTCGCCGGAGGAGGACGATCCCGACCGCGGCGTTGCCAAGATCAAGCTGCTGAAGGCAGCGTTCGAGGATCCGGATGCCGAGATTCCATGGCAGCAGAAGAAGCGATTCGACGATTTCGACTACGGCTATGCGCTGACCGCGCACAAGGCGCAGGGCTCGCAGTGGAATGACGTCGTGCTGTTCGACGAGAGCTGGGCCTTCAAGGAGACCCGGCAACGCTGGCTCTATACGGCCATCACGCGTGCGGCCGAGCGGCTGACGATCGTTCGATAGAGCGGTTCACCGGTCAGAAAACGGCAAACCCCTCAGATCCTTGTTTTGGAGCAATTCCGAACTGAAAGCCGTTCTCACCTTTCCTGGAAATGCTCCAGTCCGCTTATTCCGCGGGCCTCGCATCGAGCCATTGCCAGGCCGCGGCTTCGTCCTGACTGGGGAAATGCCGGAATTCGAACGGCAGAACCTTCGGAAAGAAGTCGCCGACAAGCGATGCCCAGCGCGGTTCGCCGATAGCTGCGCAACGGACGACGTGCTCCAGCGCGTCGGCCACACCTTGCTGCAGCGTCTCTTGCGAGATGTTGGCCCAGTCGACGCTCTCCTCGTCAGTCAGCCGCACCAGCACGTCGATCCTCGGGTGCAGGGCATAGGCAGCTTCCAGCAGACCGAACAGGTTTTCCGCATCCGCCGGCGAAACATCGCCGACGACGTCGATGGCAAACAGCGCGTCACGGTTGGTTTCAATGCGGCGTATCGCCGGCACGGCCTCGAGGAAATTCACTGGCAAATCCTTGTGTTGGCCATCAGCTAGTCTCTGGAACACCGGAAACCCACTATCTGTTCCCTGCAAAGGCGCTATAGATGCCCGCCAAAACCAAGCTGGATGCCAATTCATGCCTGCAAAGCTTTCGGTCAACCTCAACGCTGTCGCCATGCTGCGCAACCGACGCGATCTGCCGTGGCCGAGCGTCACGGGGCTGGGGCGCATCGCTCTTGCCGCCGGCGCGCATGGGTTGACCGTCCATCCACGTCCCGATGAGCGGCATACGAGACATTCCGACCTGCCGGAGATCAGGGCGCTGATCGACGATGAGTTCCCCAAGACGGAATTCAACATCGAGGGCTACCCGACAGAGGATTTCCTGGCGCTTGTCGAGAATAACCAGCCGGAGCAGGTGACACTGGTGCCCGACGATCCGGCGCAGGCGACGTCGGACCACGGCTGGAACTTCGTCGCGCAGGCCGCGTTCCTGACACCGATCGTCAAGCGGCTGAAAAAGGGCGGGTTTCGCGTGTCGCTGTTTTCCGACGCCGATGCGGCCGGCGTGAATGCCGCGCGCGATACCGGCGCCGATCGGATCGAGCTCTATACCGGGCCCTATGGCGGTTACCATTCCGATTCCGCCAAGGCGGCCAAGGAATTGGAAAGACTGGGAAAAACCGCGGACGCGGCACTCGCGGCGGGACTCCAGGTCAATGCCGGCCACGATTTGACCGTGAACAATCTGCCGGCATTGATCAAACGCATCCCCGCATTGGCCGAAGTATCGATCGGACATGGGTTGACAGCGGATGCGCTGGAGTATGGCATGGCCGGCACGGTTGGGCGGTTCTTGAAGGCCTGCGGATGGTAGGGCGAGGATGCCTTGCGTAGCTCCGGCGTGTTCCGCGCTTTGCGGCAGCCTCGGAGCGTGGCGAATCTGATGAAGTGGGGTTCATGGTGCTAGCCAACGCCAGCGAAACAGAATCCCTCGAACCTTTGGGCCATGCCGAGGCCGAGCGGCAGCACAGCACCAAGGTTCTGATGCTCGGCGCGCTCGGCGTCGTCTACGGCGATATCGGCACCAGTCCGATCTACGCCTTTCGAGAGGCTCTCCATGCTTCAGGGGGAGTGGTGGCCCGCAACGATGTGCTCGGCGTGCTGTCGCTGATCGTCTGGGCGCTCACCATCATCGTCACGATCAAATATGTCGCCTTCGTGCTGAGGGCCGACAATAAGGGCGAGGGCGGCACGCTGTCGCTGATGGCGCTGGCACGGAGCGCCTATCCGCAGGGCTCCAGCCTGATCCTGGTGATCGGCCTCTGCGGCGCGGCCCTCTTCTTCGGCGATTCGATCATCACGCCGGCGATATCCGTGCTTTCGGCGGTTGAAGGCCTGGAAGTCATCACGCCGGCGCTCGATGCCTATGTCGTTCCGATCACGCTGGTGATTCTGGCGGTGCTTTTCGCCGTGCAGCGTTTTGGCACGGGCAAGGTGGCGGCAGTGTTTGGACCCATCACGGCGACATGGTTCGTGGCCATCGGCGTTGCCGGCCTCTATCACATCGTCGACGACTGGTCCGTCCTGTTGGCTATAAACCCCTACTATGCGGTCTATTTCCTGGCCACCACGCCGACGGGCGCCTTCGTCACCGTCGGCGCGGTTTTCCTCGCGGTCACCGGCGCCGAGGCGCTCTATGTCGACCTTGGCCATTTCGGCCGCAAGCCAATCGTGCTGGCCTGGTTTTCCATCGTTTTCCCTTGCCTGCTCCTCAACTATTTCGGGCAGGGCGCCTTCGTGCTCTCGCACGGCGGCAAGCCGACCAACCCGTTCTTCCAGATGCTTCCCGAATGGGGGCTGATGCCGATGGTCGCCCTGGCAACGGCGGCGACGGTCATCGCCAGCCAGGCGGTGATCTCCGGCGCCTTCTCGCTGACCAGACAGGCGGTGCAGCTCAATCTTCTGCCGCGCATCGAGGTGCAGCACACATCCGAGATGCAAAGCGGCCAGATCTATATGCCGAGGGTCAATCTGCTGGTCGCGCTCGGCGTGATGCTTCTGGTCGTCGGCTTTGGCAGCTCGAGCGCGCTCGCCTCCGCCTATGGCATTTCGGTGACCGGTGAGATGCTGATGACGACGATCCTCTTGTTTGTCGTCATGCGCTGGCTCTGGAAATGGCAGCTGGCGCTCGCATTGGCGCTGGCGCTGCTCTTCGGCGTCATCGACCTCGGCTTCTTCTCGGCCAATGTCGTCAAGATGGTCGAAGGCGGTTGGGTGTCGATCACTGTCGCTTTGATCATGGGGCTGATCATGTGGACTTGGATTCGCGGCACCCGCTACCTATTCGACAAGACGCGCCGCAACGAAATCCCGCTCGACTTTCTGGCGATGAACCTCCTCAAGAAGAAGCCGCAGCTGGTGTCCGGCACCGCCGTGTTCTTGACCAGCGATCCGCTGAGCGCGCCGACCGCGCTCATGCACAGCCTTAAGCACTACAAGGTGCTGCACGAAAAGAACGTCATTCTTTCGGTGGTGACCGCGCCGCAGCCGGTGGTGCCGGACAGCGAGCGGGTGAAGATGGAGACGGTCAACGAGCTGTTCATGCGGGTCACGCTGACCTTCGGCTACATGGAGCAGCCGAACATTCCGCGCGCGCTGGCGATCTGCCGCAAGCAGGGATGGAAGTTCGACATCATGACGACGTCCTTCTTCCTGTCGCGGCGCTCGCTGAAGGCCTCGCCCAATTCCGGCATGCCGATCTGGCAGGACAGGCTGTTCATCGGCCTTGCGAAGACGGCGGCCGATGCGACGGAGTATTTCCAGATCCCCACCGGGCGCGTGGTCGAGATCGGCACTCAGGTCGCGATCTGACCCTTCAAGCAGCCACATTGTGCCATAGATTTGAATGCACCTCTGCAGGTCGAGCCTTGCACTGGCGGTATGGGAGCCCTAACGCCAGGGGCACTTGATATTGCACTGCAGCAAGCGTAGAGCACCGCGCATTTTATCGGAGTGTCGTCATGGCCCTTGCCAATGGTGCTGAGGCAGAACCCGTCGAGCAAACGGGGCATCCGGAAATAGAGCAGCACAGCACCAAGGTGCTGATGCTGGGCGCGCTGGGTGTCGTCTATGGTGATATCGGCACCAGCCCGATCTACGCGTTCCGCGAGGCGCTCGTTGCTTCCTCGCGCGGTGAGGTCGCCGATCGCGGCGATATCCTTGGCGTGCTGTCGCTGATCATCTGGTCGCTGACGATCATCGTCACGATCAAATACATCATGTTCGTGCTGCGCGCCGACAACCGTGGCGAAGGCGGCGTGCTCTCGCTGATGGCGCTGGCGCGCAGCACTTTCGCGACGCGTTCGGCGGTCATCCTGGCCATCGGCATCGCCGGCGCCTCGCTTTTCTTTGGCGACGCCGTGATCACCCCGGCCATCTCCGTGCTTTCGGCCGTCGAAGGCATGAATGTCGTGACACCCGCCTTTCAGCCTTATGTGGTGCCGCTGACGCTGCTCATCTTGGCCATTCTGTTTGCGGTGCAGCGGTTCGGCACAGGTGGTGTCGCCTTGATCTTCGGGCCGATCACCGCCGTGTGGTTCCTCGCCATCGGCCTGTCCGGGCTGAATCACATCATTGCCGATCCTGAAATCCTTTGGGCGATCAGCCCGCACTACATCGTCGCCTTCCTGATCCACTCGCCGGACGTGGCTTTTGTCACGATCGGCGCCATTTTCCTGGCCGTCACCGGCGCGGAGGCACTCTACGCCGACCTCGGCCATTTCGGCCGCAAGCCGATCGTGCTGGCATGGCTGGCGATCGTATTTCCCTGCCTGCTATTGAACTATGCCGGGCAGGGCGCTTTCGTGCTCGCCAAGAACGGTGTCGTCGGCCATCCGTTTTTCGAGATGAATGAAGGCTGGGCGCTGATCCCGATGGTGATTCTGGCGACGGCAGCGACCGTTATCGCCAGCCAGGCGGTGATCTCCGGTGCCTTTTCGCTGACCAGGCAGGCGGTGCAGCTCAACATGCTGCCGCGGCTGGAGATCCTGCATACGTCCGAAAAACAGTCGGGCCAGATCTACATGCCGCGCGTCAACATGCTGCTGGCGCTGGTGGTGATGCTTCTGGTGGTCGGTTTCGGCGCGTCCAGCAGACTTGCCTCGGCCTACGGGATCTCGGTGACCGGCAATATGCTGGTGACGACGGTGCTCCTCTTCGTCGTCATGACCCGTATCTGGAAGTGGCAGCTCTGGGTCGCGGTGTCGTTAACGGCTCTGTTTGCCTTCATCGATGTCGGCTTCTTTGCCTCCAACATCGTCAAGGTGTTCGAAGGCGGCTGGGCGTCGCTCGCCGTGGCTTTCGCCATCATCCTCGGCATGTGGACCTGGGTGCGCGGCAGCCGCTACCTGTTCGATAAGACGCGCCGCAACGAAATCCCGCTCGACTTCCTGGCGGCGAACCTTTTGAAGAAAAAGCCGCAGCTGGTGTCCGGCACCGCCGTGTTCCTGACCAGCGATCCGCTGAGCGCGCCGACCGCGCTCATGCACAGCCTGAAGCACTACAAGGTGCTGCACGAAAAGAACGTCATTCTTTCCGTGGTGACCGCGCCGCAGCCGGTGGTGCCGGATAGCGAGCGGGTGAAGATGGAGACGGTCAACGAGCTGTTCATGCGGGTCACGCTGACCTTCGGCTACATGGAGCAGCCGAACATTCCGCGCGCGCTGGCGATCTGCCGCAAGCAAGGATGGAAGTTCGACATCATGACGACGTCCTTCTTCCTGTCGCGGCGCTCGCTGAAGGCCTCGCCCAATTCCGGCATGCCGATCTGGCAGGACAGGCTGTTCATCGGCCTTGCGAAGACGGCGGCCGATGCGACGGAGTATTTCCAGATCCCCACCGGGCGCGTGGTCGAGATCGGCACTCAGGTCGCCATTTGAGGGACTGCAACGCCTAAAGTGGTGGGGAGGCGGGAATGGGCGGTGAGTTGGTGCTCGTTACCGGCGGCTCCGGGTTCCTCGGCGCGCACTGCGTTCTAGCCCTCTTTCCCAGGCCGCACGTTCCGCCAGCGTTTTTCCTTGCCAGCCAGGGCGGAGCGCTGGAACTGACGGTCGTCAATCCGGTTGGGATTTTTGGGCCGGTCCTGGGGCCGGATCATTCGACCTCGACGGACTTCATCAAGCGCTTGCTGGACGGCGAGATGCCGGGTCTGCCGCGCATGGTGTTCGGCGTGGTCGACGCGCGGGACGTGGCGGACCTGCATCTGCGCGCCATGACCAGTCCCGCCGCCAAGGGGGAGCGGTTCCTCGCCATCAGCGGCGATTTCATGACGACGCTGGGGATCGCACAAACGTTGAAATCGCGGCTGGGCAGCGTTGCGTCGCGCGTTACGACGAGAAT
The DNA here is from genome assembly GCF_001672435.1 of Mesorhizobium sp. AA23. NCBI lineage: Bacteria > Pseudomonadati > Pseudomonadota > Alphaproteobacteria > Hyphomicrobiales > Phyllobacteriaceae > Mesorhizobium > Mesorhizobium sp. AA23. Next base: position 65,729 of record NZ_LYTP01000011.1, read on the forward strand.
GCTGCCGGACTGGCTGGTCCGGACCGTCGGACTGTTCGACGGGCAAGCAGCCCAGATCGTGACGGAACTGGGCAAGGCCAGAAACGCAACCGGGGCCAAGGCCATGCGCATGCTCGGCTGGGCGCCGCGATCGCGCGAAGAAGCGCTCGTCGCCACCGGCGAAAGCCTGGTCCGGCTCGGATTGCTCAAAAAGTCGAGGTGACGCGCCCGGGAGAGTACCCCCCCAGGCGCAACGGTTCAGCCAAGCAGTGCGGCTTTGTTCCCTTCCAGGAACTGCTTCAGCGTCTTCGGCTTGCGGCCCGACAACGTCTCGATAGCGTCGGTTACCATGCCGATACGGCCGGAGCGTGTGTTGGCGTCGAAGGATACGACAATGCGCGCAAAGTCCTCGGGAAGGCCGGCCGCCTTGACGCCCTCGGTCAAAGCCTCGTCAGGTAATTGGATAACCTCCAGCGGCTTGCCAGTGACTTCGCTCACCAGAGCGGCAATTTCGTTCGTCGTGTAGGCATGCGGGCCGGTCAGCGTGTAGACGCGGCTCTCCGTCGAGCCGGAAGCGAGGCTCGCGGCGATCGCGGCGGCCATGTCGTCGCGCGCGGCGTGCGCGATCCGACCGTCACCGGCCGACGTGTACCACTTGCCCGACGAAATGGCGTGCGGCAGCGCCATGAAAAGGTTCTCCTGGTACCAGCCGTTGCGGAAGATGGTGTAGGCAATGCCGCTCGCCTTGATGGCCTGCTCGGTGCCGTAGTGGTCGCCGGCAAACAGCACCGGCGAGACCGGCTCGGGATTGGGCATCGAGGTGTAGAGGAGGTGCGAGACGCTTGCCGCCTTGGCTGCGGCCACCGCGGCCTGATGTTGCTTGAGGCGCCGGTCGCTCTTCAGGTCGAGCTCACCGGTCGAGACGATCAGCACTCGGTCGGCGCCTTTGAACGCGCGCTCCAGCGAGGCCGGATCGTCGAAATCGGCCGGCCTGACGACAATGCCGAGGGTTGCCAGGTCGCGGAGATTTTCGGGATTGCGCGTGGTTGCGATGATATTTGCCGGCGCGACTTTCTGCGCATCGAGCAGATGGTTGATCACGGCGCGGCCGAGATGGCCGGAAGCGCCGGTGACAAGGAGAGTTTCGGTCATGGGAGGTTCCTGAAAAATTGCGTCGAAGGGATTTGAACGATGGTCTCAAAAAGAGACCAGCACTAAAATAAGAATTGACCAGGGGCCGTAAAGAAGGCAGTTTTCCGGGAGGTAGGCACAGCCGGGGAACCACCGGCGGGTCGCCGCTTCGATCAATGGATGTCGCGATGGACAGCAAGATCTTCAGTCTGAAATCGAAGCTCGAGGTCTACAAAGCCATGACCGGCGGCGGCAATTTCGCCGACTGCCCGGTCCGCGATGTGATCCAGGGCATCAGCGGCAAATGGAGCTCGCTGCTGGTCATGGCTTTGGCCGAGAAGCCGTACCGGTTCGGGGAGTTGCGCCGCCTGGTGCCCGACATTTCGCAGCGTATGCTGACGCAGACGCTCTACGACCTGCAGCGCGACGGCTATGTGCATCGCGAAGTCTTTCCGACCAAGCCGCCGAGCGTTGAATACAGCCTCACCGATCTCGGCCGCTCGATGTTCGCGCCGTTGCAGATGCTGATCCAATGGGCCGAACTCAACCACGATGCCGTTCGTGAGGCGCGCGTCGCCTTCGATGCCGCGCAGGCCTGAGCCTTTCCTTCCCCGATACAAGCGTCAAAACGTCGCTTGCGCCGATGCCGCAGTTGCTCGCCGCCATGGTCGCGGGAACGGTGATCGACCCGTTCAGGCCGATCGGGCTTGCGGAATCGCAATGGCCTGCAGCCGGATCATTCGCGACAGATAGGATGCCTTTGCCCGCAGGAAGGCGTGCAGCCGCAGCGGATAGTCCGGACTGACAGCCTCCTTCACCGATTGCCGGTCGCTCAACGCCTTGCGCCAGGCCTGGACGAGAGGCTTACCGTCCAGGATGCCGCAAGCGCCGATCTCGTCGAACGTGTCGAAGTAGCGGAAGATCGGCCCGTAGACGGCGTGGACCATCGAGAAGCGCTTCCCGGCGAACCACGGACCGCTCGGCCTTGCCGACAGTTCCGCCTCGACACGCTCAAACAGTTCCGACAAGCCGCTGCTTTCCTTGAGGAAGCCGGCCTCATCGGCGGCGGAATAGAAGCGCCCGATGGCGTTGAGGATGGCCGAACCGAATTCGACCCAGGAGCGGTGCCTGGCCCGCATGAGCGGATCGGCCGGGTGCAACGGATTGGCCTGCGTCTCCTCGAGGAATTCGAGAATGACGACGGATTCGAAAATGATCTCCTCCTTGCTGCCGTTTCGAACGCAGAGCAGCGGTACCTTGCCGAGCGGCGAGATAGCCTTGAACCAGTCGGGCTTGCTGGCAAGGTCGACATTGACGCGCTCGAACGGCACGCCTTTCTCGGCGAGGGCGATTGCCGCACGCTGGACGTAGGGGCAAAGGTGATGACTGACGAGGGTGAGTTTGGCCGTCATCTTATTCTCCCCAGACATAGTTCAGCGCGCCGTCCTCGACGCGGGTCGACAGGAACATCAGCCGCGAGCCCTTCGGCGCCGGGCCTACGAGGCGCTCGCCGCTTTGCATGTCGAAGCGGGCGCCGTGCCACTGGCAGATGAAGGCGCCGTCCTTGCAGTCGAGTGGCCCGCCGAAATGCAGGCAGGCATTGGCTGCGGCACGGACACGCTCGCCGCTGCGCCAGACGTGGACCTCGCGGCCGAAGAAAGGCGCGATCAGGCTGCCCGTCTGCGGGATGTCGGCCACTTTACAGATCTCATGCTTCATCGGGAACTCCTTATCGATGCAATTGCATCTATATGAATGCATTTGCATCGACCGTCAAGCTTGATGCAATTGCATCTATCGGATAAAGTTCCTCGATGACGAGAAAATCTCTTCCGCCCGAGGCCGTCAAAGCCTGGGGCCGCCTGATGCGCGTTTCGCGCCAGCTGGTCGAAAAGACCGAGTATGCCCTGAAAGCCGGCGGCTTGCCGCCGCTCGCCTGGTACGACGTGCTGCACGAGCTCGCCGAGGCGGGCGAGGGCGGCTTGCGGCCGTTCGAGCTGATCGATCGCGTTCTGTTGGCGCAGTACAGCGTGTCGCGACTGCTGGCCCGGCTGGAAGCGGATGGCCTGCTGGAAAAGCTGCCTGTCTCGGATGACGGCCGTGGCCAGACAGTGCGCATCACGCCAAGCGGCCGGGAGATGCGCCGCCGCATCTGGGCGGTCTATGGCGCATCCATAGCCGAACTGATGGGCGACAAGCTTTCCGCCAAGGAGCTGGAAACGCTGGCTGCACTGCTCGGGCGGTTGCGCGAGCCACCGGCCGGCGATTAGCTCACGAGTGTTTGTGGGTACCGTCAGATTTTTTCGCCGCAGCCCCTTGCGATGGAAACCCGAATGCGCAATAAGCCGAACCGTAACGTACGGTACGCATTATTGAGCGACCGGGGACGGGTGAAAACGTGTTGCAAGCCGCCGCCGACACCGACAGCAGCGAAACGCTCACCGAGCGGCAGCAGGCCGTTCTGGACGCAGCACTTCGCCTGTTGGTCGAAGAGGGCGACAACCTGACCATGACCGCGGTGGCGCGGCGGGCAAGCTGCTCCAAGGAAACACTCTACAAATGGTTCGGCGACCGCGACGGGCTGCTGACGGCGACAGTGCAATGGCAGGCCTCGAAAGTGCGCGTGGCGCCGGTCGACCGCAAAGGCCTCGACCTCGCTTGGCTGACCGCAAGCCTCGAACGCTTCGCTTCCGACTGGCTGAGGGTCATCTCCAGCGATACGTCTATCGCGCTCAACCGTGTCGCGGTCGGCCATGCCGGCTCCGGGAAGGATGACCTTGGCGCGATCGTGCTGCAGAATGGGCGTTTCGCGCTGGCCAGGCGTCTGAAGCCCGTGCTCGAAGCGGGACGCGAGGCCGGGCTGCTCGACTTAGACGACGCCGAGACGGCGTTCCGGACGTTTTTCGGTCTGGTCGGCCGCGACGTGCAGATACGGCTTCTGCTCGGCGACCGGCTGCAATTGACCGAGGCGACGATCGGCGGCGATGCCGCCCGCGCGACGCAGCAGTTTCTCGCTCTTTACGGCTCAAGGACCGGGAGAGCAAACAACCGGCCGCAAGGCCCGGAGACGGATGATTTCAGGTCAAGTCGACCTGAAATCTGAATCCGGCTCCAAATTCAAGAGATAGAGCATGATGTCGTCCGAAAACCGCTTCACACTTTTCGGCATCATGCTCTGATCTTCAAAAACGGGAAGGAAGACGAAATGCGTGTCTATTACGATCGTGACGCCGATCTCAATCTGATCAAGGGTAAGAAGGTCGCTATCATCGGCTATGGCAGCCAGGGCCGGGCGCATGCGCTCAACCTCAAGGATTCCGGCGTCAAGGAGATCGCCATCGGCCTGAAGGCCGGCTCGGCGACCGCCAACAAGGTCGAGGCCGACGGGCTGAAGGTGATGAGCGTGGCGGATGCCGCCAAGTGGGCAGACCTGATGATGATGGCAACGCCCGACGAATTGCAGGCCGACATCTACAGATCAGAGATCGCGCCGAACATCCGCGACGGCGCAGCCATCGCCTTCGCGCACGGCCTCAATGTGCATTTCGGCCTGATCGAGCCGAAGGCTTCGGTCGACGTGGTCATGATCGCGCCGAAGGGCCCTGGCCATACCGTGCGCGGCGAATATCAGAAGGGCGGCGGCGTGCCGTGCCTGGTGGCCGTCAACCAGGACGCCTCGGGCAATGCTCTCGACCTCGCGCTCTCCTATGCCTGCGGCGTCGGCGGCGGCCGTTCCGGCATCATCGAGACCAATTTCCGCGAGGAATGCGAGACCGATCTGTTCGGCGAGCAGGTGGTGCTGTGCGGCGGCCTGGTCGAGCTGATCCGCGCCGGCTTCGAGACGCTGGTGGAAGCCGGCTACGCGCCGGAGATGGCTTACTTCGAGTGTCTGCACGAGGTGAAGCTGATCGTCGACCTCATCTATGAGGGCGGCATCGCCAACATGAACTACTCGATCTCGAATACCGCCGAATGGGGCGAATATGTCTCCGGTCCGCGTATCATCACGGCAGACACCAAGGCCGAGATGAAGCGCATCCTGAAGGATATCCAGACCGGAAAATTCACCTCGGAATGGATGCAGGAATATCGCGCCGGCCTGTCGCGCTTCAAGGGCATCCGCCGCAACAACGACAGTCATCAGATCGAAGAGGTTGGCGCGAAGCTGCGCGCGATGATGCCGTGGATCGCCAAGAACAAGCTGGTCGACAAGGCGAAGAATTAATTCGGTCTATTCATGCTTCGTGAAAGCCGGCGGAGCGATCCGCCGGCTTCTCTCACGCTCAGCCGTAATGCCAATGCGGCTTCGGCTCGGTGCCCGCGAATTCCACGCCGATGCGGTCGTCGCGGCGCCAGCGGACGATCGCCTTGTAGCCGATCCGGTCCTTCGTCACGTAAAGCAGGAATTCGTCGGGCACATGCGCCTCGATCGGCAGCTTCAGTTCGGCGCCGCCAGGATGCATGTTGCGCACCGTGCACATGACCCCGGAATTGTTGATGCCGGTCAGGATCGCCGCGCCCTTCAGCACGCGTTGCCGGCGCTTGCCTCTCAACTCGTTCTCGGTCATGGCGGAGTCGTCCTAGCGGATCGCAGCTTGGCGATCGTCATATGGGGCACCGCATGACGGATAGACGCATCTGCTAAATTTAAGGTTATCGCGTCGCCGTCGGGCGCGCCTTGCCAAAAAGAAACGGCGCCCGCCGGGCGCCGTTGAGCTTCGTGCCGAGGGGCTCAGATATAGGGCGAAATGCACTGCCGGCGCGGGCCGTTATAGGGCTGGAACGTGTTGTCCCATGCCCGATAGGACCGGTAGCGGTCGTGGCACCATTGGACATGGGCCCTGGAAAGCCGCTCGGTCCGGTAAATGCGCCGCGGCTGATAGTAGCGCGGATAGGGATCGTAATAATAGGGATTGTAGAAATTGTTGTAGGCGAGGCTGCCGAGACCGAGGCCTAGGCCGAGCCCAAGGATGGCCGCGCCCCCGCTGTCGAAGTGGCGATGGCGATGATGGCGATGATGCCGCCAGCGCCAATTGCGATCTCCGTCCCAGTTGCGGGAGAAATGACGTGCGCGGAAGTCGCCGTCACGCCATCTAAAATCGCGGCCGCGCCAGTCACCGCCGCGCCGCCAGCGCCAGTCATACATCTGCCGCCGGTCGTTGCCGCCGGCCCAGCTGTCGCGAACGGGGATGATGGTGGATGCGGCCGTGCTGGTCACGGTCGACATATCGGGCTGCAGGACCGGGCCGGCAATCGACGGCACCGTCAGCCCAGCGGAGAGACCCAAGGCCAGAAGCCCGGATCCAAGGGAAGACAAGAGCGGTTTCATTTCACTCTCCACGAGTAAGGCCCCACGCCCAAAACGCTCGGGAATAGGCCTATTGATGGAACTTTCCATCTGAACGGAAGATGAACAGAAAGGTTCCGTCAACCATAACGGGCGTGCGTATGCTCTTGTGTTCGCCATTGCTTGCGGGCAAAGGTCTCGGCCATGTCGCTGCGCCTCGCCACCTTCAATGTCGAGAACCTGATGAACAGGTTCGACTTCTCCGGCTATCGCAACCAGCTCATCGAGGACCGAACGCTGGCGCTGTTCGACATCCAGAGCGAAGCAGAATACAGGCTGCTCGAACAGGCGCGCGCCATCGCCCAGTCCGATGACACCCGCCAGCTTACCGCGCTCGCCATAGCCGCGACACGCGCCGACGTCATCTGCATGCAGGAGGTGGACAATATCGAGGGGCTGAAGGCCTTCGAATATGGCTATCTCTTCAAGATGATCGGGCAGGGCTACCGTCAGAAATACACCACCGCCGGCAACGACTCCCGCGGCATCGACGTCGCCGTGATGATGCGCAACGAGACCGCGCAGGGGCAGCCGATCGAATTCGTGCGCATGACCAGCCATGCCTATGTCACGTTCGAGCAGTTCGGACTGTTCACGCCGGAACTGGCGGCGTTCGGGCACCTGGCCACCGAACGCGTCTTCCGGCGCGACTGCCTGGAAATCGACATAACGGTCGGCGGCGTGCCGCTTACGCTGTACCTCGTGCATTTCAAGTCAATGGGCTCGCCGCGCAACGGTCTCGATGGCCGCGAGGCGACGATGCCACTGCGCATCGCCGAGGCGCAGGTCGTGCGCCGCATCATCGAGGACCGCTTCGGCAAGGACCATGCGGCCGACAAGCGCTGGGCAATCTGCGGCGACATGAACGATTATCGGCAGCGCGTGAAGATCGAAGGCGACAGCTTCGACGGCTATCGCTTCCAGGTCGTCGACGAAGCCCAGTCCTCGATCAACGTTCTGACCGCCGGCGGCTTTTGCGAAAATGTCGTCGAGCGGCGGCCCGAGATGGACCGCTGGAGTTTCTATCACACGCGCGGCCCGCAAGAGCGGCATTTGTGCCAATTGGACTATATCCTGCTGTCGAAGGCCTTGGCGGCGAAGAACGCCACTGCGGTTCCGGAGATCATCCGCAACGGTCAGCCTTGGCGCACCATCTTTCCGCCTGGCCAGGAAGTCGAGCGTTTTCCGCGTGCCGGGTGGGACAGGCCGAAGGCCTCCGACCATTGCCCGGTGGTGATCAACCTGGACATGGCCTGAGCCCGTGAGCTTCGACCTGCCGCGCAATGTCATTTTGCCGGTCGACGCGGTCGACGTACGGCTCGTTGCCAGCCCGCATCCGTTCGAGCGCGACAATCAGACAGCGATCGCGGAAAACTGGCGCCGCGAAATGGAGATGAAGCCGGCGCTATATGACGGCACCGTGGTGTTGCTTTCAGCGCTGAGCTATCGCGACAGCCGGCTCATCGGTCGCTGTCATGCGGTGAAGTACTCGACTTTCATGCTGTGGCGCAAAAACCGGGAGCTGAGCGGCGCCGAACATGCCTATGCGCACGCCGTGCTGGTTGCCGGCGACAATGCGCTGGTGGCGATCCGGATGGGCTCGCACACGGTGAACGCCGGCCGCGTCTATTTCGCCGCCGGCTCCTTCGAGCCGATCGATTTCCGCGACGGCGTCGTCGATATCGATTTCAACATGATCCGCGAGGTGGGCGAGGAAACCGGGATCGATCTGTCGGGCGCCGCCCGCGGACAGCGCTACTATGCGCTGTCGACTTCGAGCGGCACGGTGATCTTCCGCCGCTATCACGTTCCCGAGCCGGCGGAAGAGCTTGCGCGGCGCATCAGAGCCTTCGTTGCCGCCGAGAAAGAGCCGGAGATCGAAGGTCCGGTGATCATCCGGCACGCCGCAGACCTGCCGGAAGGCTTGATGGGCCATATGAGGCCGCTGATCAAGTGGCATTTCGCCAACGAGCTGGTCTGACTCGATCACGGGCCGACGACGCGGCGGTTCACTCGTGCCTTAGCGCCTCGATCGGATCGAGCCTCGCGCCGCGCAGTGCCGGGAAGAAGCCGAACACCATGCCGATCAGCGCCGAAAAACCGACGGCGAGCAGGATGACCGCCGGGCTCGGCGCGAAGGGTATCGTCAGCGTCACCGAGGCCAGGCCTGCGAGCGCCAGTCCGATCAGGATGCCGATGATGCCGCCAAGCAGCGACAGCACCGTCGCCTCGACCAGGAACTGGATCAGGATGTGTTTTTCGTGCGCACCGATCGCCAGCCTGATGCCGATCTCGCGCGTGCGCTCAGTGACCGATACCAGCATGATGTTCATGATGCCGATGCCGCCGACCAGAAGGCTGACGCCGGCGACGGCACCCAGCATGCCGGTCATGGTGGTGGTGGCGCTGGCCATGGCGTCGGCGATCTGGGTCATGTCGCGGATCGAGAAATCGGCATCGCGGTCCGGCGTGATGCGGCGCGTGTCGCGCAGGATGTCCTCGACGCGCGGCTGCAGTTCGGTGGTCGGCGTCCTGTCGTCGGCGGCGATGTAGATCGAGTCGATGTCGCGGTTGCCGGCGATGCGCCGCTGGTAGGCGGCCAGCGGCATCAGCACGACATTGTCCTGATCCTGGCCAAAGCCGGTGTAACCCTTCGGCTCGAGCAGGCCGATGATCCGGCAGGAGGTGCGGTTGACGCGGATCGTCTCGCCCTCCGGATCGCCGGCGCCGAAGAACTGCTGCCGCACCGTCTCGCCGATCAGGCAGACGCCGGCGCCGGCGCGCGTCTCGGAATCGCTGAAGGGACGGCCCGACACCAGCTTCCAGTCGCGCGCGTCGAGATAGGCGCTGTCGGTGCCGGTAACGCCCGACGTCAGGCTCTCCGTGCCGAAGATGACCCGCACCTGTTTTTGCGACGCCGGTGCGATGGCGCGTGCGCCGCTGAGATGGGCAACCAGTGCTTCGAGGTCCTTGGTGGCCAGCGGTCGGGTGACCTGGTCGAGCCCGCCCGGGCCGCCAGGCCCTGCCGGACGGCCCGAGCGGACGACGAGCAGGTTGCTGCCGAGTTTCGAGATGTCGGCCTTGACCTTCTCGGTGGTGCCGGAGCCGATGGTGAGCATGGCGATGACCGCGGCGACGCCGATGACGATGCCGAGCAGGGTCAGGAACGAGCGCAGCACGTTCCGGCGGATGGAAATCAGCGAAAGGCGGACGGTTTCCCAAATCATGCTGCCTCGGCTTTCGCTGTATCTGAAGCGACGTGGCCGTCGAGGAAGCGCACCGTGCGCCCGGCATATGCCGCGACGTCGGCTTCGTGCGTGACCATGACGATGGTGAGGCCGAGTTCGGCGTTCAGCCTGGTCAGCAATTCCATTATTTCGTGCGTGCGCGCGGTGTCGAGATTTCCGGTGGGCTCGTCGGCAACAAGCAGAGTCGGTTTGGTGACGATGGCACGCGCTATCGCCACGCGCTGTTGCTGGCCGCCCGAGAGTTCGGCCGGCGTGTGATGTTCGCGCCCGACAAGTCCGACTTGGGCGAGCGCCTGCATGGCCAGCTCCCGGCGCTCGCGGGCGGAAACGCCGCGATAGATCAGCGGCAGCTCGACATTTTCCGCCGCCGTGGTGCGGGGCAGGAGATTGTAGCCCTGGAAGACGAAGCCGACATAAAGGTTGCGCAGCAGGGCGCGGCGGTTGCGGTCGAGCCGGCCGGCATCGACGACCATGAAGCGGTAGGTTCCGGCCGTCGGCGTGTCGAGACAGCCGATGATGTTCATCGCCGTCGACTTGCCCGAGCCGGACGGTCCCATGATGGCGACGAACTCACTTCTGCGGATGGCAAGATCGACGCCGGCAAGTGCGTGCACGCACGCTTCGCCCTCGCCATAGCTCTTCCATACACTGTCGAAGGTGATGAGCAGGGGAGCGGACACGGTCAGCTCCGTTGCTGCGAGCCGGTGATGACCTCCGCGCCTTCCTCGAGGCCGGACGTGATCTCGGTCAGTTCACCGTCGGTCGAGCCGATCCTGACGTTGAGGGCATGCGGCCGTCCGTTGTCCAGCACATAGAGCGTGCGCGACCCGTCGATCGGCGCTTTCGTCGCCTCGCGCTGCCGGTTGGGGCGCCCCATGCGGCCGGTAAAGAGGTCGCGCAGGCTCCAGCCGCGGGCCGCCTGTTGCGCCGGGCGGTAACGGAAGGCTGTGGCCGGCACGGTGAGCACGCCCTTGGCCTGCCGGGTCACCACCGCGACCGTGGCGGTCATGCCTGGCCTGAGCAGAAGTTCGCCGTTGTCGACTTCCAGCCGTGCATTGTAAGTGACGACGCCGTCGGTGGTGACGGAGGCATAGGAGATGTCGCGGATCTCGGCGTCGAAGGGACGGTCCGGGAAAGCATCGACGGTGAAGCGGGCATGCTGGCCGGGCTTGACCTGGCCGATATCGGCCTCGTCCACCGCCGCCTGCAGCTCCATGTTCCGCAAGTCGGCAGCGATGACGAACAGCACCGGCGCCTGCAGCGAAGAAGCGACCGTCTGCCCCGGATCGACGGAGCGCGTGAGCACGATGCCGTCGATCGGCGCGTAGATGGTGCTCTTGGCAAGGTCGGTCTGCTGGGCCTTCAGATCAGCTTCGGCGATGGCGAGATTGGCCTCGGCGCTGTCGAGCGCGGCCTTGGAGCGATCGCGTGTCGCGGTCGCGGCCTCAAGCGATTGATCCGTCGCCATGCCGCGCTTGGTGAGGGCGCTCGCGCGGACCACCGCGTTCTGGTTTTCCTGCAGCGTGACCTTGGCATCTTCGACGGCGGCCGCCGCCGCCTTTGCCGAGGCGGTGGCGCGCTCGATCTGGACTTCGAGCTTGGCGGTGTCGAGCGTCGCGAGCACGTCGCCCTTCTTGACCTGCTGGTTCTCGTTGACGGCGACGGCGCGGACGATGCCGGAAAGCTCGCTGGAGATGTCGACCTGCGTCAGCGGCTGCAGCGTGCCGGTCGCCGACACCTTGACGGTCAGGTCGGCAATCGTCGCCGGCGCGGTCGTGTATTCGATCCGGGGCGGCGAGACGGCGTTCCAGCGGTAGCCGGCGATCGCGGCCGCCACGACAGCCAGCGCCAGCAGCGCGTAGAGCCGGAAGCGGCGGCGCTTGCGGCTCACGCCTTTGCGGTCGAGCCCGAGGGCCGTTTCGATGGAAGTGTCGGTTTCTGCGTTTGGCGGATTGACAAGCTGGTCCACCACGGACCCCTATAACGACAAATGATGTCCCTATCCGTGAACAAATCATGCCTTGAGGTTCGAATTTCAAATTAAATTTCCCTCATGTTGGGATCGAGCAGAAATTCGGGACGAGGCGGAAGGTTTTCCAAATGACGCGCGACTACTTGCTTTACGACGTGTTTACGACCGAGCGGCTGGCCGGGAATCCGCTGGCGGTGGTGCTCGACAGCGAGGGGCTGGATACGGCCGCCATGCAAACGATCGCGCGCGAATTCAACCTGTCCGAGACGGTGTTCGTGCTGCCGCCCGAAAATCCCAAGCATCGCAACCGTATACGCATCTTCACGCCCGATTATGAGATGCCGTTCGCGGGCCATCCGACGGTTGGGTCGGCTATCGCGCTTGCGGAGCAGGCTGGCGAAGCGACTGGCATCTTTGTGCTGGAGGAGAACATCGGCCCCGTGCGTTGCGCGGTCAGCAAGCATGATGGCGCTACCTTCGCCGAATTCGACTTGGCGAAACTGCCTGAGCGGCTGGAACTCGCCGCCGAACCGGAAATGATCGGCGCCGCGCTTGGCCTTGGCCCGCATGAGCTCGGCTTCGAGAATCACCGCGTCTCCTTCTGGTCGGCCGGCGTGCCCTACGTCACCATTCCGGTTGCCGGTCTCGAAGCCGCCGCAAAAGTCAGGCTGGACAACCAGGCATGGTCCGAACTCGCGCCGCGCAAGAGCGAATGGGCCTTCGCCAGCCCGTACGTCTATTGCCGCGAGACGGTGCATCACGACAGCGCCTTCCATGTGCGCATGATCGTGCCGGGCAATCCCTCCTACGAAGATCCGGCGACCGGCTCCGCGGCGGCGGCCTTTGCCGGCGCCATCATGCATTTCGACGGTCCAACCGACGGGATCTCGCAGCTTTGGATCGAGCAGGGGCTGGAAATGGGGAGACCCTCGCGCATCCGGCTCGAGCTCAATGTCGACGGCGGAAAACTGGCCTCCGCGCGCATCGGAGGCCATGCGATCAAAGTGGCGGAAGGCCAGATTTTTGTGTGACACCTGCGGCAATTCGGCGATTTGTCTGGAAATGATCCGGCAGGGCTGGACATCGTTCAAACCGGCGGCTATATGCGCCGCCGACGCTGGATTTCCCGGCGGTGTGGGTGTGTAGCTCAGTTGGTAGAGCAGCTGACTCTTAATCAGCGGGTCCACAGTTCGATCCTGTGCACACCCACCAAAGTCTTTCCATAAAGCGGCCAGAAAACAAGCGAGATGGGCACCAGTCCTACTGCGCTGTCTTGCTCAAGCTGGCCTTGAACTTGACCTTCATCGTGATCTGGCCGGTCACCGTAACCTGCGATCCGCCATAACCGCCGACATTGCGGTCCCGGGCATTGACGTTAGTTGTCATGCCAGTGATTTCGCAGGTGTCGGCGACAGTCTCGACCACCATGGCGCAACTGACGGCCGCGACCTTGTAGAAAGACCGAAGTGCGGCCTGCTGCTGGGCGGCTGCGTCTTCGTCGTCCTTGACCGGAAGGGTCATCGAAATCGACGATTGGATTCTGGCAGATCCGTCTTCGCCGGGGCGCAGCGGGCGAACATATTGGTCTTGGGCAAGGGCCGGCAGTGCCATCCCAGCAAGAAACGTAACAAATATTTAGGCCTTCAAATACATCATTCGATCTCCCGGAGACATCTCTGTCGCACGAAACAATCAAGACGACGTTATTTCGTCATTTCAACGGCGTTGAAATTTTGAAGGAAGATTATTTTTCCGAAACGCCAGCCTCGGCGAAGCTCGCCATCCTCGTATGACACTCGAGCGCCGAACGGACGATGTTGACGGCAAGGCAGGCGCCGGAGCCTTCGCCGAGCCGCATGCCGAGGTCGAGCAGCGGCGGCAGGCCCAGCGCTTCGAGCAGGCGGCGATGACCGGCTTCGGCCGAGACATGGGCGGCGACGGTGTGCGCCAGCCCGGTCGGGTGCAGCCTTGCCAGCGGCGCGACGGCGGCGGTGCAGACGAAGCCGTCGAGCAACACCGGCACGTTGTTCTTGCGCGCGGCGAGCGTGGCGCCGAAGATCGCCGCAAGCTCGCGTCCGCCAAGCGCTGCGGCGACCTTCAGCGGGTCGGAAAGCGAATCGGCATGGCGCTTCAGGCCCGCCTCTATGGCGGTGATCTTGCGGATCAATCCGGCATCATCGACGCCGGTGCCGCGGCCGGTCCATTTTTCCGCGCCGCCGCCGAAAAGAGCGGCCGAGATCGCTGCTGCCGGCGTGGTGTTGCCGATGCCCATCTCGCCGAAACAGACGAGGTCGAGATCGTTGGTCACGGCGTCGTAGCCGGCCGAGACCGCGGCGAGGAAGGTCTGCTCGTCCATGGCCGGCGCTTGCGTGAAATCGCCGGTCGGGTGGTCGAGATCGAGCGGGATGACGTCGAGCCTGGCGCCGGCGACGCGGGCGATCTGGTTGATCGCAGCGCCGCCGCCGGCGAAGTTCGCCACCATCTGCACAGTGACTTCCGAAGGATAGGCCGACACGCCCTGCGCGGTGACGCCGTGATTGCCGGCAAACACGAAGACCTTGACCGCATCGAGCTTCGGCATGTCGCGGCCCTGCCAGCGGGCCAACCACGCGGCGATCGTTTCCAGACGGCCGAGACTGCCCTGCGGCTTGGTCAACGTGTCCTGGCGACGGGCAACGGCGGCGGCGGCCGGATCGCTGCCGCCGGACAGATCGAGGCAGGCGGCGCGAAGGTCTTCGAGCGATTTGAACGAAGTTGTTTGGGGGGACATGAGGGCAAGGTCTCCGAAAGAGAATCAGGAAAGGCAAACGGAAGCGACAAGCAGCACGGCGATCTCGCCGAGCTGCTGCAGCGCGCCGATCGTGTCGCCGGTCTGGCCGCCGATCTGGCTGAGGCAGAGCGCACGAAAGGCGGCAAACACCAGGCTAAGCAGGACGACCGCGGCAATTGCGCCGCCGAGGCCGAGCGCCAACAGCGCCACGGCTCCGAGCGCGGCGCCAACGACGGCGGTTTCGGCAGTGACCGAGCCCGCGTCGGCCGACAGCCCATCGGGGCGCGCCGGCGGCAGAAGGTGCATGAAGGTGCCGAACAGGCCGCGCGAGGCGGCGTGCGCTGCCAAAAGCGCCAGGAAGATATGGCCAGGGCCGGCCAGTTCCGAAAGCGCGCTCCAGCGGATGAGCAGCGACATGCCGAGCGCCGCGGCGCCATAGGCGCCGATGCGGCTGTCGCGCATGATCTCCAGCTTCTTCTCGCGCGTCCGGCCGCCGCCGAGTCCATCGGCGATATCGGAGAGCCCGTCCTCGTGCAGGCAGCCGGTGACAAGCATCGTCGCTGCAAGCGCGAGCGCCGCAGCCGGCCCGGCGGCAAGGCCCAAGGCGACAACGATGGCGTAGACAAGCGCGCCGATGACGGCGACAGCGAGACCGGCAAAGGGTGCCGCCCAGATAGCTTCGGCAAGGCTGCGGCCGCCGAAATCGCTCGACGGCAGCCTCAGCCGTGTCAAGAAGACAAGGCTGAGGCCTATGTCGTCGAGCAATCGCCGAGGCTCTGAAAGGCCGCCGCTCATGCGCCCCTCGCAATAGCATGGAAGAAAGTGCCGCTGACATGGCCGCGCCGGTAACCCGACGCGCCCAGCGGATTGCCCTGGCCGTCGGCGAGGTCCGCCAGCGGCTCGTCATTGGCTGTGGCGGCGATCTGCGCATAGTGGAACTCATGGCCGCGGATGAGCATGCCTTCGCTGCCAAGCGGACACCCGGCGCGCAGCCGCGCCTCGCGATAGCCGAGGTTCATCCTGCGCCTGGCGAAGCTGGTCGAATGGCCAAGCAGGCCAAGCATTTTATGGCTCTCGCCGTCCGCATCCTCCAGCGCCTCGCCCAGCACCATGAAGCCGCCGCACTCGCCATGCACGGGCTTGGTCGCGGCGAAACGGGCCGTTCCCGCACGGAAGTTGCCAGCGGCCGCAAGCTTGCCGGCATGCAGTTCTGGATAACCGCCTGGTAGCCAGCAGACATCGCAATCTTGGCTCGGCGCTTCGTCGGCAAGCGGTGAGAAGGGCACGATCTCGGCCCCGGCGTGTCTCCAGTGTCCGGCGACGTGCGGGTAGAGGAAGGTGAAGGCGGCGTCCTCGGCCAGCGCAATGCGCTGGCCTGGCGGCTGCAATGCCTCGCCGAAGTCGCCGGCCTCGGGTTCAAGAGGAGACGCCAGCGCGAGAATGGCGTCGATATCGAGCGACTTCTCGACCATATCGGCCAGCCGGTCGAGATGCGCCATGAGGTTCTCGTGCTCCCCTGCCTGGACGAGGCCGAGATGCCGCTCCGGCAGGTTGAGCGTCGGATCGCGCATGATGGCGCCGACCACCGGCAGGCCGATCGCCTCGATCGCGTCGCCCGCCAGTCGGCGATGGCGCTCGCTGCCGAGGCGGTTGAGCACGACGCCGGCCATGCGCACATCCGGATCGTAGGTGGCAAAGCCCTTGGCGACGGCGGCGGCCGTGGTCGACTGGCCGGAAACGTCGAGCACCAGAAGCACCGGCAGGCCATAGAGCCGGGCGAGATCGGCGGCCGAACCCGAACGGCCTTCCGGCGCGGGAATGCCGTCGAAAAGGCCCATCGCGCTTTCGAGAATGACGTACTCGGCACCACACGCTGCCTGGTTCGCCAGCGCGTTGAGCAGGGAAGGCGGCATCGCCCAGCTGTCGAGATTGACGCCGGAGAGGCCGGTGGCGGCGGTATGGAAGCCGGGATCGATATAGTCCGGTCCGGACTTCGCGCCGCGCACCTTCAGCCCGCGCCGGGCAAGCGCGCGCAACAGGCCTATGGTGACGCTGGTCTTGCCCGAGCCGGAGCGCGGCGCGCCGATGATGATCGCGCGCGCCGTCATGCCCCGCCCGCCAGTGCCGCGCGCATGGCGACGATACCGCCGACGACAATCAGCGCCGGGGAGGCGAGCCCGGCTGCAGCGGCCTCCTCGGCGATTGTGGCGAGCGTGGCGACAACGATGCGCTCCTGGGGCGTGGTCGCTGCAACAATCACCGCTGCCGGCGTCGACGGCGCGAGGCCGCCGCTGAGCAGCTTTGCCGCTATCACCGGCAGATTGGCCATGCCCATATAGATGACGACCGGCTGGCCGGTGCGCGCGATTGCGGCCCAGTCGATGTCGTCATCGGTGCCCGCGGCATGGCCCGTGGCAAGGATCACCGCCTTGTTGATGCCGCGCATGGTGGCGGGGATGGCGGTGGCGGCCAATGCGCTGAGACCGGAGGTGAGGCCGGAGAGTACCTGAAATGGTATGTTTTCCCGTGCCAGCGACAACGCCTCTTCGCCGCCGCGGCCGAAAATATAAGGATCGCCGCCCTTGAGCCGCACGACGCGGCGGCCCTCGCGCGCCAGCCGCACGAGCAGGGCGTTAATATCGTCCTGCTTCATCGAGGGCTGGCCGCCGCGTTTCCCGACGTAGAAGAGCTCCGCGCCTGCAGCAACCGCGACGACATCGGGCGAGACCAGCGCGTCATAGACCAGCGCATCGCACTGCCCGAGTGCCGCCAGCACTTCTAGCGTCAGGCAGCCCGGATCACCTGGGCCGGCGCCGGCCAGCCAGACATGGCCGGGCTCCAGCGCGCGCGGCTTGAAGTTCAGCCGCGCCAGCGCCTGCTCCACTGTTGCCCGTTCGTTTCTGTTGGTGCTGGCGTTCACAATCCGTCCCGTCCACGAAAACGCCGCTGGTAGTGGGCGTCGTAAAGTGAGCTCTCGCCGAAATCCTGCGCGGCCAATGCGCTGCCGACGAAGATGATCGCCGTGCGCTCCATCGGATTTTGCGCAAGCTGCGCCTCGATCGTGCCCAGCGTGCCGGTCAGAATGCGCTCGTCCGGCCAGGAAGCGCGGAAGACGACCGCCACTGGGCATTCTGCGCCGTAGAGCGGCGTGAGTTCGGCAACGATGCGGTCGATGGCATGGATGGCGAGATGGATGGCTAGAGTTGCGCCGGTGCGGCCGAAGCCGGCAAGCGTCTCGCCGGGCGGCATTTTCGAGGCGCGGCCAGACACGCGGGTCAGCACGAGGCTCTGCGCGAGCTCGGGAATGGTAAGCTCGCGCCGAAGCGACGCCGCCGCCGCCGCGAAGGAAGGCACGCCCGGCGTCATCGTGTAGGGGATATCGCGCTTCTCGAGCCGCCGGATCTGCTCGGCCACTGCGCTCCACACCGAAAGGTCGCCAGAATGCAGGCGCGCGACGTCCTGGCCGGCTTTGTGGGCGGCAAGATATTCGGCCTCGATCTCGTCGAGCGACATCGGCGCGGTGTCGATCAGCTTGGCTCCGGGCGCGCAGTGTTCGAGCAGTTCCGGCGCGACGATCGAGCCGGCATAGAGGCAGACCGGGCAGGACGCCAGCAGGCGGCTGCCGCGCAAGGTGATGAGGTCGGCAGCACCAGGGCCGGCGCCGATGAAATGGACGGTCATTTTGGGCCTCCACCAAGGGCGATGGCACAGGTAACAGGACCAAGTACCGTGCGCGGCCCAAGCAGTTTCGCCTCTTTGCCGGCCGCGGCCAGGGCCGACGCTTCCGAAACCGACGGCGTGCCGGCATGAGCAAGCGACCATTCGGATTGGCTGATCGTGCCGGACGAGACGGTTTGCAAGGCGTCGTCGGAGACGACGAGCACGGGCAGGTCGAGGTCGCGACCGGCAAGAAAGATCGCTTGCTCGTCGCGTTTCATTTCGCCCGTTGCCAGCGCTGAAAGCGCGGTTACTGCCAACCCATGCGCTTCGAGCGCGGTCTCGATCGCGGCCCGCACGTCGCGCGGCGTCACACCCTTCCGGCAGCCGATACCCGCGACCATCATGGCTTTACCCAGCTCCATTGCATGACCGGCATGGCCGGACGCCAGGCCTGCATGGATCCGACCGGCGCCGCACGCGAGAGGGCGATGCGCAGAAGGTCGCCGCCGCGCCTGGTATGCTGGTCAAGCAGCAGCGCCTCCATTTCCAGCGTCACAGCATTGGCGACCAACCGGCCGCCGGCGCGCAGCGACTTGATCGCTGTCTGCAGCACGCCGGCATCGCTGCCGCCGCCGCCGATGAAGATGGCGTCTGGTGTCTCCAGTGTTGTCAGAGCTTTCGGCGCCGAGCCTTCGATGACGACAAGACCGGGCACACCGCAATGCGCGGCGTTGCGATGGATGCGGGCGGCGCGCTCGCTGTCGGCTTCGATGGCAATCGCCCGCATCGAAGGGTGAGCCCGCATCCATTCGATGCCGATCGAGCCGGAGCCGGCACCGATGTCCCAGAGCAGTTCACCGCGCCGCGGCGCCAGCGCCGACAGCGTCATGGCGCGGATCTCGCGCTTGGTGATCTGGCCGTCATGCTCGAACAGATGATCGGCAAGGCCGACGGTCAAAGGCAGAATGCGCGCATCCGGAGTCGACTCTATTTCGAGCGCCAGCACGTTGAGCGGATTGATGTTTTTGAGATCGAAGGCGTCGGCGCGGACAGCGTGGCGCGTTTCGCCCTGGCCGCCAAGCGCTTCGAGAACCGTCAACCGCGACGGACCGAAGCCGAGTTCGTCGAGCAGCGCGGCGATGGCGGCCGGCGCGTCGCTGTCGGATGTGAGCGCAAGGATACATGCGCCGGGGTGGAGCAGGGGGCGGAGGAGGTCGATCGAGTGGCCATGCAACGAGATGGTTTCGACATCCTGCAGCGCCCAGCCGAGACGGGAGGCGGCTAGCGACAGCGATGACGGCGCCGGCAGGACGAGCATCTCATCCGGTTTCACTTTGCGCGCGAGCGTGACGCCGACGCCGTGGAAGAACGGGTCGCCGGAAGCCAGCACGCAGACGCTTTTGCCTTCGAGCGCCAGCACATCATGCATCTCGACATCGAACGGCGTCGGCCACGGTCGCGCCTTGCCCTTGGCCAAGTCTGAGACGAGCGCGAGGTGCCGCTTGCCGCCAAAGATGACTTCGGCCTCGGCGATCCTGCGCTTGGCCTCGTCGCCCAGACCCGCTACACCGTCCTCGCCGATGCCGACGATGGTCAGCCATCTTGCGACCGGCTTGGCAGCGCGCGAACCCTCAGCAGGCATGATGACCCACCGTATTCTGATTCTCGGCGGAACCACGGAGGCCCGGCAGTTGGCGGGCAAGCTGGCTCGCCGGAAGGATTTCTCGATCACGCTGTCGCTCGCCGGCCGCACCGAAAGCCCCATGGCGCAAGGCGTGCCCATGCGTAGCGGCGGCTTTGGCGGCATGCAGGGATTGGCCGCCTATCTCCATCGGGAACAGGTCGATCTGGTGGTCGACGCCACGCATCCTTACGCGGCCCGTATGTCGGCCAATGCCGCTGAGGCGGCCAGGCAAACCCGCGTGCCGATCGTTGCGCTGCGGCGTGCCGGCTGGGAGCCTGTCGCGGGTGATCGCTGGACTTTCGTGGAGAGCGTCGCTGAAGCGGCCAAGGCGCTTGGCACGGCGCCGCGACGAGTCTTGCTGGCGATCGGCCGGCAGGAAGCCGGCGCGTTCGAGGCCGCTCCGCAGCATCGCTATCTCATTCGCAGCGTCGACCCGATCGAGCCGAAGCTGGCTGTGCCTGACGCAGTTTACATTCTGGCGCGCGGGCCGTTTCCCGAAGCGGACGAGCGCGCGCTGCTTGAAAAATACGCCATCGATACCGTCGTTTCGAAGAACAGCGGCAGCGAGGCGACCTACGGCAAGATCGCCGCGGCGCGCTCGCTCGGCATCGAGGTGATCATGGTGCGCAGGCCGCCGCTGCCGGACGTTGCGTCGGCCGAGACCGTCGATCAGCTGGCTGCGATGGTCGATCATTTTCTCGACCCAGTTGCCGAACGCGGCGTGTAGACCAGCGCGGGCTTGTCGCCGCGCTTGATGATGCGGGTCTCGGGCGAGCCGATGATGACGCAGGTCGACATGTCGGCCTTTGCCGCATGGGCGTCGGCGAGCAAAAACACCTCGATGCGCTCATCGGGCCGGCCGGCGGCGCGGCCGAAGATCACGGGGGTGGTGCCCGGCAGGATAGCCTTCAGGCATTCGAAGGCGCCGCCGAGCTGCCAGGGGCGCGCCTTGCTGATCGGATTGTAGAGCGCAATGACGAAGCCGGCCCCGGCCGCCGCCAGCAGACGCAGCTCAATCAGCTCCCAGGGTTTTAGATTGTCGGAGAGCGAGATGGCGCAGAAATCATGGCCGAGCGGCGCGCCGATGCGGGCGGCGACCGCGAGCATGGCGGTGACTCCGGGGACGACCGCGAGCTCGATTGACCTCCATTCTGGCGGACCGGCTTCGATCGCCTCGCAGACGGCGGCCGCCATGGCGAATACGCCGGGATCGCCGCCGGACACGACAGCGACGCTGTGACCTTCGGCTGCCTTGGCCAGCGCCTCGTTCGAGCGGGCTAGCTCTTCGCGATTGTCGGAGGCGATGCGGGTCTGATCCTGTCGCAGCTCGAGCCGGTCGAGATAGGGCTTGTAGCCATAGAAGAAGGAGGCCTCCGTCACGGCGCGGATCGCCTCCGGCGTCACCTGATCGGCATTGCCGGGACCGAGGCCGATCACGGTGAGGCGGCCGCTCATGGCTTTGCTCCGGGAACTCCGGGACGCGCCGACCAGCCGGCAACCAGCACGATGGCGAAATAGGGGGCCCTGTCGTCCGGCTTTTCCGCGAGCCGCATCGAGACGCTGCCCGGCATGGTGCCGCGCTCGACATAGACGGCCTTCGCCAGCTTGCCGGTCGCTTCCAGCGCGCGGCGGATCTTCGGCAGATTGCGGCCGACTTTCATGATGACGGCGGCATCGGTATCGGCCAGCCGTCGCGTCAGCTCGAACTCGCTCATCGTGCCGGGAAGCACGGTCAGCACATCGTCGCCCTGGACGATCGGCAGGCCGGTCGCGGACCAACAGCCGGACATGGCGGTGATACCGGGAATGACTTCGGTCGGGAATCGGTGCGAGAGGCGCACATGGAGATGCATGTAAGAGCCGTAGAAAAGCGGATCGCCCTCCGACAGCACGGCCACCATCTTGCCGGCGCCGAGATGCCCGGCGACCTGTTCGGCGGACTGCTCATAGAAATCGGTGATCTGCGAGCGATAGTCGTCGTGATCCTTGTCGATCTCGGTCGTCACCGGATAGAGCAGCGGCAGCTCGACCATATCCGGGCGAAAGCGCGCCTCGACGATGGCGCGCGCGTTGCTGTTGTTGCCGCGCTTGGCGAAATAGGCGACGACATTCGCTTCAGCCAATGCCCGCGCGGCTTTCAGCGTCAATAGCTCCGGATCGCCGGGACCGGTGCCGACGCCGACGAGCCGGCCTTTGGGGAAAGCGTTCACAGGCCTGGCCTCGCCAATGCGTTGAGTGCTGCGGCCGTCATGGCACTGCCGCCCAGCCTGCCGCGCACGATGGCGAAAGGCACACCGTAGGAGTTTTCCGCCAGTGCATCCTTGGATTCGGCAGCACCGACGAAACCAACCGGCATGCCGATGATGGCGGCCGGCTTCGGCGCGCCGTCGCGCAGTTTTTCGAGCAGATAGAACAGCGCGGTCGGTGCGTTGCCGATGGCGACCACCGAACCTGCCATGCGCTCGCTCCAAAGGTCGATAGCGGCGGCCGAGCGCGTGTTGCCGATTTCCTTGGCGATATCGACGGTGCGCGGGTCGCGCAGCGTGCAGATCACCTCGTTTCCGGCCGGCAGGCGGGCACGGGTGATGCCGTGGGCGACCATCTCGGCATCGCAGAAGATCGGCGCCCCGGCGGCAAGGGCGGCACGGGCCGCTTCAACGAAACCGCTGGAGAATACGAACTGGCTGGCTGCCTCGACCTGGCCGCAGGCGTGGATCATGCGGATCGCGACATCGGCCTCTGTCTCGGAAAAGCGCGACAAGTCCGCCTCGGCGCGGATGATGGCGAACGAGCGCTCGTAGATCGCCATCCCGTCATGGATATAGTCGTAGGCGGCCATTCTTCAGTTCCGTCGATAGAGTTCGGCGATCTCAGTCGCGCCGAGCCTTGTGAGGCAAGCGGCGGCGGTCTCGCCGGGATGCCGTGCGTTGCGGATCGCCGCCGCAATGCCGGCGACCCCGCGCGCGGCGTCATAGCCCGGCCTGTATCCGGCAGGAAGGGCCTTTGCCGTCCCGTCCACGACAAGTCCGGCTCCGTTTTCGTCGCCGACCAGGGTGAGGCCCGCTGGGCCGGGATGGGCGCAGCCCTTGGCGCAGCCGGAAATGTGGAGGGTGAGGGAGGCATCGAGGAGGTCGGGGCTTTCCGTTGCCATTTTTTCGGCGATGGCGCGGGTGGCGATGCGGCCGGAAGCGCAGGCGGGCGCTCCGGGGCAGGCGGCGATGCGGGTGCGCGGATCGGCGGCCTTGGTGACGAAGCCGAGGGCGGCGGCGGAGGCTTGGAGGGG